>JADJUW010000001.1:1260000-1561250 GCA_016716835.1 Myxococcales bacterium | reverse complement strand
TGGGGCTGCGGTGCTAGCTCTTGCGACGTCATCAGCTGCAGGTCACTGGTGCGGCTCACGGTAATGACGCGACCAGAAATGCCGTAGATATAATCGCCCATAAAGATCGTGCGGCGGACGCCAGGCGACCAATAGCACGGCGACGTCGCGTAGTAAGGCGAGTGGTCGATCGTGCCCTTGATCGACAGGCCAGCCTGCTCGTCGACATTGAGCAAGACAAGTTCGCTTATGTATTCATAGGTGTAGTAGTCGGCATAGCCGTCATTGTCGTTGTCGGGGCCTTCGCTATATTTGGCGCCCTCGAGCGGCACGGAAAGCAATTTCTTGGGCGCAAAATATTGGAACGCCTTATGGTCCCATTGCGCCTCGCTGTAGCCGTACCAGGAAGGGTCGAGCGCAAGGCTTTGTAGATCGGTGCGAACCGGGTTGCTGAAGTCGCTGACGTTAAACAGCGACACGGTGGTATTCCACCAATCGGCGCCCGCCTCATCGCCGCCGACGCCAATCGACAGCAGCGCGTCGTCCGAGATTGGGTGTAGGTAGGTGGAGACGCCAGGGATTTCGAGCTCGCCCGCGATGGTCGGCAGGAACGGGTTGGACATGTCGATCGTAAACAGCGGGTCGGTTTGCTCAAACGTCACGAGGTAGGCCCTTTCGTCGAGAAACCGCGCGGAGAAGATCTGCTCACCCGGGGCGATGCCGCCGAGATGGCCAACGGTTACGAGCTCGTTATCTTGCAGCGCGAGCACCGTGATGTGCGACTCCGGCGTCGTGGGTTCTTGCTGCCACCATCGGCCAAAGACGCCGGTCGACGTCGCGACGCGAATCTTGCCCTCGTGTTCGTCAAGCGAAAATTGGTTGATCAAGTAGCCATCGACGCGACCCGAGCCGAGGTAATTGGTATGGCCGGGCGTGGAAATGTCGAACGCGTGGATGTTGAGCGTGTCTTGCTGCTCGCCATTTTCGTAGAAATACCACCAGTCGAACGCAAAGTCGGCGAGCACCAAGGTGTCTTTGGACGCGTAGAAGGTGCCGTAGTTGGAGACGATGTGATCTTGGTCGATGGCCTCAGGGCTCGTCAACTCGAACGAGTAGATGCTCGAAACGCCGTAGCCCGCGCTGTTGGTGGGGCTGGAAAATTGGCGACACACCGACTCGGTGATCGGCGCGCGTGCGTAGGTCTCGCCGTCTTTGGTGTAGCGGCTTGGAACCAGGCTCGCGAGCGGCATGGCGATGATCGCGGCGTGGACCGCGGCGCGAGTGGCCGCGATGTCCTCGCCATTTTCATAATAATAGTTCCACAAGTTCCAAATCGGGTAGGCATTAAGCGTCGAGAACGTGGCCAGGCGTACGGCGTCATCAATACGACGCGACATTTGCAGGTCGCCATCGAGATAGAACTCGTCGGTGACTACGGGGGCGTTGCGATTGCTCACATCAACGATCGTGACCTTGGTCAGCGCGTAGTACGTTGGCGCCCAATTGCCGTCGTCGTCGGTGGTGCCGGCGAGATCGCGCAGCGGGTTGCCCGCCTCGAGGTCGTAGGTGTAGACGCTCGAGAACACGGCGGCCGTGTCGCCGTTGATAAGGAGCTGGCTCGGGTAGCCTTCGATTGGCAGCGTCGCCTCGTCGACGAGCTCGCCGAACTGCGGCACGCCCATGATGCGCAGGCCGGGCGCGTGCGCATCGGTCACCAGCGTGTAAAT
Source organism: Myxococcales bacterium (assembly GCA_016716835.1). Lineage (NCBI taxonomy): Bacteria > Pseudomonadati > Myxococcota > Myxococcia > Myxococcales > Myxococcales bacterium. Next base: position 1,559,544 of record JADJUW010000001.1, on the reverse strand, counting down.
GTGGTAGCCGTCGGTTTTGACGAAGTCACCTTCATCGACGCCGTCTTCTTGGTTGTTGGTGCCTGAATAGTCACTGCCCTCGACGCGGGCGTCGCCGCTGGCATCATTGCCGCCGCTCGGGGGCGACGACGGGTCGGCCTCGGGCTGGGGAAACCAATTGTTGCCATAGGTGCTGTCGAGCAGCGCATCGGCGTGGGCGATGAGCTGCGACTTGAGGTCGGCCTCGAGCTCGCTGCACGATTGGTACTGCACCAAGGCGGTGCGCCGAGGCGAGGTGGACGGCCTGTCGTCAGCGCAGCCCCAAAGCAGGGAGGCGGCCGACGCGACCAAGGGCGCGATCAGTGAACGTCGTGATTTCATCATAGGCTTGGACCCAACTGCATGCACGGTGCCAATGTAGGCGGTAATTCAGGGCTTGAAAAGTCAATATGTTACCCCCGGGGCAGCCCGGGAAAGCGGCCACCTCGCCACAGAAAACTGACGCCGGGGGGCCTGGGGCCTCAGAAATTCGCGAAACTGCGCCCATGCATCCACTTCATGATATCGCCCTGCCAGCCGCGCTCGGCGAGGGGTTCCCCTCGGTGATTGAGATTCCGCAAGGCAGCCGGCTGAAGTACGAGCTTCACAAAGAGACCGGGCTGCTCATGCTTGACCGCGTGTTGTACTCGGCCGTGCACTATCCGTGCAACTACGGCTTTATCCCGCGCACGCACGGTGGCGACGGCGATCCACTCGACGTGCTGGTCCTCATGCAAGAGCCCGTCGTGCCCCTGACGATCGTGCGGGCGCGTGCGATTGGCGGCATACGCATGCGCGATGACAAGGGCGAGGACGACAAGATCCTCGCGGTGGCGCTCGATGATCCAGCGTACAACCACTATCGAGACATTTCGCAGCTACCGCCGCATGTGGTGCGTGAGCTGGATCGGTTTTTTCGCGACTACAAGTTGCTCGAGGGCAAGGAATCCGTGGTCGATGCGCCTTATGGGCCCGCCGAGGCGGTGCGGGTCATCGAGGCCGCGATCGAGGGCTATCACGTCTTGATGGGCCGCAAGCCCGCGTGATGCTGGCGACCAACCCGATCGTCGAGAAGCAGCGCGATGGGCGCTGGCGGCTGCAGCATCATGAGTGGGTCATGCCGTGCGGGCTGCGCGTCATGTGCGCGCCCGATCTCAGCGTGCGCAACGTCGCCGTCTCGGTCTACTACCACGTCGGCGCCAGCGATGAGGCCACGCCCCGCAGCGGGCAGGCCCACCTCTTTGAACACGTGTTCAAGAATTCGGCGCACGTGCCGCGACATCACTATGAGATCTTGCGCGACGCCGGCGCCAAGGTTGCCAATGCTGCCACGAGCTACGACTACACGATGTACTATGAGGTCGTGCCGCATACCCAGGTGGCGCTCGCGCTGTGGCTCGAGAGCGATCGCATGGGCTATTGGGCCGAGGCGATGACGACCGAGCGTTTGAGCGCGCAACAGCAGGTGGTGCAGAGCGAACGCGCCAAGCGCTACGAAATGACCGCATATGGTCCGGAAAACCTCGCCGCGAATCGCTTGATGTTTCCCGCGGGCACGCCGCTCGCGGAATCCGTGATCGGTGCGGTGGCGGATATCGCGTCGACGACGCTTGACGATTTACGGGCCCACTATCGCCGGTGGTACGTCCCTGCCAATGCGACGTTATGCGTGGCTGGAGGCATGTCGCTGGATGAAACCCGGAGGCTCGTCGACGCGTATTTTGGCAGCTTTCCGGCGAGCTCGCCACCGGTGCGCGCGGCCTCGCAGCTGCCGGCTCACACCGCCGCCACTGTTGAGGTAGGTGACAACTTGGCGTCGCATCGCCGGCTGCGCTGGATGTGGCGCGTGCCCTCCATGCCGTCGCGTCAGGCCGCGGCGCTCGATGCGTTTGCCGCCATTTGGTCGCGGCGCGGCACCGGCGATCTCTGGCAGCAGCTCTTGTATCATGCGCCGCAGGCGCAAGCGATTTCGGTGGCAACCCACAGCCATCGCACGACCGGCGAATTTCACATCGTGGTTGATTTGCAAGCGCATGCCGACGCGGCGGCGGTCGCCGACATCGTGCGCCAAAGCATGGCGCGCGCGCGGCTAGGCGTGGGCGACGGCGATCTGCGCCGGCTCGAAGAACGGCGCGAGGCTAGATTTTTGCGCTCGCTCGAGCAGCCGAGCGCGCGTGGCGACTTGCTGCAACACTCGGTGCTGCGCCATGGCAGCGGCGACGGTTATTTGACCGATTGGGCGCTACGGCAAGGCCTAACACCCGCGGACGTAAGGGATGCTGTGGCCGGCCTTCTATCGTGGGACCGGGCGCTGATGGTCGCGACGACGCCAACCCGATGAGCTGCCGCTATGGACACGGCGCGATGGCGGGAATTTCGAGGTCGCGTAGCCACGCCTGCGCACACGTCGATGGATCGTAGCCGGTGGTGGTCTCAATATGGTCAAGCATGTCCTGCATGCGCGCGGCCTGCCCGACGTGGGCCTGATAAAATGACGCGAGCGCTTGGTCGACAACCTCGGCGCCAAGCCGGTCTGCCAGGCCCTTGTAAAAAAATGCGCCGCGCATGTAAGGCGCACCCGTATATAGCCCATCATTCAAAATATCGATCTGGTTGCAGCCCGTCGCCCATTCCACGAGCCACACCGGATCGCCACGCCCGCGATAATAGTCGAGCTCGTTGGCGTATTCGGCCCACACCTCGGCCGCCCGCTTGGCGCCCCGTACCTGCTCGATGGCGCGCGCCGCGAGGTAGCTCACGGTGCCCTCTGACAGCACGAAATCCTCCCAGCAGGCCACGCGCACGCCATTGCCAAACCAGCCATGTGCCGCCTCATGAACGTGCGTGACCTCGTCACCCGCCGCCGATTCCGCGACGTGCCACAGCGGATGATGCTCCATGCCGCCGTACGCACCATCGCCCCAGCGGACGATGACCGAGCCGACGCGATCGCCGAATACATACGCGCCCAGCGTGGATTCCAGCCACTCAAAACTGTCGACCAGGGACACGGTGCCCTCCATCGTGGCGGTCGCGTGCGCCGCGCGATGCCAGGCCAAGACGTGGGTGCCATGCGAGGTCGTGCCGAGCTCGGTCTCGACGTATTGGTCGATGGCAAACGAGAGCATGTACGACGGCGCGGCCTGCGCGACCTGACTTGGGTGCACCGCGACGTCGCCCGCGCTCACGCCCGAGACCGCCAGCGCAAACGTCATGCCGTCATGCGGATCAGAGACGCAAGGAAAGACGTTGCCGCAGAAATAGGGCCACGTAAAAAGATAGCCTCGCTCGTCGGCGCCATCGAAGTTGCCGTGGGCTTGATAGTCGTATGAGATTTCAAACGCGCGCGCGGGGCTGTCGCTATTGTCGATGATGATCGCTTGTTCGCCGTACGTAAACGCGAGCGGCACGCCATCGGCGGTCACGCCGTGCACGACAAGATCGCCGGTCTCCAGCATCAGCGGCGCGACGGGCGGCGACGTTAGCGTTACCGTCGCGACCCCGGACTTGCCCTCGAGATCCAGGGCGACGTCGGTGTGCTCCACGTCGCGCTCGGCGCGCGCGACGACGCCCGCGGCGTTGTCGCAGGCAGGGCAGGCGCCGACAAGGAGGCCCAAGGCGATCGCCAGCACGCGGCCGTCGCGCCGCCGCGGGGACGACGACTTAATATCTCGGAACACTCGCGTCAATCTCTCGCGACCACGCGTCGATGCCGCCAGCCATGTTGATGACGTTCTTGAAACCCTTGGCCAAGAAATGATTGGCAGCGTTCTGGCTGCGCCCGCCGTGGTGGCAATGAAAGGCGATCAGCGTGTCCTTGGGCAGCCCCTCGATGTGGGCCATGGCAGGCTCATCGAGCAGCTTGGCGCCCAAGGTCGCCGTCTGCTGCTCCGCCGGCGTGCGGACGTCGAACCACTCCGTAAGCTCGCCGCTCGCTAGCATCGCCTTAATTTCCTTGGGCGTCGCCTGCCGAACCTGCGCAGGTCGATTGGGATTGTCGATCTTAAAGCCTTCGCCCCCCGCGGTTTTGACAAAGTCGATCGTCAGCCCTTGGCCTCGCGTCGCCGACGCGCGGTCGGTCTGAAACGGCAACGCGCCGACGGTAAATGCCAACGCGCCCGCGTCGGCTGGCCCAACATCGAGCGCATGCTCGAACGTGCCGTCGATGGTCAAGTGAATCACATCGCCAGGTTCGCCATCCGCCAACGCCGAAGCCAGCACCTCGGCCGCGGCGGCGGTGATCGTGAGCTGAGGCGGCGAGACGGCCACCATCGACGCGCCCACCAAGCGAGCCAGCTCGCCGCTTTCGTGCATTTGCTTGACGATGTCGCTGCCGCCGACGAACTCGCCCTTAACGTACAGCTGAGGAATTGTTGGCCAGTCGGCGTAGTCCTTGATGCCCTGGCGGATTTCTCCGTCGGCGAGCACGTTGACAGTGGTGTACTTTGGCACCAGGGTGTTGAGGATGCCGACCACCGCCGACGAGAAGCCGCATTGCGGAAACGAGCGCGAGCCCTTCATGAAGAGCACCACGTCGTCGGACTTGACCAACGTCTCGATGCGCTCGCGCAGTTGTGGTGATAATTGATTCGAAGTCGTCATGGATAGCCGTTCGTCTACCACAGTGGCATCCCCGCCGCATGCCATTTCGGTGCGCATCACGACCGAGCTGGGGGACGTCCCGGCGGCGGGGTGGGACGCGCTCGACCACGGCCCGTCACCGTTTTTGCGCTACGGTTTCTTGCGCGCGCTGCACGCCTCAGGATCGGTGGGACCTGGCAGCGGCTGGCACCCGTTTTATCTCGTCGCCTACGATGGCGAGGCGGTGGTCGGCGGCGTCGCCGCCTACGCGAAATCGCATAGCTATGGCGAATACATCTTCGATTTTGCGTGGGCAAACGCCGCGCATGAGGCGGGCCTACGCTACTACCCCAAGCTGGTCATCGCCGCCCCCATGACGCCGGCAACGGGTCGCCGAATTTTGCTGGCATCAAGCGGTGGTGCCGCGGTGCGCGAGGCGACCCAGCGCGCGCTGATCAGCGCGGTACAGACGTTGGCCCGCGAGCTCGGCGTCTCGTCGACGCATTGGCTATTTTGCACCGCCGACGAGCAAGCGATGCTGGGGACGCACGGCTTCGCCGCACGAAGCAGCTTTCAGTTTCATTGGCATAATCGCGGCTACGCGACCTTTGGCGATTTCCTAGGTGCCCTGCAGTCGCGTAAGCGGAAAAATCTGCAAAAGGAGCGTGCGCGCGCGGCCGAGGCGTTTGACGAGTTGGTGTGGCGCCGGGGCGATGAGCTAACGCCACCCGAGTTGGCGGCGATGGATCGGTTTTATCGCCGCACGACCGACGAACACGGGGGGCGTGATTACCTGCGGCCCGGGTTCTTTGATGAGCTCGCGCGCCACCTGCCACAAGAGATGTGGATGCTGCAGGCGCGCAAGCACGGCGCGTCGATCGCGGGCGTTTTGTTTCTGCAGGGGCCAGGCGGGCTCTATGGTCGGTATTGGGGCGCCGACGTCGACTCGCCGTTTCTCCATTTTGAGGTGGCTTACTATGCGGGCATCGAACGCGCGATTGCGCTCGGATTGCCGCTGTTTGAAGCCGGCGCCCAAGGCGAGCACAAGCTGCTGCGCGGCTTTGACCCCTCGCCGACGTATTCCTCGCATTGGCTGGCCCACCCTGGCCTTGCGCGTGCCGTGGCCGACGCCTTGCCGCGCGAGGCGCAGGCCGTGGCTGATACCATGACCGAGCTGGCGCTGGCGCTGCCGTATCGCCGCGATGGCCAGGGTTGAGCCACCACCCAGGCGGGGCCGTGGCAGCCGCCGGCGGCCTGAAGGGCGGCATTGACGCGCCCGCCAATTCCACGTAAAGGCAGGGGATGTCCACGAGGGTCAGGTACCAGCGCTATCAACTTGGCAAGCATGCGCTGGCATCGCTGCAGGGAGGGCATCCGTGGGTGTTTCGCAAGCACATGAGCTCGGCAGCCGACGCACTCGCGGACGGCCAATGGCTGCGCCTTGTCGACGGCGCCAACAAGGTGGTTGGCTACGGCGTGTTTGCGGCGGCGGGCGCCGTGGCGATCGCCAAGTTTGCCACTGGCACCAAGACGCCCACCGCAGATGCCTGGCGCGGCGTCCTTGAGACCACGCTCGCGCGCCGTGCGACGTTGGTCAAGAAGACCAATGCCTATCGCCTGGTTGCCGGTGATGCCGATGGCGTGCCTGGCGTTGTGATCGATCGCTACGACGACACGTTGGTGCTGCAGACGTACCAGCCAGGGACGGCCGGCCTTGGGCGGTGGATGGCAATGCAGCTCGCGCAATCAATGCAGCTGCCAAACGTCGTCTGGCGCGTGCCGCAGCGCAAGCTCGCCGCCGTCGCCGACGAGGCGAGCGACATCGCAACGCAGCCGCGCCTCTTGCAAGGACGGCCGCCTGCCGTGGTAGCGATTCGCGAGGGCCGGCTTAGCCTTGCCGTTGACGTCCTGGGCGGTCAAAAGTCGGGCGCCTTTCTCGATCTGCGCGGGCTGCGCCGCGAGGTGGCCAATCTCCCGCTCACCGGTGCCCGCGTGCTGAACTTGTTTTCGTTCACAGGCATGACTGGCGCCGCGGCCGCCTTGGCGGGCGCCGCCGAGGTGACCAACGTCGATCGCTCGGCGGCCAGCTTGGCGTTTGGCGACGCCCACCACTCGCCGGTTGGCACGAACTTCAAAAGCGTCGAGGCCGACATTTTTTCATGGCTGCCCAAGCAGGCGACGCGTGACCAATATCAGCTCGTCATCGTCGATCCTCCCAGCCTCACCAGCCGCCAAGCGCAACTCGACAGCGCGCTGCGCGCCTATCAATTGCTCATCAGCAAGGCCGCCGCGCTGGTGGCGCCCGGCGGCTATCTCATCACCTGTTCATGCACCTCGCGCGTGCCACGAGGCCAGTTCGTTCAGCTCGCGGGTGGGCTTTTGCGCGAAGAATTCCATTTGCGCCACAATCTCCAACAAGAACCGGATCATCCGGCGAGCTTTAGCGAGATGGACTATCTCAAAGTCCTTATCTGGCAGCGCAAATAGCGCGCGCGCCGCGTCGGCGTCGCATCGTCCATGCCACCGCACCAAGGGCCAAGAGCAGCGCGCCTGTAGGCGAACGATCATCACCACTTGCACTGCAGCCAGACGCCAGCGCCGAGCCGGCCTTGGCCGCGGCCGTGAGCTCCGCGTTCTTGGGTGGCACGCAATCGCCCTCGATGCAGAAATCGCCCATCTTGCAGTCGGCGGCCTCGCTGCACACCTGACAGTCGAGGTCGATGATGCCTTGGTCATCACATGAGTTATCGCAGACGCCATCTTGCGCGCAGGCCAGGCGATTGCCGAGCTCGGCCTGCAAGAAGTCATTCACCGACGCCATCTGGACGCCGACGCCGAGCTCGCGGCAGCCGTCACCACGGCCAAAGGCGATGAACCCAACCAGCGATCGGCCGTGGGGGCCGGCGCGAAAAATCGGGCCGCCGCTGTCGCCGTCGCAAACACCATCGCCGTCGTCCTCGCGAAAACAAATGTAGTGCTGCGCCGGCAAATCCGCCGACCCGCAGGCGCTGCTCGCCTCCTCGTAGTAGTGCATCACGCCGAGCGAGTTGGCGTCGGCCGGATCCGTGCGACCAAAGCCAACCTGCAACAAGCTCTCGCCAACGGTGGCGAGCTCGCCTGCAATGGCGGCGCTGCGGCGGTCGGTCATGGCCTCGGCCAAGGTGATGATGGCGAGGTCAAACCGCGCGTCCTGGGCGTTGGCGCTGTAGCTCGGGTGGACGGCGAGCTGGGTGGCAGCCACGACCTTTGACGGCAGGCGCATATCAACCGTATCAAAATAGACCGCAACGTCGGCGGGCGTCGTGCCGCTGACGCAGTGGGCGGCAGTTAGCACGGCTTCGGACGCAACCAAGGTGCCGCTGCAAATGCGGCCGGTCGCGCGATTGTAGATGAGTGCAACTTCTGGAAACTGGTCGGCCGTTGCGAGCGCGCCCCCGACGATCGCAAGCTCGCTGCGCTCGCTAATTGGCGCGGGCGACGGCGAGGCGCAGCCGGTGGCTACGGCCCACAGGGCAAGGCTCGCCGAGGCGCAGGCATATTGGCTGGTCAGGAGACGCACACAGCAAGAGTTTGCAACCGCTATGCCAAGCGCCAGCCGCGCGCCGGCGGGCGATCTGTGGCGAGGGGGTCCCATCTGGGGCCTATTAGACCCAGCCCGCGGCACAGCGAGCCGGGGCCAGCAAACCACTAATTCCCTTGTCATTCCGCGGGCCCCCGCGGTTGCGTTTGGCAAACGGTTCCGCCCATACTTCCGCGCAATCTCGCCCATGTTGAGGGCGCGGCGACCTGCATGCCAGACCAAGCGGAGGACCCTAGTGCAAATTTACAAAGCCACCGAGCCACTCATCCGTACCTCGACCTCGATCCCGCAGATTTTTCTGGCGCGGATTGCGCGCACCCCCAACCACGAGGCGTTTCGTTTCCCGGTCAAAGATACGTGGCAGTCGCTCACCTGGAAGCAAGCCGGCGAGCGCATCTTAGACCTGGCCGGAGGACTTTTGGCCATCGGCGTGCACCGCGAAGACCGCATCGCGATTGTTTCGTCGACGCGGGCAGAGTGGGTCTTTGCCGATACCGCCATCCTTTGCGCGGGCGGCGCGACGACCACCATCTATCCCTCTAGCATGGCCGATGAATGCGCCTATATCATTCACGATTCCGGCTCGAGATTTTGTTTTGCCGAGGACCACAGCCAGCTCGATAAGCTGCGCGAGCAACGAGGCAACATGCCTCAGCTCGAGCGCGTGTTCCTCATCGATGGCGACGTAGCGCCGGCTGATGCCGATTGGGTACAGTCCGTAGCGCAGCTGCAAAAAGACGGCGCCGCATGGCGAGCCGCTAACCCCGACCGCATCGCGGCCATTGCCGCGGAAACCCTCGGCACCCATTTGGCAACCTTGATCTACACCTCGGGTACGACCGGGCGGCCCAAGGGCGTCCGCCTCAATCACGAGTGCTGGGCCTATGAGGCCGACGCGATTCACACGCTGCAAATCATTCGCGAAGATGACGTGCAATACCTCTGGCTGCCGCTGGCGCATTCATTTGGCAAGGTCCTCACGGGCGCGCACCTTATCACTGGGCATTGCTGCGCGATCGACGGCCGCATTCCCAAGCTCATCGACAATTTGGCCGTCGTGCGGCCGACGTTTATGGCCGCCGCGCCGCGCATTTTTGAAAAAGTCTACAACAAGGTGATCTCAGGCGCCAAAGAGGGCGGTGCGATCAAATGGAAGATCTTCCGCTGGGCCATCGCGGCCGGCAAAGAAGGCTCGGCGTTGCGGCAAAAGGGCCTCGTGCCTAGCGGGCTGCTCGCGTTCAAGCTGCGCATCGCCGACAAGCTGGTGTTTTCCAAGCTCAAGAATCGGTTTGGCGGCAAGCTGCGCTTCTTTATTTCGGGCTCGGCACCGCTGTCACGCGAGATTGCGGAGTTTTTCCACGCCTGCGATATTCTCATTCTCGAGGGCTACGGGCTTACCGAGACCAGCGCGGCGGCGTTCGTGAACCGGCCTGCCGCCTACAAGTTTGGCCTCGTCGGCACGCCGCTGCCCGGCACCGAGATGCGGCTGGCGCCCGAAGACAACGAAATTCTCGTGCGCGGCCCCAACGTCATGTCCGGGTATCACAACCTGCCCGAGCAAACCCGCGAGGTGCTCTCCGACGACGGCTGGCTCCGTACCGGCGACATCGGCGAGGTCGATGCCGATGGCTTTCTGCACATCACCGACCGCAAGAAAGACCTCATCAAGACCTCGGGTGGCAAGTACATCGCGCCGCAAAACATCGAGGGCAAGCTCAAGACCATCTCGCCTTATATCGGTCAAGTGGTCGTGCACGGCGACAAGCGAAACTTCTGCAGCGCCTTGCTCACGCTCGACGAAGAGGCGATTCGCAAGTGGGCCACCGACAATGGCATTGCGGCGACGACCTATGCCGAGATCGTCGGCTCGCCGCAAGCCACGGCCCTGGTGCAGGAGGCCATCGACGAGCTCAACAGTGGCCTCGCCAAATACGAGACGATCAAGAAATTTGCCATCCTGCCGCGTGACTTCACCATCGAAGAAGGTGAGCTCACGCCGAGCCTGAAGGTCAAACGCAAGTTCGGCGAAAAGAAGTACGCGGCCATGCTCGACAAAATGTACGAAGGCGCGCTCGCCGACGCGTAGTGCGGCGGCGCGCTAGACACGCTGACCGGCAGGTGAGCGCACATGTCTTCCTGCTCGCAGATAGTAAGTGGACCGGCAGGTGGGCGCACGTGTCTTCCTGCTCGCAGATAGCGACCCTCCGGGGTACAGCGAGAGTGCTGTGGTATCCACCTCCCTCGGTGCCACGAACACCGCCCTGCAATCTATGCTCGCGGAAGAAACGTGCGCCACCTGCCGGTAGGCTTGCGCTGCAGAAACGCAAAACAGAAGCGGTGTGCGGCACATGTTCGGATCAGAGCGTTTCGCGAAGGCACAATGGCTTCGATAGTTGGCGCAGCATGCCCTCCTGAGCGCAAGGCGTCGTGAGCAGAGCGAACAGCCGTAGCTCTGAGACGAAGCATGTGATCGCGCGCCGCGCACCACCGAAGCATGTGATCGCGCGCCGCGCACCACCGAAGCATGTGCTCGCGCGCCGCACACCGTTTGCTTTACCTGTTTGCCCTAACGAGGTAGTTCGCTGGTCTGGCCGCGGGCAATCATCTCGGTCCGGTAGCGCTCGATGGCGTGCAAAAACAGCTCGGTGATTTCGGGATCGAATTGGCTGCCCGCGCAGCGCTCCATCTCGCCTATCGCGATTTCGTGGGAGAGGGCCCTCCGATACGCGCGGTCGGTGGTCATGGCGTCGTAGGCGTCGGCGATCGCGACGATGCGCCCGAGCAGCGGGATATCGTGGCCGCGCAGGCCCCGAGGATAGCCGTCGCCGTCAAAGCGCTCGTGGTGGCACCAACAGCCATCTATCAGGCCGTGCAGACAGGGCACGGAATCAAGAATGCGCTTGCCCTTTTCGGGATGGGTGCGAAACACCTTCACTTCATCTGGCGACAACTTGCCCGGCTTATTGAGCATGTCGTAGCGAATGCCAATCTTGCCGATATCGTGCATCAGCCCTGACTGCACGATGTCACGCACCTCGGTCTCGGTCAGCGTTAGGCCACGCCCGATCAGCTCGGCATACGTGGCGACGCGCTCGGAGTGGCCCCGCGTGTAAAGATCTGACTCTTCCAAGGCCTGGGCGAACCCGGCGACGGTCTGCTGAAAATTTTCTTCGAGGCTAAGATTGGCTCGCCGCAGGTGCGAATTGGTCCGCTCGAGGTCGCAGTAGAGGCGTACGCTTTCGATCGCGGTCGCTGCGCGCGAGGCGAGCACCGAGAGCATTTTACGATGGCCTTCATTGAAGGCCTTGCCGCGCGTCATCGAGATGACGTTGAGAATGCCAAACACCGTGCCGCCCGACTGCAGCGGCACCGAGAGAAACGAGTGCATATCGGCAAAAGCCGAGGCGTCGCTGACAAATTGGCCGATCTTGCTGCCGTGCTGCAGCACGGGGCGGCCTTGCGCAAACTGGGCCAGCAGCGGATTTAGCGCCACCGAGGGAATCCCCTTGGTCGTTGCGACGTGGCGGCGGGCGGTCGTCTTGCGCAGCTCTTCCTCGAAGACGTCGGTGGTTGGGTTGCGCAGCCACAGCGTGGCAATATCGGCGTCGACCTCGTCGATGGCGGCATCAAGAATCACCGCCAGGATGTGGTTGATGTCGCGCGAAACCGAGATCGCCTCGGAAACCTTGTAGATGGTGAGCGCCTCGCGCAGCCGGATATTTTCGGCTTGCAGCTGTTGGCGATGCAGGCCGCGCTGCACGACGTGAATGACCTCTTCGACCTTAAACGGCTTTAGAATGTAGTCGTAGGCGCCTTTTTTCATCGCCTCGATCGCCGTCTCGACGGTGCCATAGCCCGTCATCATCACGGTGAGCACGCCGAGTTTTTGCTCGGTGACTTTTTCAAGCAACTCCAGGCCCGAGATCTTCGGCATCTTGAGATCGGTGATCAGCATGTCGTAGGGCCGCATGCGCAGCTCCGTGAGCGCGGCGCTGCCATCCTCCACGGTGCGCACGTTGTAGCCCTCTAAGGTGAGAAACTCCGCGAGGATTTCGCGGATCATCTTTTCGTCGTCGACGATCAAGATGCGCGCGCCGGTAGGTCCGGACTCGGCCGGATCGCTTGCGCTCGGGATCGCTCCCGTCGCGTCGCTGGCCTGCGCGTCTTGCGACATGTCTGCCCTAGGGCGTGGTCGTCGTGGTAGTGGTCGTCGTCGTGGCCTGGCCCTCTGGTGCAGGCGACGGTGCTGGTGCTGGCGCTGGTGCAGGCGCTGGTGCAGGCGCTGCAACTGCCGCAGGGGCCGGCGCCGCCATCGGGACTGCCATCGGCACGGCCATTGGGTCGTCGTGCACGATTGGTTTACCCGTGAGGTCATCGGCAGCGGCCTGCGCCTTCAACCATGCTTCGCGCTTGGCGGTCGCGCCGCGCATGGCTTTGTCGGCGCTGGTCCGGGCCGACGTCGCGCGCTTGGCACGGGTGGCTTCTTGCGTCTCAAAATTTCCAACTAGAAATCCCTTGGGCGCAATATTGTTTGCCGCGGCGACGCGAGCCTTGGCGAGCTCAAACTGCGCCTCGCGCCAATAGACGGTTTCTTCTTCGGCGCGCAGGCTGGTCTTGAGGGCGTCGCGGTACGTCGCCAGGTAAAGCCGATGGGCCTCGGCGGCCTTGGTCTGCGCCGTTGCCTTGCGCACCTCGCGCTCGGCATCGTTCATCCGCGTCGTGTCGGCCGAGGCATCAGCATCCTTTTTAAGCCGCACGGCTGAGCGCTCCGCCAGCTTGGCGGCGTCGCGGTCATTCTTGGCAATTTCAGCCGACGTTCGCGCCGTGGCGTACTTGGCGGCCACGCCATCGCGCTGCATCTTGGCGGTCGTCCACACCGACTGCGTGTCGATCACTTGCTGTTTTTGCTCAACGGCGACGCCGGCAATAAACGACTCTTCGAGACGCCTCGACAAGGGGGCTGGCCCCGAGGCCTTGCTGCCGCAGCCGACAAGGCCGCCGACCAAGGTTAGCGCGACGGACAAAAACACAATCGTAGATAAACTCGCTCGTTTCATGGTGGCCGGAGCCTACTACGCCCGCGCGTTGCACGCTACATTGTGGGGAATGAGTCTCTTGGCCATAGATGTCGGGAATACGAATACGGTTCTCGGGCTGTTTAGCGACGGCCAGCTGGTCGCGCACTGGCGGGTGGAGACCAACGCCAAGCGCACCAGCGACGAGTATGCGGTGCTGCTCAAGTCGTTTCTTGAATTGGGAGGCTTTGCGGCAAAAACGATCTCCGCCGGGATCATCGCTTCCGTGGTGCCACCGGCGTTATTTGCCCTCGAAAAGCTATTTTCCAAGCACCTAGGCGTCACCGCGCTCATCGTGGGGCCGGGGATTAAGACCGGGATGCCGGTGCTCTACGAAAATCCACGAGAGGTTGGAGCGGATCGAATTGTCAATGCCGTCGCGGCCTATGAAGAGCTGCATCAAGGTTGCATTATCGTCGATTTTGGCACCGCGACCACATGGGACTTGGTTACACCCAAGGGCGAGTATGTCGGTGGCGTGATCGCGCCCGGGGTCCAAATCAGTGCCGAGGCGCTTTATCAGGCCGCCGCCAAGCTGCCTCGCGTCGAGCTGTCGCGCCCCGCCAAGGTCGTCGGCCGCAACACCGTGGCCTCGATGCAGTCGGGGTTGGTATATGGCTACGCCGGCATGGTTGATGCCTTGGTCGACCGCATTCGCGCCGAGATTGATTTTCCCGCGGTCTGCATCGCCACCGGTGGCCTTGCTGGCCTTGTGGCGCTGGAAAGCCGCTGCATCGAGCGAACCGACGATTTGCTCACACTTAAGGGGCTCAAGATTCTCTACGATCGCAATCAATAAGCGAAATTTGCTACACTGGCCGCGATGTCCCTGCCACACCTGCCTCTGCCCGTGACGTCCTTGTCGCCGGCGGTTCAAAAGGCGCTTGCCCCAGGGCCGGGTCGCATGATGGCGGCGCGCGGCATGATGCCGTTTGCCAGCTTGGCTGACTCCGCCAACTCGCTCTACATGCTCGCGCTCGACCCCGATCAGGTGATTGCCAAGAGCGCGCGCGAAACCGCCGCCGGGCTGCCGGAGAAATTGCTGACCGGCCTGGTCGCGCAGACTGATGTCGACCCCTGCGTGCTCGACTGGTTTGCCCCTTTTACCAAGGGCAAGGCCTCGGCCTTTGAGGCGCTGGTCCTAAATCCCCTCTGCGCCGATGCCACGATTGCCGAGCTGGCTCGACTTTGTGATGGCAAGCAGGTCGACCTGATCGCGCAAAATGAACAACGCTTGTTGCGGCATCCCGACGTGATCGCGGGCATGTACCTAAATCCCAAAGCGCGGATGTCGACCGTCGAGCGCGCCGTCGAATTGGCGGTGCGCAATGGCGTGCGCGTCGACGGCCTCGCCGCGTGGGATGAGATTTCGCGTGCGCTCGCTGGCGCTGATGCACCTAAACCCACCGAGGGCGCCATCGTCGAGGCCGACGCGCAGGATCAGCTCTTTGCCGCCGTCACCGACGAGATGGCGCGGATGGATGACTCGGCGCTTACCGCGGGCGATCCCGACGCCGCCATGGCCTTGATTGGCGAAGGCGAAATCGAAGAGGCCCCCGATGCAGATCCTAGCGCCGTCGCTGATGAAGGAGATCAGCGCATCCCGATTAATCTGATGACCATTCCGATGAAGTTGCGACTCGCCTCGCTCGGCAACGCGTTCGCCCGCGCGCAACTGGTGCGCGATCCGATCAAGCTGGTCGCCATGGCAACCATCAAGTCTGGTGGCGTTACCGATATGGAGGCCGCAAAATACGCCGGCAACTCGGCGCTTAACGAAGACGTGATTCGATACATCACCAACAAGCGCGAATGGACGCGCCTGTATCGGATCAAGTTTAACCTCGTGCTCAACCCCAAGACGCCAACAGGTGATGCGTTGCGCTTTTTGCAGCACCTACGCGATAAGGACATGCGCACGGTTGCCAAATCCAAAGGCGTGCCCTCGACGATCGCCTTGACCGCTCGCAACGTGATCGCCTCCAAGGCCACCGGCGGCAAAAAGAAAAAATAGCCATGGTCGACGGGGCCAGGCATGCTAGAAGGCCATGATGAGCGATGGGCGTTTACGCCAGGTCGTAGACGTGTGGGCGGCGGCGCTTGGCCGGCCGGTGCGCCTGCTGGCGGCGTCGGATGAGCCATCGATCGGCGCCGCGATTCATCGCAGCTTCTCCTGGTTGCTGGTCGCGATTGTTGTCGCAGTTGCGCTACCCGACGTGGTGCTCGCGGGCTGGCTAGCGGTGAACTCCGGCGCGGTGCTCGGCCTGCACGCGTTGCTGCGGTTCTTGCAAGAGGCGCTCGGCGCGACGTTTATCGCCTACGTCGTGGCGTGGGGCGTGCTGTGGTTGACCGCGCGCGCGCCGATGCGGGCCTCGGCGGCGGTCGCGGCGCAAGTCGTCGCCATGCCAGTTGGGATCGCGACCATCGCGCAGGGAATTTTTCGCGCCGTGGCGCCCGCGGCCTGGCCGACCCATGACACCTGGATCAAGGGCATGGTGATGCCACTGCAATTGCTCGCGCTGATTTGGGCCGTCGTCTTGCTGGGAGCGGCCATCGTGATCCGACGGCGTGAGCCTGCCATCCCGCCCGCGCTACCAACGGCGCGTATCGGCGGCCACATCTTGATCTCGCTCGTCGCTGTGGCCACCATCACACAAGGATGGCAGTTGTGGAGCCGACGCGGCTTGCTCTCGACGGCCGCGCAATTCGATGCCATCGGCGATTTAGCGACGGTTGCCGCCGACGGCGCGCTGGGGCCAATCGTATCGCGGTTAACCGAAGAGGCTCGCCCCCGCGGACGCTTCAAGGTTGTTGAGGTGTGGGCCACGTGGTGTGGCCCGTGTCGGGCCTCGCTGCCACATGTCGCCGCATTTGCCTCTGCGCAGCAAGACGTTTCGATCGTCCTGGTGAATATCGATGATCCGCGCGAGGCCCGCCGGCTGCTTGGCGACGCGGCCCCGCCGAATCTATGGCTGACGTTCGACACCGCTCAATTCGCCGAGCGCCTAGGCGCCTCGACCCTGCCGACGTTCGCGGTGTACGACCAGGGAGGACATCTCGTCGACCAATGGGCCGGCTTTGACTACGCCCGCATGATGCGCGGCGTTTCGCCCGCGCCCACACGCTAGCTCGCGGCAAAGCATGTTACATCTATAAGGGTGTCTGCCTCGATTGCCGCTACCGCCTGTGCAACGTGTCGACGCTTTCTGCGGCTGGCGGAGTCGCACTGGCTCTGCTCGGTGGCGGCCTGCAACACCGGGCGCGCGCCGCTGCGATTTTGCTGTCAAAAATGCTGGGACAACCACGTACCGATCGCGCGTCATCGCCGCGCCTCATGTATAGAAGTACATCCGGAACTGGCCGCGGACGGCGCTTCGGTGTCGCTAAGCAAGTAGCGCGGGTGCGTGTTAGAATTTCGTAGTGCGGTTGCGAACATGCATCGTTGCTGAGGGCATCGTCGCCGGGGGCGCCGTGCTCGCGGTGATCTTGATCGCCGTGCACGAGCCGACGCCACAAGCGTCGCAACCCCTGCGATCCGCCAGCTCGCCGGCTGCGGATGCCGCCACGGCGCGCCTTCCGGAGGGGGTGCCGATCGTTGCGCGGGCGCCCGCATCAACACCGCCCGCAGTGCCCGAACCCGTCGTGCTCGAAGCCGCGCCGCCATCGGTCGAGACATCCTCAGGTCCCTTTTCCCAGGCTGGCGATAACGAGCTATTGCGCCCGCTGCGCGATGAAGCCGTCGTGACGTGGAAGACCAACACTGGCGGTACCTCGCTATCGCTGCGCGTAGAGTTTGCCAGCGGGGCGCGCGCGGCATTTAAGCCCGAACAGATCCACGGCGGGTCAACGCCGCGGCGCGAGATCGCCGCGTATCGCCTCGACCGCTTGCTCGGCCTCGGGCGCGTGCCGCCCGCCGTTGGCCGCAGCTTTTCGCGCGACGAATTTGTGGCCAAGGCCGCCTCACCGGCCGATCGCGCGCGGTTTGATGAAGAGGCCATCGCGGTCGATGGCACCATCCGGGGCGAGCTGTCGTGGTGGGTGCCCGTGCTCGTGAGTCCGCTCGTCAATGGCTACCCGTTCGACGAGACCGAAGGCATCATGACCTGGCGCAAGATGCTCTTGCCCTCAGCTGAGGTCCCCGAGCCGCAGCGCCTCTTGCTGGCGCAGCTAAGCGATCTAACCGCATTTGATTTTCTCGTCGGCAACGTCGATCGTTGGACCGGTGGCAATCTCAAAGGCAACAAGGCGCAGACGCAGCTCTATTTCCTCGACAACACCATGGCGTTTTCCCCCGACGCTGGCACCGGCCGCACGCTCGGCTACTTGCAGCGCGTCGGCAAATTCTCGCGCCGCCTGGTGGCGCGGCTGCGTGGCCTCACGGGCGAAGAAATCGTGGCGGCCTTGCAAGACCCGGCGCCATTCGACTATTTGCTAAGCAACGATGAAATCGCCGGCATCTTGCGGCGGCGCGACGTCTTCATCGGCTATGTCGACGATCTCATCGCCAAGCACGGCGAGGCCAAGGTGCTGGCATTTCCATGAGCGAGGTGTCGGGGGTGGCGGCGGATCATCGCTTAACCGCGCAGCTGCGGCGCTACTACGCGTTTCGCACCTTGGCGACGTCGTACCTCTGGGAGCCGATTTTCGTCATCTTCATGATGGCGCGCGGCCTCGGGTTTGCCGAGATCATGTGGCTCTCGGTGCTCTACAGCGCGACGATCATTGTCGTCGATGTGCCAACCGGCGTGTTCGCCGATCGCGTCGGCCGCAGGCCCTCGATGATGCTCGGCGCGGCCACCCTCGCGGTCGCGGCCATCGTCGCCGCCCTAGGCACCAGCGTGGCGTGGTTTGCGGTGGCCGAGGTGCTCCTCGCCATTTCGCTGGCGCTGTGCTCGGGCGCGGACTCGGCATATCTCTATGACGAGCTTGCCGCCGCCGGGCGCAAGGCCGAGTACGTCCAGGCCGAGTCGCGCGCCAGCAGCTTCCACCTCTTTGGCACCGCCGCGGCCTTGGTCGTCGGCGGCGCGCTGGCGCAATGGCACATGGTGCTGCCGTATGTCGCCACGGCGCTCACCGCGCTCGTCGCCGTATGGCTCGCGGCTGGCCTGCCCGAGACGCCGCGTCGTCGGCAGCCGCAACTCATGCTCGTCACCGGGGGTGACGCGACACGCCCCAGCGCACGGGGCGCAAGCGCCGGAAGCATCGCGGCACACTTGCGCCTCGCGCTCGCCGACGTCCGCGCCAATCGCCGCCTCATCTGGCTGCTCGGCTGTTCGGCCGTGGCCTTTGTCCTGGTGCTCGCGGGGCGCTATCTCTATCAACCGTTGCTCGTCGCACGCGGACTGACGCCCTTGACCATCGGCGCCATCTTGGCCGCGGCGCACGTGCTCGCGGGCGTCGTCGCCTGGAACGGTGCACGCCTGCGTCGCCGCCTGTCCGAAGAGCATCTGCTGTGGAGCGTGCTCGCGATGTTGGCGCTCAGCTTTGCCTTGTTCAACCAAACCCACGGCCTGCGGGTGGTCGGGCTAGTCGCCATCCAGGCGATCGCCAAGGGCATGTACTCGCCGCTGATCAAGCCCATGCTCAATCGCGAAATCGCCGCCTCCGAGCGCCGCGCCACCTTGCTCTCGCTCGAAAGCATCGCGCGCCGCCTCGCGATGGGCGTGTTTTCGCCGATCGTCGGCTACTGGGGCGCGCAGGCATCGACCTATGTCTGCGGCGTCATCGGCTTTGTCGGCATCGCCTTGCTCGCGGCTTACTATGCGCGGCCGGGGACGAATGCGGGTGAGTCGGACGTCACCGCAGCCGAGGCGGCCAGCGCTCGCCAACGCGTTTCGTAGTCGATTCGCGCAGTAAAACATAGCCATATCAATGGGTTGTAGCGCGCTAAAGGCGTCGTTGACATCGGCAGTGCGTGAGGCCAGACTGCGCGCCCATGGCTGCCGCGACACCTTCTACCCCTGCCTCTAATACCGCCGCCGGCACGCCCCAACGCGTCTATTTCATCTCGCTTGGTTGCCCGAAAAACCAGGTCGACAGCGAGGTCATGCTCGGCGAGGTGTCGCAGCACGGCCATACCATCGCCGACACCGCGGAAGACGCCGACGTCATCGTCGTCAACACCTGCGCCTTCATCGACGCCGCCAAAGAAGAGAGCATCGACACCATCCTCGAGATGGCCGAACACAAAAAGCACGGCGGCCAAAAACTCGTCGTCACCGGCTGCCTGGCACAGCGCTACGCCGCCGACATCGCCAAGGACATTCCCGAAATCGATCACATCTTAGGCTCGGCGGATTTTTCGGCCATCGCCTCCATCATTGGCCCGGGCGCGCCAACGCCGGCCACCGCCAAACCCGCCGCCAAGGGCAAAGGCCGCCGCCAGCTGCCGGTCATCAAGGTCTCGGAGACGCCCGCGTATATCTACGACGCCACCACGCCGCGCGTGCGCATCGGCAAGGGGCACACCGCCTACGTCAAAATCGCCGAGGGCTGCGACCGCCCGTGTTCGTTCTGTATTATTCCAAAACTGCGCGGCCCACAGCGCAGCCGCAGCATCGAAGATATCGCGCGCGAAGTAACGCAGCTCGCGGGGCAGGGCGTTAAAGAAATCAACCTCATCGCGCAAGACCTCACGCGCTACGGCTGGGATCTCGAGGGCCGGCCAACGCTGGCGCAGCTGCTCGCCGCCATCGCGCACACGGACGGCATTGAGTGGATTCGTCTGCACTACACGTTTCCCAGCGCGTTTAGCGACGAACTCATCGACATCATCGCCAAAGAGCCCAAGATCGCCAAATACATCGATGTGCCGCTGCAGCACATCAGCGACGACATGCTCAAGATCATGCGCCGCGGCCACTCCAGCCGCGTCACGCGCGCCCTGGTGCAAACCCTGCGCGAGCGCATTCCGGGCGTCGTCATCCGCACCACGTTTATTGTCGGCCATCCCGGCGAAACCGACGCCTCGTTCGAAGAGCTCTACAACTTCGTCAAAGAGGCCGAGTTCGACCACATGGGCGCGTTTACCTACTCGGTCGAGCCTGGCACCCATGCCGCCGAGTTGCCGGACCAGGTCGCGCCAAAGATCATGCTAGCGCGTCAAGAACGCCTCATGGAGCTGCAGCGGCAAATCAGCCTGCGCAAAAACGAGGCGCGCGTCGGTCAAGAAATGGACATCCTCATCGAGGGCGTCTCGGACGAGTCCGAGTACTTGCTGCAAGGCCGCTGGTACGGCCAGGCGCCCGGCATCGACGGCACGGTCTACGTCGCCGACGGCACCGCCAACCCAGGCGACCTCGTGCGCGCCCGCGTCACGCAAGGCAGCGACTACGATCTGGCCGTTACCATGGAATTGTGACGATTGCGTAGCTGCGCAGGATGGTGAGTAGAGACGGCAACGACGGACGCGGGCTTCTGGCAATTCAGGTGGCCGTTCTGTTCGCGGGTGAGATCGCGTCGCTGCTGTGGCAAAAATCATAGCCAATGCTGCCGCCAACTTCGTACGTTGCTCATATGCAATCACAACTTTGGCGCGCGATGTCTTTCGTAGTTGGACTCATAGCGACCACCGCGGGTACTCACACCGGGTACGCTACGCCGCGAGCGAGACCAGCGCTAGCACCACCGTCAGCCACCGCGCCGTCTCCGGCCGCAGCTCCTGTCCCCTCTCGCACTCGATCAAGGCTGTCGTTCGCGATGACGTTTCCCGAGATCGCCATGTTGCGGCGCGGCAACGGCGAGCGCACCGACCAGGCGTTGATGTTTGACTTTGCGGCCGGAGCCTCGCTGCGAGTCGCCGAGCGCTGGCATCTCAGCTCGCAACTCGGCCTAAATCTTTTCGGCGCGCATGTCATCGCCCGGGCCTCGGTCGCGCCGTCATTTGGCCTGCGCCCGTTCATCGGCGTGCGCTACATGGTGCTCCCCGATCAGCGTTTGCGTCGATGATTCGGCCGAATGTCCGCTTGAGGCGGCCTCCGATTCGGCGGTGTCCGGTGGCGCTGGATTTGGGCCCGCTGCCGAAGTCGGAATTAGCTTCGCCATCCGGGGGCGAAAAAAAGGAACCTTGTTGCTATCTGCGTCGTATATGGCAGCTCACCTAACTGGTCGCACGGAGGAAAACACCGAGGTGCCCTTTAGCGGTCTCTACGATGGCCTCGTTTTTTCGCTCGGAATGATTAACGGTCAGTAGCCGCCAGCGTTATTCAAGCTTCTGACTGCGCCGAACGATAAAGTACCAAAACACCACGAGCATGATGGCACCCACGACGAGGCTGGTTGGCAACGAGGTCGAGATCGGTACGATGCTGTCCTCGTGCACGCCCATCACCGTGCGCGCTTGAAACTGCAGCGATAGATAGCGGATGCTCGTCGGGATGCCGCCGATCACATTGTCGACAAACAACAAGTAAAACAAGCTAAACCCCGTGGCGTGCTTAGGTGTAATCGTCGCCACAAGCGCACAGGCGACGGACAGCATGAACGCCGCCACAGCACCGCCTGCCACCAACGGGGCAAGTTCCGTGGCGCCGCCGCCGCGCGAGGCCGCCATGCTGGTGCTCGCTAGCACGCTGAGGAAAAACACCAGAAACAAAAACGGCGCATAGGCCAGCAGCTTGCCTAGAATAAAGGAGGTTCGCGGAATGGGGCGCGACCACAGATAGGCATACGTCTTTTTTTCGACCTCTTCGCCGACCGAGCCCGCCACGAGCAGCGGCGTAAAGATACTCAGCAGCGTGATCGCGGAGGCCACCGCGGTTTCGGCGGCATGACGCGATTCAGAGATGCGTGCCAGCAGCACCGGCAGGGCGCCGCACGCCGCGAGGATCCACCACAGATTGCCGCGAAACAGCAACTTGAGGTTTAGCTTGGCCAGCAGCCACGTCGCGCCTGGCAGCGACAGCGTCGACGTCGAGTTTTGGGCGATAGGCGAGGCAGGGGCGGTCATATCGGTCATGGTTAATTCTCCGCGCTGCTGGTGCGCCCAGCGGTTAGGTATTCAAAAACGGCTGCGAGGTTGTTGTCGAGCGATGTCAGCGACGATACGTCGAGGCCGTGCTCGGCAATTGCCTGGCCAAAGAGGTCATAGCAGGCGTTGGGATCGCGGGTCTCGACTAACACCGCGCCAGCCTCGAATTGCAGGCGCACCACGTGCGGCGCGCTTGCGAACAGCGCCGCCACGGTGCGCGGCTCGCGGCATTCAAGGCGAATGCGATGCGGCCGCTTGTCGATGAGTTGGCGGATCGCGCCAATATCCCCCTCGGCGAGCACCTGGCCCTGATAGAGCACCAAGATGCGGTTGGTAAGCGCCTCGATTTCAGTTAGCACGTGCGTCGACACCACCACCGTTGCGCCCGCCGCGGCCAACGCGCGCACCTGATTCAAGATATCAATGCGCGCCATCGGGTCGACGCCGGTCAGCGGCTCGTCGAGCAATAAAAATTTCGGCGCATGCACCATCGCGCCGGCCAACTTAGTCCGCTGCTTCATGCCTTTCGAAAAGCCCTTGACCTGGCGATTCATTGCGGCCTCAAGCCCTGTGGCCACCAGCGCCTCGCGCGCCGCAGCCCCTGCGCGATGCGAGGCAATCCCCGCGAGCTGGCCGAGCACGGTAACCAGCTCAAGCGCGGTTAACTGGTCAAAGGTGTTTTCGTGCTCGGGTGCATAGCCAATTTGCCGTCGCACCTCGGCGCTGTGAAAGGGCGAGCCGCCGCAAACCTCCAGCGTGCCGCGCGACGGCGCAATCAGGCCCGCCAGCATTTTCATAAATGTCGACTTGCCCGCGCCGTTGGGCCCCAAAAGCCCGATAATGCCCCCCTCGCATTTCCAATCGATATTGGAGCAGCCCAGGACCTGGCCGTACCATTTTGAGAGCTGCTTGGCCTCAGCGATAATCGTCATGGTTACGCGCCTCCAATGCCGTGCGCGTTGGCCTGCTTGACGCGCCAATAGGCAAGCCCCAGAAATAGCGCGGCCTGGCCTATCAGCGAAGCAATCGCCGCGACGACCAACGTAGGCGAGCTCTTGACCATTTCGCCGCCGGGTAGGGCGATGAGGCGAAACCACGCATCCGCCAAGATCTTGATGCTCGACACCGGATGCAGTGGACGCAGATCTAATTCCATGCCGGCGCCAATCGCAATGATGATCGGCAGCGCCACGAGGTAGTACACGGCCCACAAAATCATCGCGGTGCGGCGTTTGCCTGCGATGGCCGAAATACCGAGTGGCATCGCGGCAAAGGCCACGGTGACCATGAGGCCAATTGCCATCGCCTTGGGCAGCATGTCCCAATTGGCACGGATTGCCGCTAAATCGGCCAGAAAACCTAGGCGCATGATTGACAGCAAGGTGACGCTGGCCAGATACAGCGCCGCCTGCAGCAGCCAGACGCCCATGAACTTGCCGAAGACATAGTCAAACGGCCGCACCGGCCGCGCGAAATAAAAAGGTAAACGCGCCGCTTTCGCGATCAGCGGCGATCGCCGGCGCCGCAATCGTGATGCCGGCAATGACGCAAATTTGCGCCAGCCACACAAAGCTCCACGACAGCATCACGTCCATCGACATGCTCGACATCTCGCCGGCCGGCACCTGCTGCGCGATATACATCGCGATGCCAAAGCCAACGGTCATGCAAATCGCCATGCCGAGCACCGGCTTGTACCGCTTCCAACCCTTCCACGCGTCGCGGATCTGCTGCGCCGCGATCACTTGCCAGCGCTTGCCCTGCGCTTGACGCACGCCAACGTAACGCTGGTAACCGAGATCGAAAATCGAGCCGGTCGCGGGCGCATCCGCCACTTTGCCGCCGCTCGTCACATCGGATTGTACGCTCATGCTCCCGCTCCCTGCCGCGCGTCTTGCTCGCTCGCGGCGCCAATGACCCGCAAAAACGCTTGCTCCATCGATTCGCGCTCAAGCTCAACGCTGCGCACTTGCACCCGCGCCGCGCCCGCAATCGCAAACAAATCGCGCACCGCCAACTTGCTGCCCAAGATCGTGACCAGGGCCGTCGCCGAGACGCCGGTGGCCTGAGCGCCCGCCGCGTTTAGTGCGTCCACCAACGCCGGCGCCGTATCGCGCACCGTTACCTGGTACGCAGAACCCGCGCTGCGCGACTGCTTAAGCTCGGCAATCGTCCCCGTATAGCGAATCGCGCCCTGGTGCATAATCACTACGCGATCGCACACGCGCTCAATGTCGCTCAAGATATGCGTCGACAGCACCACCGTGCAGCCGCGCTTCTCAGGCATCTCGGCCACCAAGTCCAGCATCTCCTCGCGCGACCGCGGATCGAGCCCGTTAGTGGGCTCATCCAAAATCAAAAGCTCAGGGTCATGCACCAACGCCTGCGCCAGCTTCACACGCTGCTTCATGCCCGTCGAGTAATCCTCCAGCGGCGCATAGCGCTTCTCGCCCAGCCCCGCGTAATAGAGCGCCGCATGCGATCGCTGCAGCGCCTCAGTGCTTGGCAGGCCCGATAGCTCCGCCGCATAGCGGCACAACTCCACCGCCGACAGCCCGGTCAAAAACGACTCGTGCTCCGGCATATAGCCCACGCGGTCGCGAATCGCCGCGCCGTCCGTCTTGGGCGACAAACCAAACACCGTTGCTTCGCCGTCAAACTCGAGCAGCCCGAGCAACGCCTTAATCAGCGTCGACTTACCCGCGCCGTTGGGCCCGAGCAGCCCCACCACGCGCCCGCCAATCTCGCCGGTCACGCCGCGCAGCGCCTGCACCTTGCCAAATGTCTTGCGCACGTCGCGCAGCGCAATCGGCGCGCCCGCAACCCCACTATCATGTCCAGTCATCGCGCAAACCTAGCGCGGTGCAGCCACAACTTCGAGCGTCACCGTGGCAATTCCCTGGGCGATCATCCCCAGCGCGTCGGCGGCAGCTTGCGATAGATCGATAATCCGGCTGCCATTGCCAAACGGCCCACGGTCGTTAATCCGCACCACTACCGACCGGCCATTGCCGACATGGGTCACCCGCACGCGGGTGCCAAATCGCAGCGTGCGGTGCGCCGCCGTCATCGCATGCATGTCAAAGCGTTCACCCGAGGCCGTCTTGCGCCCATGAAACCGCTTGCCGTAGTAGCTCGCCTTGCCGGTCACGGCATCGCCGACTTCAGCGCTGCGTGGAAAATTACCCGGTCGCGCCGTGCGACCAGCCGCACAACCGCCGACGATTAATCCAAGCAACAGCAACAGTGCGAGCAGCTGGGCCCATCGAATCACTTCGGACAACCCTTGCCAATCGCCGCGCCCGCTTTGGCCAAACCCGCCGCACGCAGCTGCCGCCCAGTCGGTCCCTCGCCGAGTGCTTGCCGCGCCGCCGCGCCGTGGCCCTCGCCCAGAATATCGCGCAAATACGCCGAACGCTCAAACGTGTCCGAATGCTCCGGGGTGTGGCATTGCCCGGCGCAAAGGTCTTCGGCCGGCGCTCGCATTGTGGCCTTGCCACCACCCGCCGCGACATGCAGCGAGCCGGGGCCATGACACGTTTCGCATTGCACGTCGCGCAGAACTTCGTTCGCCGCCAGCGTCGAGCCGCCTGGCTGCATCCACCCGGTCACGTGGCACGACACGCAGTCGTATTGAAACTGCTTGCCTACCTTCTCAATCGTCTCCCACGCTTGCGCATGCCGCGTCGTCTTCCAAAATTCCATCGCCGGCTTGTGGCAATTCGCGCAGGCCTCGCTGCCGACAAAGACCGCTTGCCCCTTCGCCACCGGCACCGGCGGCGCCGCCGCGGCCTCGGCGAGGTTGGCCTTGCCTGTCTCTTGATCAAACGCCACCTTCGCCGCAACCATCGCGCCGTCGCACGCCAACGCTTTGCTAATAGGCATCAAGTCAAACGTGAAATAGCTGCCGCTCGCCGGCACCTGCAGCGGGGCCGCTTGCAACGTCGCCCGCTGCGCGCGATGCGCCGCCAACTCGGCTTCCTTGCGCGCGACAAACGCCGCATCCGCGCTCGCATCGGTACGAAACGCCGCAAGCTGGGCCGTAATCGTCGCAATCTCCTTGTCGAGCGCCACCAACGCCACCTCCACCGCGCCCGGCCCAATCGCATCGGCCAGGCCATCGCCTGCGCGCAGCGTGATGTCGAACCTCACCAGGGTTTGCCCCTTGGCCGCCGGAAACACCGTCCACGCGGTGCCAAGCCGCTCCGGGCGTCGGCTGATTTTTTCCGGCTCTGGCGCCGCTTCGCCCAGCCCCACGATCGCAATGTCGACGCGCGTTGCCGCCGTCAGCGCGCGTTGCGCATCTTTCATCGTCGGCGCCTGCAGCAACACCACCACCAACTCCGCACCCGCCGCGCGCGCCGCCTGCGCGTGCTCGCTCATCGCCGCCGCAGGATCGGGCAGGGCAGCGGCGCTGGCCAGCGCGCCTGGATGCACCACGCTCACCACGCCAAGCTTGTGCCCCGCCACCTCGACCAGTTTCCACGGCTTGGTCTCAACCCCCGGCACCGTCGCATTGCTCAGCCGCGGCAGCCGCACGCCGTCCGTGCCGAAAGCCAGGTCCGCCTCGCCGAGCGCCACCGCATCGACACGCAGCGTCTGCTCATATATAGATGCAATCAACTCGGCCTTGAGCTTCGCGCTCGCCTGCAAGTGCGTCGGCACCTCGGCGCCCGCATACAAGGTCGACCCCGCGTCCACCATCATCACCGGCCCCGCTGCGCGCGCGTCGCCGACCACTTTGACCGTGCGAGCCATGTCGCCCCACGGATCGGTGGTGCAGCCGCACGGCTCAATTTCACCGCGCAAATCCGCTAGCGCAAACAACGTAAACGTCGGCCGCGTCCCATCAGCTCCGCCAGCTCCGCCCGTCGTCCTCGTTGACTTAGGTTCACAGCCGCCGCACGCGCCAATTAGCACGCAGATCACTGCGATCGCACCTGCCGCAATCGCACTAACACCCGGGAAACAAAGGGCCTTTACCCCCTCGGCGCGCATTCGCATACCCATCTGTGTAGCACGCTTGACTCCCTGTGTCTCCGCAAGTAGATTGCGCCACCTTTCAAGAGGTTCACCCAGAGGAAGTATGGCAGTTGTCCTTCGATTCGCCCGTGGCGGCAAGAAAAAAGTAGCATTTTACCGCATCGTTGCGACCGAGAAATCGAATCCGCGCGACGGTAAGTTCATTGAACTGCTAGGCACCTACGATCCGCGCAACAAAGCGCTTCGCCTCAACGGCGAACGCTATGAGCGTTGGGTCAGCGTAGGCGCCCAGCCGTCCGGCACGCTTGCAGCGATCGTTCGCCGCGAAAAGCGCACCGCCGCGAAGGCAGCGTAGTAGCTCCATGAGCGAAACCACGCCCGACCTCGCCGAGCTCATTCGCTTCGTCGCGCAAAACCTGGTCGATACACCCGACCAAGTGAGCGTTGCCGTCGTCGACGAGCGCAACGCGAGCGTCTACGAACTCGAAGTCGCCGATGACGACCTCGGCAAGATTATTGGCAAAGGCGGCAAGACCGCACGCGCCATCCGCACCGTCGCGCTCGCCGCGGCACCTGATGCGAAAAAACGCATCATGGTCGAAATCCTCGAGTAGGGAAGGGCCCCATGGGCGCTTCATCTCCGTCCGGCGCTAGCGGTATTGATCACCGCATAGCAATTGGCTACGTCGCCGGCGTGCACGGCGTGCGCGGCGAAATCCTCGCGCGCACCGACGATCCGTCGTCCGACGTGCTTGAGCATCTCGAGACGCTTTTTATCGGCACCCGCAGCTTCACGGTTGCGCAGGCGCGGCCGACTCCCAAGGGCGTGCTTTTGCGCCTCGAAGGCGTGGTCACCCGCAATGAAGCCGAAACCTTGCGCAGCCAACCCATCTCGGCTCACCGAGACGACCTCATCGAAGACGAAGACGACGTGCTGTTGCAAGACATGATCGGCTGCCGCGTCCTCGCCAGCGATGGCGCGGCGTGGGGCGAGGTCGTCGGCATTGAATGGGGCTTGCAAGATCGCCTCATCATCGAGGACGACGAATTTGAGCGCCAAGTGCCCGTCGTCGACGAATTAGTCGTCGACGTCGATCTCGACGCGCGGCAAATAACGGTCGCCTGCGGCGATGACTGGCCCAAGTCCCCGCGGCGGCACGCATGACCGCGGCGGCATCGCCAACCGCCAAGCGCTTTACTGTCGTCACGATTCATCCCGAAATGATCGAGTCGCCGTTTGCGGCCGGCGTGGTCGGGCGCGCCGCGACCGCAGGCCTCATTTCGCTATCAGCCGTCAATCCACGCGATTTTACCGACGATAAGCATCGGCGCGTCGACGACATACCATACGGCGGCGGCCCAGGCATGGTGATGAAATATCAACCGCTCGCGGCGACCATGCGGCACTTGCAAGCCGCCGACGCCGCCTCGTCACCGCCCGCGCGCCGCATCCTGCTCTCGCCAAGCGGCACGCCGTTTTCGCAAGCACGCGCCCGCGCGCTTACGCAGCACGATCATCTCATCTTGGTGTGCGGCCGCTACGAAGGCATCGACCAGCGCTTCATCGACAACTTCATCGACGAAGAACTCAGCCTCGGCGACTACGTGCTCTCTGGTGGCGAACTCGCGGCCATGGTCGTCATCGACGCGGTCGCGCGCCTCCTGCCCGGCGTGCTCGGCGACGACGCCTCTTCCGACGACGAATCGTTTTCCGCCGGCCTGCTCGAATACCCGCAATATACTCGCCCCCCGCTCATCGATGACCTGCCCGTGCCCGAGGTGTTGCAATCGGGCCACCACGGGCAAGTTTCAGCCTGGCGCCATGAGCAGGCCATGCGGCGCACCGCGACCCGTCGCCCCGAGCTGTGGCGGGCATTTCGCGAGCCCGCCGCCGCGGTTAAAAAATGGCCACCCGGCCTGCGCCTGGCCGAGCGCCTCTATCTCTGCGTTGCCACGCCAGCCGACCTCGCGCTTGGCCAAGAAATCGGCGCCTCGTTTGGCCTGCCCGCGTCACATGTCTTGCTCAAGGCTGACCTCGCCGCCGACCTGGCCCGGCTCACCTCGCTACACGGCGACGAACCGGCCGTGCATGAGCTAACCCACCACGATGCCGCCGCCTTGGCCGAGCTAGGGCGCCAGGCCTTCCTGCGCCCCTCCCAGGCAGTGGTCCTCACCTTGCCCGCGGCATCCTTCGCCACGCTCGCCGTGCTCGCCCTGGGTCACCTTCTTGGCCCACCTAACCCATGAAAATATCAGCCAAATTCCTGGCGCGCGGCACCGCGAGAATGCAGCGAATACCGGGCATTGTGCTTGACGCCTGCCCGCTGATTTGGCACAACGCACACCCTTTCAGAGGTCTCCTATGAGCGCGCATTCAATTCTTCAAGCCATCGACAAAGCCAATCGCCGCACCGAAAACCAGCTGCCTGATTTTCGCGCCGGAGACTCGGTGAAAGTTTGGGTCAAGATTCGCGAAGGCGAAAAAACCCGCTCGCAAGCGTTCGAAGGCGTTTGCATTCGCCGCGCGCTGCAAGGCGCGCGTTCCACCTTCACCGTGCGCAAGATTTCGTACGGCGTTGGCGTCGAGCGTATTTTCCCTGACCATTCGCCCAACATCGACAAGGTCGAAGTGATGCAGCGCGGCCAAGTCCGTCGCGCGCGTCTGTTCTACTTGCGCGATCTCAGCGGCAAGGCGGCTCGCATCAAAGAGCGCGAGAACACCCACACCAAAGACAAAAAAGCTGCCGCGGCTGCGCCGGCTGCCGCCGCGGAATAAGCTGCGCGGCCTTCGCGCCGAGCGCTTCGTGATATTCGCGCCAGAATCGGCAGCGGTCACGCGTATGACGCAACATGGTCGCGCGCCCGACGCAAACAACTCATCAAAAAGGGCAGGCCGTCGAAGCCTACGTTGCCAGCTGGCTGGGCTCCCAGGGCTACACCATCGTGCAGCGCAACTTCCGCTGTCGTCTCGGTGAACTCGATATTATCGCGGAGCACGGCGACTACCTAGTCTTCGTTGAGGTGCGCTCCCGCGGCAGCGGTCGCTATGGCGCGGCGGTCCACGCCATCTCGCCCGGCAAGGCGGCGCAGGTGGCCAAGGTGGCGGCCTGCTACCTCGCGTATCATGGCGGACCCTGGGCAAGCCGCCCCAAGCGCTTCGATGTTGTCGCGGTTACGTCCGGCGTGCCGACGCTACTGCAAGACGCGTTTCGCCTCGGCGAGCAGCGCTATCGCTACCAATGACTCGCGGGGCGGGGCGCTAGCAAAGCGGGTAAGCGGCGTTGCCTTCGCGGCCTTCGAGATTGCAACACGCGTTGTCAGCATTGGCGGCGTCGCAGGCGGCGGGGGTAGGAATCGGGCCTTCATCTGGCACCACAATGTAGTCTTTGCAGACGCACAATTTTTCGCAGCAGTACGGCCCTACCGTAACGGCGACCGCGCAGACAAACTCGGAGTTGCATGGGCTTTCTGGGACCTTGGCGCAATCATCGTCCGTGTCGCAAACCGCGCTACACATGCCCTTGGTGCCGGAGCCGCCTGGTTGACCTTCGACGGGAATCTGCAAGCACGTTCGCGTCACGCAATCGAGTGACGGCGACGAGACAACGGCGGCACCCGCGGGTGGGTCTTCGCCGATATCGCAAAGGCGGCCGACCGGCTCGCCTTTGTCGCAACCGCCAGCAGCGAGCAACACGCCGAGCACGAGGCCGGCAAACGAGTACATTGAACGGGGATTGGCGGAAGCAGCGTATCGGCGCATGTAGGTTCTCCTGCGACACGAAGGCCGCTGGGTAAAGAAGGGCATTGTAAAAGGTTGGGTGTGCAAGTCAAGCACAGAGGTCGGCGACCACGATCTCTTGGTTCATTTCATCAGCGAACGCGGCGCCTGACGATCTACGCATTTTGCGTACGCAACGCCGCCGGTAGATCTCACCCAAGGAACTCGTCTCGTACGCATCAAACTCTGGCCGGTCAGCAACCTTTAGGACCTTTGCCTTGACATGAATCACATACTCCAATCATCATTCCGCCACCTTATGAACGTACCTACGCGCTTGGTCACCAAAATGGGACATTTCTGCAAGGCGGCATGCCTTTCGCTCAGCATGCTCGGCATGGCCGGGGTTGCGCAGGCGCAGCCCGAGGTCGAGCTGGAGGCCGTGGATGCCAGCGCTGCGCCGGCGTCAAAAACGCTCGAGCGCGGCCTGAAATTTTTCAAAGATCGCGACTACTACTCGGCATCGATCGAACTCAAAAAAGTTGTCGACGGCAAGTCCGGCGACGACGACTTCGGCAAGCAAAAAGCCGAGTACTACCTGGGCCGCACCATGTACGACCTCAAGTTGTACGCCGGCGCGCTGGCCTACTTCGACCGCATCGTCGAAGCCGGCGACGCCCATGCCTTCCACGGCGCAACGCTGAAGTACCTGGCGCGGCTCGCTAAGGCGCTGCCTGAAACCGCCGGCATCTACACCCGTATCGGCACGTACTCGGAAACCGCCTTCGAGTCGCCGGCGCTCGAAGACGTCCGCGACGAACTCATCTACCTACAAGGCCGCCACTTTTATCGCAAAGGCGACGTCGACAAGGCGCTCGAAATGTTTGGCCGCGTGCGCGAAGACAGCGTGGTTTGGCTGCGTGCGAAGTTCTTCCAAGGCGTAACCCTGGCGGCGCGCAAATTCGACGGCCCCGCGGCCCTCGAAGCCTTTCAAAGCATTCTCGTCGTCGGCGAAGAGCGTGGCGCGTTTATCTCGTCGGTGCGTAAGCGCCTTAAGGGCGCGGATGCCAAGGAATGGTCGGAAGCTGCCATCAACAAGGAAATCACCCAGTTTGTCGAGCTGACCAATCTCCAGCTCGGCCGCGTATTTTACTCGGTGCGGGACTACGACAAGGCGATCAAATACTTCGAGAAAATTCCGCAAATCTCCATCGACTGGCCGCTCGCGCTGTTCGAGGCCTCGTGGGCCTACTTCATGAAAAACATGAACGACAAGGCGCTTGGCAACATCCATTCGCTTGGCGCCCCGTACTTCGAAAATGAGTTCTTCCCCGAAGCAACCATCTTACGCGCCGTCATCTACTATCAATACTGCCTGTATGACCGCGCGCTTGAGGCTGTGGCCGACTACAACGACAAGTACGGCCCGCTCAAGAAAAATCTCATCGAGATCGCTGGCAAGTACGAAGACCAAGCCGACTTCTACGCCTACATCGGCAAGGTGCGCGCCGGCAAAGGTGGCATCGACAAGCCGACCGAGCGCCTCTTGCTTTCGGCCTTGCGCGATCGCACGGTCGCCAAGTCGTTTGAATGGGTCGACGAACTCGACCGCGAACTAAAAGCCATCGACCGCGCCGATAAATCGTGGCAGTCAACCGCAATTGCCACCGAGGTGCAGCAAGAACTCGAAGTGCAGAAGTCGCTTGCGGAGGCCTCGGCCGGCAAGCTATCGCGCACGCGGATCGACAGCCTGATTGCCGAGCTCTCCGAGCTGTCCTTGCAAGGCACGCGGATTCGCATCGAAGTGCTCGGCGCTCAGGCTGGTGCCGTCACCGGCGAAGCCCGCGAAGAGCTCGTCGCCGGCGCTACCCGTAGCCCGAAAATTGAAATCGACGACGAACACTTCGCGTGGAAATTTCGCGGCGAGTATTGGCGCGACGAGCTGGGCTACTACCGCTTTCGCATCGAATCCAAGTGCAAAAAATAGCCTGCACGCGCTGTTTGCCCTCCCATCTAGATCTGCAACGCATCTGAGGATTACATGAAACTCAACCAATTCCGCATCGCCGTTGCCTCTGCTGCCACGTGGGTAACCATGGCCAGCGCGGTCGCGCAGCCGACGACCAAGACTGAACGCACCCAGACCGTCGAGGTAAAGGTCCGCGAGACCAAGAAAGCCAAGCCCGTCGTCAAGCAAGCCGCCGACAAGGCGGCCGGCCCGAGCATCACGGCTGACCAAATTCTTGCTGCGCAAGATAAGGTGGGCACCCTGCGTCGCGACCAGTTGGCCTTGCTCACCGCGCTGATCAAAGACACGCCCGACGGCGACCCTTCCAAGCCCGAATTGATTTTTCAGCTCGGCGAACTCTATTCGAGGTTAGCCACGTTCAACCGCTTGCGTTGGAACGAAATGGAAATCAAGGCCGATGGCGCCAAGGGCAGCGATCAGGCCAAGTTCCGCAAGGAGGCCGCGGCGTTTAAAGAGCAGTACAAAAAGGATCTGACCGACGCGGTGAAGGTCTTCGCCGCGATGATCAAAAACCCCAAGTACAAGAACTTCAAGCAAATGGACCGCGCGCTGTTCTACCTGGCCGACACCCTCAAGGGCGCCGGCAAGATGGATAACGCCCGCGAGATTTTGCAGAAGCTCATCATGGAGTACCCGACCTCACCATTTGTGCCCGAGGCATTCTTGGCCTTTGGCGACTACTACTTTGAGCAAGGCGAAATGGAAAACGCCGGCAAGTTCTACGAGAAGGTCCTCGAGTTTAAGTCGTCCAAGGTCTGGACCTACGCCAAATACAAAACCGGCTGGGTGTTCCTAAACCAAAAAGAAGACCAAAAAGCCGGCGCCGTGTTTCTCGAGGTCGTCGAGAAAACCAACGGCGACAAATCCAAGGCGCTGCTGCACAAGGCCGCCAAAAAAGACTTTGTCGTTGCCTACGCCAAGTTCGGCAAGACCGAACTCGCATTTAAGACCTTTGAGCGCATGGATAAAGCCTACGCCTTTGACGGCCTCAAGCTCCTCGCCGACCTCTACATGGCCGACGGCGCTGGCAAGCGCGCCATCTACACCTTTCGCGAACTCATCGGCATGGCGCCAAAAGACCCGATGGTCTGCGTCTGGCAATACAACATCACCCGCGCCATGCTGACCGAGGGCAATCGCGGCCAACAAGTCGAAGAGCTCGAAAAACTGGTCAAGCTCTACGGCTTTGCCAAGAGCAACAAGCTGCTTCCGGCCACCGAGCAGGAGGAATGCCGCGACAACGCCGCGGTGTTCTCGCTGGAGATGGCGACCGGCTGGCACAACGAATTCACCAAGACGAAAAATCCCGAGTCGCTGCAATACGCCGACAAGACCTACAAGGTTTACCTCGACGTCTTTCCAGATGCCGCCGACTACCCGATGACCCAGTACGACTACGCCAACCTCTTGTGGGATCGAGCGGTGCGGGAGCCAAATGCGCGTCTCAAGGCCGAGCTATGGGGTCGCGCTGGCGAAGCCTTCGGCGCTTCGTTCGCCTCAAGCTGCACCACCGGCAAACCAAAAATCGCCGACGACCAATGCGAAGACGCCGCCTGGGCGCAAATCGAGGGCTATTCCAATTCCAAGACCGCTGATCCTCGCGGCACCACCACCAGGGGCGACTCCGGCTTTAAGATCGGCAAGGTCGAAGCGATTCCGGCCGCCGACCAGAAAATCCTTGACGCGGCCGAGCGCTACACCAAGTTCGTCAAGAAGCCAAAGCCAGGCCAAATGGCCAAGACCCTGTTTCTGCAAGCCGAGACGTATGCCCGCTTTGGTCATTGGGACAAGGCGCTGCCACTATTTAAGAAGATGCTCACCGACCATCGCAGCCCATGAAACAGCTATCTTCGCCGCCAACATTTCGTTGGTCTATTACGAAGACGCGGCAGAATTTGCACAAGGCACGGCGCTATGCGACGAACTCGGCAAGGACAAGGCGTTCCTAGAGCGCGACGAATACGTCAAGCAGCGCTGTGACCGCATGGTCTACGTCGGCCTCAACGACCGCGCAAAAAAATGCGAACTGGCCGCCGACAAGAGCGGCAACTTCGACCAATACGTCGAGTGCGGCAACTTGTTTCGCGACGTCTACGACGCTGACCCAGAAGCCAAAGAAGCCGACAAGCTGCTGTGGAACGCCGGTATTCAGTATGAAAAGGGCAAAGCCATCGGTCTCGCCATCGCCGCGTTTTCGCAGCTGCACAAAGACTTCCTTGGCAAGAAGTCCGAGTGGGCGCAAAAAGCCATTCGCAAGATGGGCGAGAACTACGCCGCCATCGCCTGGTATGACAAGGCCTCGGAGCAGTACGAACTCTATGCGCAGAAGTACGCGGGTGAGGCCGACGCCAAAGCCGCGCTCAACGACGCCGTCTTCTTCCGCAAGGGCATCGGCGACGACAGCAAGGCCATCGAAAATACCAACGACTACGCCAAGCGCTTTGGCGCCAAGAACCCCAAGGAGGCCGCCTCCGCGTTCTTTAGCATCTACTCCATCTACGAAAAACAAGGCAACAAGGACAAGGTCATCTCGCACTTGCGCGAGTACATCGGCAAGTGGGGCAGCAAGGGCACCACGGACCTAACCGTAATCGCCTACGGCAAGATTGGCGACATCTATTGGAACGACTCGTGCTCGGTTCCAACCGTCGACGGCACCTGCGCCAAGGTCCAGCGCTCGCGCGCGCTGGCTTCCGCTAGCAAAAAGAAAAAGAAGAAGAAGGGTGCCTTGCCTCAGCGCTGCACCGAAAGCGGCGGCGCTCAAATTGATATCGTCGCGAGAGACCCACGCAAGTTGAAGGACGCGGTTAGCGCGTATTCGCAGGCGATTGCCGCGTACGACCGCGTCAATGGCAAGACCGGTGGCGACGAGGCCTCGGCGCGTTTTTATTACGCCCGCGCCAAGATCGCGCTGGCCGACATCGACTACGAAAAGTCGCTGGCTATTAAGTTTCCAAACATGGAGTTTAGCGACGCCGCTGGCGAAGCCAAGGCTGTTACGAAACTCAAAGACTGGAAGGCCGCGCGCGAAAAGGCAACGGCTTCGGCGATCGGACTCTACAAGGACGCCGTCCAATCACGCGACCCATTTAATGCGATCGCGGCGGTTGCGCGCATTGCCCAAATTAAGCTCGCACTCTCGGATGCGCTCTTTACCGCACAGATCCCGCCATACTACGCCAAGGGCGGCGAAGACGCGGTCTATGCCTATTGTGACTTCCTCGACAAGATGGCCGCGGACGCCAAATTTGTCGAAGAGGCGACGACGGAACTGGCTAAGTGTCTCGAAACG
The DNA here is from genome assembly GCA_016716835.1 of Myxococcales bacterium. Taxonomy (NCBI): domain Bacteria; kingdom Pseudomonadati; phylum Myxococcota; class Myxococcia; order Myxococcales; species Myxococcales bacterium. The sequence continues at coordinate 1,523,300 of JADJUW010000001.1, read as the reverse complement.
TCGCGCGAGCTCGGCTTCTTTAACAATTGGTCGGCCATCTGCGAACGCGAGCTCGGCCAGCTCAAGCCTAATGACTACCCAACCGCGTCGGAGATTCGCAGCGAATCCGGCAATGTTGCGCCCGTTGTGGCCGGCGAAGCCGCCGTGCTCAAGCTCTAACCGCGTCACCCCAAGACCAATAGGGATACCGATATGAAACGAATTATTGCACTCTCCATCATTGCGGCGGCCATGACCGCGGCTTGCTCCAAGAAGTCGACAACGTCAGGTCCGGACGGTTCATCGGCCGGAGGAGCGCCGCTTAAGCCAGGCGACGCGCCGCCCGTCGGGCCTGTCATTTCGAAAAACGCCCGCGAAGATTATCTCAAGGCTGCCGAGTACTATGCGGCGCAAGAAAAGCCGGTTGGGGCGATTCGGCGTGTAAATCGGCTGCCGGTAAATTTGAAGACGCCGGCAAGGAACATAAAGACGTCGCGCCAATCGCATTTTACATGCAAGGCCGCAGCTACATGAGCTGCGGCATGCTTGGCGACGCGGAGAAGGCGTTTCGCGCCTCGCTCGGTCGCGATAGCACCTACGTGCACTCGGTCTCGGGCCTCGGCGAAGTTGCCTACGCCAAGGGCAACCTAACCGAGGCGCGGTCGCAGTGGGAAAAGGCGCTGTCGGTCGACGGCCGCCTGCCTGGCGCGCATATTAATATTGCCACGCTCGATCTGGCGCAGCTCAAAAAATTGCAGAGCGGCACCCCGGCGTGGAAAACGCTGGAAAAATCCATTCGCGATCACCTCTCGCTCGCGCTCGCCGTGGATAACGGCAATATCCAAGCCTACACCGTCTATGCCTTGGTCTACATGGAAGGCGTTGAAGGCAACAAGAACCGCCTCGACCTCGCTAAGCTCTTGCTCGACGAGGGCCTCAAGGCTTCGAAAGCCTACGCGCCTTTGCATAACGCGTTCGGCCTCTATTACATGAAGAAGAACCTCATCAGTGGCGCGCTGACGTCGTTTATGGCCGCGGTCGAACTCGACGGCAAGTTCGCTGAGGCGCGCCTCAACGCGGGCCTTATCCAAGTGAGCTCGCGCCGCTATGCCGACGCTAAGACGCAGCTGGGCGAAGTGGTAAAGCTTCAGCCTAAAAACTACGATGCGTGGATTGGCCTTGGCATCGCGCAGCGCGGCCTTAACGAACTCGGTGACGCCGAAAGCAGCTACAAAAAGGCTAAGGAAATTGACGGCTCGCGCGGCGAGGCTGCCTTTAACCTGGGCGTGCTCTACAAAGATTTTTACGGCGCCAAGGAGGCCACCGACCTCAAGAAGGGCAAGGAGTACTTCAGCAAAGCCCGCGAATTTTTTGCGGATGCTCAGTCCAAGCTCAAGGACGCCAAAGACCGCGAAGAGGCCAAGCAAAACGTGACCGACTGCGAAAAACTGGTGGCCAGCTACGAAGAGCAAATCAAGATTCAGGCCGCCGCGCCGGCCGGCAGCTGATTTTTGTTCGCCCGCCGACGTCTGGTGCTACGCTCTAGTCCTTAGGAGAACTCTATGAAGACTCTTTTCACCTTCGCCATTGCGCTTTCGTTTCTCGGCCTCGCCGGCGGCACGGCTTCGGCTCAGCCCAAGCCGGCCAAGCCCGCTAAAGTCAAAGAGTATGACTTTTCCAAAGACACCATCGAAGGCGATATTCTTCGCCCTGACGGCACCGACGTCACCGTGCTTTCGGGCATGAAGCACTCGAGCCTCATCAAGATCCGTCAGCACTTCATCCCCGAAATCCTCAAATCCGCCGAAGACCTATAGCCGTTCGCTGGCTTGGGTGTAATTCGCCGTACATCCTCGCGAGCCTCGTTACAGCCAGACGGCTGCGCCTCGGCATCGCTGCGGGTGTGCGGCGAATTCCCCTCCAAGCCAGCAAACGGCTAGCGACGCGCTGATCGCGCCGTACGTCCTCGGCGCCTTTCGTCATGGACAGACGTCCACTCATCAGGCCGCCTGCGGGCGTGCGACGCGCTGAGCGCAATATCCCTCAAGACCTGGGCGGGTGTGCGACGAATTCCATCCCAACCCAGCAAACAGCTCGCTCCGCGCTGAGCGCAATATTCCTCAAGACCTGGGCGCTCGTGGGACGGTTATTTTTAATGGGCCGCCAGGCCAACGAACGGCTAGCGACTAGCTGAGCGCGGGTAGCCCTCAAGACCAGGGGCGGGCCTCAGCAGGGCGCGACTCGCAAGACCAGCGCGGGCGTGGCGAAAATAAATATAAAAATTTTGGGAACCGGGGGCGAAGGCGGGTGTCCTACCCCGTGGAATGCTCAAGTCTAAGGCTCATGCGTGGCGATTTGCTACACCGGTTTGTCCGGTTGTGGCGATTGGATACGAAGCGCCTTCGTCGATGCAGGCCAAGTCCGTGCGTTTATTGGACATTCGTGGCGGATCGGCAGCGCGCCACGTTTTAATTCGCAGTAGAGTTGCCGCAACACGAGGATTGCCATGTCAGGTGTAAATTTTACGTTTCGTTTATTCCAAGGAACCGAGCTGCTCCGCGAGGAAAAGCTGGCGCTGCCGGTGATCAAGATCGGCAAGCTGTCTTCGTCGCATCTGCGCCTCGATGACGACAATGTTAGCCGCATGCACGCCGTCATCGAGGTCACCGGCCCCGACGACGTCAGCATCATCGACCTTGGGTCGGCCACGGGCACCTTTGTCAATGGCGAAAAGGTCAACAAGGCCAAGATCAAGTCGGGCGATCAACTCACCATCGGCGGCACGCGCATCGAAGTGGCCTTTGCGGTAGGCGAGGTGGCCCGGTCCCATACCTCGTCGATTCCCGTGCCTTCGGCGCCGGCTCCTTTTGCTCAGCAAGCTGCACCTGCGCCGTTTGCGGCCCCCAGCATGCCGGCCCCTGGGCGACCAGCCGCCGCGCCATATGCGGCCGCACCCATTGGCGGTCCAGCGGCTTACGCCGGCGATATCGATGAACCCGGTGCCTCGGCTGTCGAAGTCGCGGCCATGCTCGATCAGTCAGTCGTTTCGGTGAAGCACCTCATGGAGCCCAAAGGCGGCCATGTCACCTCGGCGACCAAGGGGTTCTTTGCCCTCGGCGCGCTGCTCCTGCTCGCGTCGACGGTGTCGTTTGTCATCGCCGTCCGCAACGCCTCGTACAACGCGGCCAAGCACGACGAATGGGTTAACGTGCTCAAGCGACCCGAGTTCGCGTTTCGCCCAAAAATGGTGAGCCGCGCCTACGATGCCGTGGCGCTTTCGGGCCTCATCGGTGGCCTGTCGCTTTGCATCATCGCGCTGGCGCGAATTCGCCGCGAGCGTCGCACGCCGTTTTTTCGCATCGGCAGCGCGCCTGGCGTGGAATTCTCCACCACGCATGCGCCAGGAAACGAGTTTTTACTCGTGGGCCCAAGCGGCAACGATTTTGTCTTTAACTATGCGCAAGGCATGGATGGCGAGTTGGTCGTTAACGGCCAAAGCACGCCACTCGCCGAAGCCGCAGGGCGGGGTAGGCCGTCGAGCAGCCAGCCGGGGGCGACGGAAATGGCGATTCCCGACAAGGGCCGCATTCGCGCCAAGCTTGGCAACATCACGTACATCGTCACCGCCGTTGGTAAGCCAAAAGAGTATCCGGTGCCGTTTTGGGCCTCGCTCGATGGGTCGTTTCTCACCTATGCGGGCGTGACGTTTCTCGCCTTCTTTGGCTTCATCGGCATCTTGTATCAGGTGGCTCCTCCAGGCGAAGGCATCGACGCCGACATGGGGCTCGACGATAGCGGCCTGGCCTCGGCGCGCAACAACGCCAAGGACGACCCTATGCAAGAAGAGCCGCCACCGGAAGAAAATGCCGATGACGAAGAAGCCGGCGGCACGGGCACGCGCATGGCGCTCGATGAAGGCAAAATGGGCAAGAAGGACTCTTCGCGCGCTGAAGGCCAATTTAAGATGGCCAAGAACAGCGATGAGGAAGTCATCGCGCGTCAGGCGTCAGAGTCTGCCGCCTCCGGTGGCGCCATCGGCGCGGCCTTCGCGTCTACCGGCGGTTCGGTATTCGCTTCTTTAACTGGTACCGGCGATATCACCTCGGGTCTCGACGACGTCGATATCCAAGGTGGCCTGCTCGGCGACGCGCCTGGCGAAATGGCTGGTGGCTTTGGCTTTGGCCAATCGGGCTTTGGCCCGGGCGGCGGCGGCACGGGCTGGGGCACGGTGGGTCTTGGCAACCAAGGCCGCATTGGCCACGGCTCGGGCACAGGTAGCGGATACGGCACCGGTAGCGGTCGCGGCGGTGGCCGGGCGCGCTCCTCGGTGGTGCCAGAGCCGCGCCTCGGCACGCCGGACGTCGGCGGCGACCTCGACCCAGCGACGATTCGTCGCTACATCCGCCGCAACATAGAAAAAATTCGCTCCTGCTACGAGCGCCAATTGCTCGCCAAGCCGACCCTGCAGGGCACGGTGATCGCGCAGTTCTTTATTAGCCCGACTGGCACCGTGACCACCTCAACCGCGAGCGGCCTCGACGGCGCCGTGGCGAGTTGCGTCGCTGGCGTGATCAAGAACATCGAGTTTCCAAAGCCAAAAGGCGGCGGGGGTGTGCAGGTCAAATCGTATCCCTTTGAATTCCGCCCTTCAGGCGGCTGATCGCGCAGCGGGTCTTTTGCGCCCATTTCGGCGTGCTTCCTCGCGAGCTTCGTTGCGTACCTAAAGTACGCGCCTCAGCATCGCTGCGGGAGCGCGCCAAACTGGACGCAAAATCCCTCGCTGCTGGGAGCGCGACCAAGGCGTGCGCCGAACTATCCACTAAACGAACTAACACCCTTTGGGGGCGGGCGGAGGGTCAAATTTGAAGTTGGTAAGTAACGCGCCGAGGGCTTGAGCGGGCGGGGCACTTGTCGTAGCGTTGGCGCGATGAAATCTTCACGATTAGCTACCTATGCGCTTTTGGGCGCATTTGCTGTTTTGGGCGCTTGTAGCAGCCCAGGCACCAAGCAGTCCATTGAGCACCAAAATCGCGGCGCCAAGGCGTTTAAGGCCGCCAATTTTGACAATGCAGCGCAAGAATACAAAGAGGCCGCGCGCCTTGACCCGGCAAACCACCTGGCGTGGTTTGGGCTTGGTCTCTCCTACCTAAAGCGAGACAGCTTTAAAGAGTCGGCGGATGCCTTGGCGCAGGCTACCAAGTTGCTCGGGAACAACGCCGTGTATGCCGAGAAATACGGCATCGCGCTATATCGAGCCGCCGAGGCGGGGGCGCGCGAGTCACAGGCCCGTGCCGCTGCCAAACAGCCAAACGAAATCGAACTCGACTATAGCAAGGTCGATTTTGGCAAGGCCACGGATCAGTTGGCGGCCGCGATTAAGCTAGAGCCAAAGCTTGTCGACGCGACGTATTTTTTAAGTCGAGCCTATTTGTATCAGGGCAAGGAAAAGGAGGCCGCCGAGCTGGCAACCACGGCCATTACGCTGGATCCATCGGATTACGCGCCCTACGTCACCCTCGCGAATTTGTACCTTAAATGGGACTACGTCGACGAGGCGATCGCGGTCGCCGAGGCGGGGGCCAAGGCTGTCGACGACGCGCTGGACCGCAGCGAAGTAAGTTTCCTGCTCGGCCTCGGAAAACAGCGCAAGGGCGATGTCGAGGGCGCCATTGCGGCCTACACGGCCGCGATTGAAGACCGTAAAGACAACAATCGAGCCCGCTTTCAGCGCGGGCAGCTCCTGTTTCAAAAAGCCGACTACAAAAAAGCCAAGGAAGACCTCGAAGTCTACGCGAAGGCTGCGGGCAAATCGGCCATGTACGAGAAGTCCGTGGCGCAACGCCTTATCGGCGAGATCATGAGCAAGGGCATTCAATAGCCCCCATAATCGCTTCGATAGGCCGTTACATAGAACCTGTCTCACCTGTGACTACATAGCGCGGAAAACTCGGCTCTCCGGGCGATCTGCGGGCCCGCAAATGCGGGTGGCTGCGATTGGCATGTTATAAATATTATTGCCTAATCGGAACATCCGCCCTGTGCCTTGCCTGATGGCCACACCCACCACCGCCGACCAAATCCAGCGTCGCAACCGCCTTGGATTAATGGGCAGCTTTCGGCTCGGCATCGACCGCGTTGTTAACCACGAGGATACGCCATGGACATCCGTATGACCTTCCGCGACCAGCTTCGCTCTTCTCAAGACTGGAATGAGGCGCTTGATCAAATCGAGCGAGACCTCGACGCGCTTGACGACAAGGCCAAGCAGTCGGACTCGCTGTTTGAGCTCGCGCAGCTAGCCGAGGCCGTGTGCGCCGAGCGCGAGCGACCGTTGGCGCTATATCAAAAGGCGTGGAAGCAACACCCCGAGAATCGCAAGGCGCTGCGGCGCGCGCGCGAGCTGTATGCCGAACTCGGGCGCCTCGACATGGTCGCCAAGGTCGGCGAGCTCGAATTAAAACAAAGCCCCGATGATCTCGAGCTAGCAGGATTTGTCGGCGAGGCCATGCTCGATGCGGGCGCGGTTGATAAGGCACGGGTGCAACTTGAGCGCGCGGCCGCGGCATCAGGGGTGGCGCGGCGCGTCGCCGATGCGTGGGCTGCGCTTAGCGTTGACGCCGCGCAGGCGCCGCAAGAAATCGAGCGTTTGGTAAGAGAGGCTTCGGCCAGCGAGGCTGACACCGCCGCCGGTTCGCTGCTGCGCGCGGTGCGCATCGTGCGGCTGCAAGACGCAGACGACGACCGCATCATGCCCCTGCTCGACCAAGTCTTGGCGCTTGCGCCCAACGAGCCCTCGGCCAATTTTCTGCAAGAAACCATCTTGACCGGTCGCGAAGACTGGCAGGCGCTCGAGGCGCTGCATCACAAGCGCCTGGCCGCCACGGGCGAGCATGACCGCGCCGTCCTCGCGCAACGCCTCGCGCTGCAATGGCTGCAACGCTACAAGCAACGCGACATCAGCGCGCGCTTTTTTGCGCTCGCGCTGCGCCTGGCCGGTGCCAATGGCACCAACCCGCTTGGCACCGCCGTCGGTGGTCTGGCGTTTCTCCGACAGCTCGCCGACGAATCTGGTGATTATGTCGACTTTCTTGAGTTGACGGATTTGCTGTTGCCAAAGCTAGGCACCGACGCCCAACTTTTAATTGCCGAGCAAGCCGGGGTCGTGGCGTGGCGCCGCGCAAATCGGCCTGCCGATGCCGAGCGGTATTTTCAGCGCGTCGTTGCGATCGATCCAGCCTCGGCGCTCGCCAAGGCCTTTGCCGACGACCCAGCGCGCGCTGCGGTTGCGCCGGCGGCCGCCGCAAGCGTTGAAACGCACGCCACTGGCACGACGCCTCCGGCCGTCGCGAGCGGTTCGGTGACAAATCTTCCCGCCTCCGACGCCGGCGATGCGTTTGACGTGCCTGCGGATGCCAAGCCGCTGGTTGATAAGGCCGTGGCTGCGACGGGCGCGCCCGACAAAGGCGTGTCGGCGTGGAAAGATGCGATTTCAAAGTTTCCAGGCGCGGTGGCGATTCGCCGCCAGTACGCCGCGCATTTAACCGCGAATGCCATGTGGCCGCAGCTCGTCGACGCGCTCAAGGACGAAGAAGCCAAGGCCGCGCCGGGCGCCAGCGAGAAGGCCCGCGTGTGGCGAGAACTCGCCGAGGCCTATACCAAGCTTGGCAACGAGACCCAGGCGATGATGGCGATGGCGACGTCGCTGAGCCACGATCCGCTGCAGATGGCGCTGTACGACCAGTTAGCTGCGATCTACGAAAATAAGAAGCGGTGGCAAGATCTGGTCAAGTTGCTCGGCGAGCGCGCGGAGCGTGCCCCCTCGGATGGGGAAAAGGTCGAGCTCTACAGCAAGATTGCCACGTTGTGGCTGGAGCGGTTTTCCAATCAAGCCGAGGCCATTCGCGCGCTCGAGAAAGTGCTTGAACTTGAGCCCGCCAACGCCAGCGCCATCGAGCAGCTACTTGGCATCTACGAGAAGCGCCGCGAGTGGGAAAAGCTGATCAAGCTTAAAGAAAACGAAATCATGAACGCGCCGTTTGCGAGCCGTGGGGCGCTCGTGCTCGACGTTGCGCGCATGGCAAATACGAAGGTGAAAAAGCCTGAGATCTGCCAATATTGGTGGGAAAAAACGCTCGAGTTCGACGCCGCCAACGACGAGGCGCTCACGGAACTTGGCAAGATCTACGAGCGCAACCGCGAATGGAGCAAGCTCGCCGATGTGCTGGAGCGGCAGGCCGATCAGCTGCCCGACGCAAAAGCGCGGATCGAGGCGTATCAGCGCCTAGGCATCCTCTACATGGAAAAGATCGAGGGCAACGATCGCGCCGCCGATCTTGCGATTGATGCCTGGCAAAAACTGCTGGCGCTCGATGAAAATCATCGGCGAGCCCAGGATTCGCTCAAGAAGCTCTATATTGGCGCGGGACGCTGGACCGAGCTTGAGGCGCTTTACCGCGATCGCGGCAAGCTCGACGAGTATGTTCGCACCGTGCTTGAGCGCGAGGTAGACGCGGGACCAGAGGGGCAACGCGTCACGGTTGGCCTGCGCGTCGCGGAGCTGTATCGCGATGAACTCGCCAAGCCCGATCGGGCCCTGCGGGCGTTTGAAAAGGTATTGCAGCTCGATCCGCAAAACCTCGCCGCCGCCGAGGCGCTGATTCCACTTTTTGAGGCTGCCAAGGACCCTAAGCGGTTGGTGTCCGTGCTCGAAATCCAGCTCGCGCAAACCGGCGATGCGTTCGCGCGCGCCGAACGCATGCGCGTGCTCGCCGAGCTATCGGAAGATAAGCTGCGCGACAAGGGCGCCGCCCTGGCGTGGTGGCTCAAGGCCCACCGCGACGCACCGCGCGATAGCGCCCTATGGCAACACCTGGACCGTTTGGCGCAAGAGACGGGCGCCTACGCAGAGCTGGCCGACGCCTACGAGGCTACGCTTAAGAGCGAAGGTAACAGCCGCGATACGCTGCCCATTCTCGAAACCCTGGCCCGCCTGGTCGAGCAAGAGCTGGGCGATTTAGACCGCGCGCTCGCGCTGAATCGCGCCATCTTGGAGATCGAAGATTCGCATGATGCCGCGCTCGATGCGCTGGACCGCCTTTTTGGTAGCCAAGGGGCAATTTGGCGATCTCAAGCAAGTCTATGCGCGCAAGCTCGAGCTAACGAGCGAGCCCGAGGCGCGGATCGCGATCCTCAGCAAGTTGGGCTTGCTCTTTGAAAACGAAGTCAAAGACGACGCCGAGGCCATCAAGGCGTATTTGTCGATTACCGACATGGCGCCCGACGACAAGGGCGCCTTGGCAGCCCTTGCGCGCTTGTATGAGCGCGGCGAAAAGTGGCAGGAACTCGCCGATGTGCTGCAGCGGCAGATGGTCGTCATCGGCCTCGAAGATGATCGCGCGGCGCATCTCGAACTGCGTCGCAAGCTCGCCGAGACGCGTGATCTCAGGCTGGGCCAAGCCGCCTCCGCCATAGAAGTCTATCGCGATATGCTTGATGTCGATCCCGGCAACACCGCGGCAAGGGCCGCGCTGGAGCGCAAGCTCGATGACAAGGAACATCGCGGCGTCGCGGCCGCCGTGCTCGAGCCCATCTACGAACAAACCGCGGATTGGGCCCAGCTCGTCTTGGTGCAAGAAATCAAGGTAGCGGCCGAGGCGGACCCCTCGACGCGGGCGGCGCTGCTGTTGCGTATTGGCGAATTGTATCGCCTGCGGCTAGGCAATGCGGAAAAGGCGGCCGACGCCTATGGCCGTTGTCTCGAGCAAGAACCTGGCAATGAAGTCGCGCAGCAAGAGCTCGAGTCGTTGGCAGATTTGCTCGACGGCGGCTGGGAGAGTTATGCGGCGCTGCTTGAGAAATCGCTGAAGTCCGATGAACTCGACGCGGTCCAGACCCATCAAATGGCGCTCAAGCTCGGTGAGGCCTATTTGCATCGCCTCGGCAAGATCGATCGTGCCGTCGAGGCCTACCAACGCGCGCTGACCGTCGAGCCCGACGACGAACGCGCCTTGGCGGCGCTGGAATCGATTTTTGCCAGCCAGGAGCGTTATCCGGAACTCCTCGATGTCTATCGTCGCAAGGCGGACATCGTCGCGACCGATGCCGAGCGGCTCGATGTCTTGTTTAAGATCGCCGAGATCCAGGACCAAATGCTGGGGCAGCGCGACGAGGCAATCGCGGCCTATGGCGAAGTGCTGGCGCAGGATGCGGACAATTTGGTTGCCTTGCGGGCGCTCGATCGCCTGTTTGAGGGCGGGGGACGTTGGCAAGATTTGGGTGACAATCTCACGCGGCAGCTAACCATCGTCGAAGACGATGCGCAGCGCGTGCCGTTGCTGGTGCGCCTGGCCCACGTGCGGGAAACGCGACTTGGTGAACAGGCCGCCGCGGTTGAGACCTATCGCCAAGCCCTCGATACCGATGCCGGCAACGTCGAGGCCATCATGGCCTTGCAGCGACTCGGCCAGCAGGCTGAGTTCGAGCTAGCCGTGGCTAATATTCTTGAGCCGCTTTATCGCGACCAAGGCGATGCGACCAAGCAGATTGGTGCGCTCGAGATCATCGTCAGGCATTCATTCGATCCGGCGCAGAAACTCGCCTTGCTTCACCAGATCGCCGAATTGCACGAAATCGCGCTTAGCGACATGAAGGCGGCATTTGCCGCCCATGCCCGGGCGCTAGCCGAAGATCCGCAAGACGCGGTCACACTTGCCCAGCTGGAGCGGCTCGCCATCGGGCTAGGCGATCCACAAGCGCTGGTCACGTTGTATCTCGAGGCCGCGACCGCCGCCGCCGATGACGAACTGCGCATTGGCTTGCGCTACCGCGCGGCGCGCGTGCAAGAAGAGGCTATCGGCGATGCGCAGGCCGCGGTTGCGACCCTCGAAGAGGTACTTAAAGTGGACCCTTCGCAAGAGATCGCGGCGACGCGCATTCAAGCGATCTGGCAGATGACGGGCAATTCGGCGGGCTTGGTGGACATTCTGCGCCGCCGCAGCGACGTCGCCGCCGACACGGCGTCCAAGCAGGAATTTCTCTATCGCGCCGCGCAGCTTCAGGAAGAAGTGCTCGCCGACCAAGAGGCCGCCATCGCGACGTATCAGCACATCCTAACGATCGACGATGCTGACGAGACGGCCCTGGCCGCGCTCGAGCGGCTGTTTATTCGGCTGGAGCGCTGGAGCCAGCTCAAAGACGTCTATGCCAAGCGTGCCGATCTGGCCGCCGACCCCGAAGAGAAGAAGCGAACGCTCTACGTCCTGGGGCAGGTCTACGATCGCGAGCTCGGCAATACAGCTAAGGCCATCGAAACGTACCAACAAATCTTGGACGTCGATGCCACCGAGGTGCCCGCGATTCAGGCGCTCGATCGCCTGCTTGGGCAGGCCGAACGTTGGTACGACCTGCTTGGCAACCTTGAGCGTCAGATCAAGCTATCGGGCAATGATCAAGAAACGGTGGCGCTCACCTACCGCGTCGGCCTGTTATGGCAGACGCATCTTGGCGACACCAACCGTGCAGTCGAGACCTATCGCGGGGCCCTCGCGCTTGATCCGTATCACCCAGAAACCCTTGCAGCCCTTGACGGGCTGCTTCGTGGCAGCGCGGAACCCCTGGCGGCGGCCAAAGTTCTCGAGCCGATTTATGAGGCCTCGGGACAATGGGCTCAGTTGGCCGCGGTGTTTGAAATCATGGTGGCGCAGACCGAAGAACCGGCCGAGCGGGTCGGCTTCTTGCATCGACTGGCGCATCTCCAGGAGGCTCAGCTAACAAATCCGGACGCGGCGTATGAGGCTTACGGCCGAGCGCTCGCGGACGACCGCAGCAACGAACTAACCATAGGTCATCTTGAGCGCTTGTCGGACCAGCTCGGCAAATGGCCACAGACGGGGGCGTTGTACCTCGCGCAGGTTGAGTCGGCGGGCGAGCCAAGCAAGCAAGTTGAAGTCCTGTTGCGCGCAGCGCGGGTGTTCCAGCAAGAAACTGGTGACTTGCAGGCCGCGATTGCGAGCCATACCCGGGTGTTGGCGATTGAGCCCGAGCAGGCCGTGTCGCTGGAGGCACTCGACGACCTATATTCGCACACGCAGCAATGGGCCGAGCTTGGCGGCATCCTGCGCACGCGGGCTCGCCTCTCAAGCGACGAAAACGACGCGGCCTTGTACCAGTTTCGCTTGGGGCAGACCCTTGAGCACGCCCTGGGCGATGCCCGAGGCGCGATCGATGTCTATCGCGAGGTGCTGTTCGCGATGCCGACCCATGCCCCGACGATCGCGGCGCTGGAAAGCCTATTTGCGGGCAACCAACACCAATCTGAGGTGATCGCGATTCTTGAACCACTTTACGAGCAGGCCGGCGAGTTCGAAAAACTGCATGCCGTATATCAGGCGCAGTTGGCGGCGCAGGTCGCCCCACGTGAGCGCTTGGCCATGTTGCAGCGCCTGGCGGAGCTAGCCGAGTCGAGGCTGGCCGATCCGGGGCGCGCCTTCCAATGGTGGGCGCAAGCGCTCATCGAAGATCCATCATCAGAGTTGGCGTCGGAGCAACTCGAACGCTTCGCGGGCGACCTTGGCGCGTGGGACCATCTCGCCGCTTCGTATCAGCAGGCGCTTGATGAGAATGCCTCGCTCGAGCGCACGATCGTTCGCGACGTGCTGATCAAGCGTGGACGCGTGCTTGAAGAGGAAATCGGCGACGTCGCGGGTGCGGTCGATGCCTACCTGCGCGTGTTGCAGCTCGCGCCAGAAGATGAGGCGGCCCTGCTAGCCCTCGATCGCTTGTATCTCGCGGCGGGCATGTATGACGAGCTCGTCGAAGTGCTGCGGCGGCGCGTCGCGCTGGCCGATGATCCAGACCAGCGCAATGAGCTCTTGTTTCGCCGTGGCGAAATCTATGCATCGGTGCTTGGTGATCTCGATGCCGCGCTTGGGGCTTACCGCGCCGTGCTAGAGGGCGACAGCCGCAACCGCAAGGCGCTCGAAGCTGAGGAAGAGATTTATTTTCGCCGAGAAGAATGGGCCAAGCTTTACGCCACCTACGAAAAATTGGTCGATGTAGCCGCCGGCGACGACGAACTATCAGGCGTTTACGCACGCATGGCGCGGGTTGCGGCAGATGCGCTGGGCCAAGATGATCATGCCGTCGACCTTTGGCGTCGCGTGGCTGATATCCGGGGGGAAGACGCCGAGACCCTCGGCGCGGTCGCCGAAATTTACGAACGCAATGGCCAATGGGAGCCATACGTCGAGACCCTGGAACGCCAAGTCGCGATCACCCCCGACGAGCGCGAGCAGATTGCGCTTTATAAATCGATGGGGCGCATCTGGGCGAGCCAGCTCGCGCGGCCGCGCAACGCCATCGATGCGTGGCTGGCGGCAGATCGCATTAATCCTGTCGATGGCGAGACGTTGACGGCGCTTTGCGAGCTATATCAAAACACCCAAGCCTGGGACGAGCTCAGCAGCAGCTTGCGCCGGCTGATTGCGGTCTCAGTCGACTCGCAATCGTTTTCAGATGAAGTCCTCATCGCCCAGTACAGCCAGCTCGGTGAGCTCGAAGGTGATGTGCTTGGCCGCGTTGACGACGCCATCGAGGCGTGGCAACAGGTGTTGCATCTCGATCCGCGCAACGAAGCCGCGATCACGGCGCTCGAAGCGCTCTATACCCGCGAGGCACGCTGGGACGGCGTTGTCGAGATCCTGCAACAGCGGGCGCAGCTCGCCAGCGACCCTGACATGCGCGCCGAACACCTGCTCCAGGCGGGCGCTATTTGGGAAGAAAAGGTCGGCAATCTCGCGAATGCGGCGCAGCTGTTTGAATTGGTACATCAAGAGGCGCCCGCCAATCTCTTGGCGAGCGAACGCCTCGAATCGATCTATCGCAGCCAGTATCGCTGGAGCGAGCTCGTCGAGGTGTTTCTTACCCGTGGCGAATTTCTCGCCGACGACGCGCAACGAATCGCGTTGTTTCACGAAACCGCGCGGATCTATGAAACCGAGCTCGGCGATCAGGAATCCGCCTTCTTGGTGCTGCAGGCCGCCTTCAAGCTAGACTATGCAAACGAAACCACCTCGCGCGAGCTAGAACGGCTTGCCGGCGCAACCGGCAAGTGGGCCGAGCTGCTGACTGAGTACACCGAGCAGGTGCGTACGCTGGAGGTCGAAAACCGCGTTGCTGCGGCGGAGCTTTGGGTCAAGATCGGTCGCTGGTACAGCGAGCATCTCTCGCACGTCGACTACGCGATGCACTCGGTGCAAGAGGCCCTGCGGATCGATCCGGGCCATCCCGGGGCCTTAGTGGCCTTGGCCGATCTGCAGCGTCGCCGTGGCATGTGGCGCGAGCTGCAAGACACGCTCAATCGGCATATTGCCGTCGAGCAAGACGTCGCCGCGCGCACCGAATTGTCGTTACAACTCGCCGAATTGTGGGAAGGCCAGCTGCAGGACCCGCAACAAGCGCTATATGCCTATCAGCAGGCCTTGTCGGCCGATCCAGAAAATCGCGGCGCGCTGAGCTCCTTGGAACGGCTGTATCGCCGCGCCGAGGCGTGGGATGCGTTGATCGATGTCTTGTACCGTCGCGCGGCCGTCGAAAGCGATCCGGAAGAGGCCACCCGCGTGCGCATCGAAATTGGCCAGGTCTACGACCAGCGGGTCGGGGCCTACCAGCAAGCGATTGAGGCCTATCGCAGAGTCCTCGAAATTGACGCCGCCAACCTGACCGCGCTGCGCTCGTTGGAAGAACTCTACGACAAGACCAATCAACCACAGCCCTATCTCGAAGTGCTGGAGCTGCAGCTCGACGTGTCGCCTACCGATAGCGAGCGCGTCGCGCTTTATGGCCGCATGGCCGCGGCTTGGGAGGAGCGGTATGCCAAGCTCGATCGCGCCGCCGATTGCTACGAAAAGATTGTGGCGCTCGACCCGCGCAATGCCGCGGCCTTCCGCGAGCTCGAACGACTGTACTATCAGTCTGGGAAATGGGACGCCCTGGTCGAGACGTACCGCAACCATATCCCCGCCACGGCCGACATCGCGTCGCGGATTGATCTGTATTGCGCCATGGGTGGCTTGTACGAGGCCCAACTCGACAACCCCGACCGCGCGCTCGAGGCCTACAACGAGGCCCTAACGCTTAGGCAGGATGAGCCGCGGGCGCTTGATGCGCTGGGACGTCTTTATGAACGGATTGGCGACTGGCATCGCGCCGTTGAGGCCCAAAGCGCCTACGTGCGCATCGTCGACGATGTGCGGACGCAATCCGAATTGTACCGCCGCATGGGGACGATTCTGCATCAGCAGATCAAGGACCCTGAGGCGGCGGAGTCGCACCTGTTGCACGCCCTTACCCTTGACCCGGCCAATGCCGCGGCGATGGAAGCCTTGGTCGCGATGTATCGCGAGCGCGGAGATTGGCTCAAGGCCGCGCAGATGATGGTCCGCGCCGAGGCGGCAATGCCGGTGCCGACCGATAAGGTGCGTCTGCTCTATGGCGCCGCCGTAATCTACGAGCAGCGGTTGGCCCATGCCGATCACGCCAAGCAACTCTACGCAGCGGTGATCGCGCTCGATCCCGAACACGTCGAAGCGGGGCGGCCATTGGCGCGCCTGTACTTTGAAGCCCAAGAATGGGCGGCGCTCGCGCCGGTCGTCGAAATGCTCGTGCGCAAATTGGGGGATGGCGGCGCCGATGGGCAGGAGCTCAATGAGCTGTATTACCAGGCAGGCCGCGCCGCCGATGAGACCGGTGACTTGCGTCGGGCCGGGGCCTATTACAAGGCGGCCTATGATCTCGACCCGACCTACCTGCCTACGCTCATCAGCCGCGCCGATTTGCTCTATAAGATGCAAGATTGGGACGGCGCGGGCAAGCTCTACCAGACCTTGCTAGTGCAGCAGCGGGACGTCACCAGCAACGCCGACGTGGTGCGTACCTATTTCCGCTTAGGCATGGTTCGGCAGCATCTAGGTGAGCGCAAAAAGGCGCACAACATGTTCGAGAAGGCGTTGGAAATCGATCCGACCCATCGCGATACGTTGCTCGCCATGGTCGCCTTGCAAGAACAGCAAGAGGAGTGGGAATCGGTCGTACACGCCAAACGCGGCCTGTTGGCAACGGCCTCCGAAAAGGAGCGCGTCGCCTTGCTCGGTGAAATCGGCGAAATCTACAAGGAGAAGCTGGCGAATCCGCAGAAAGCCATCGCCTCATTTACCGAGGCCCTCGATTTCGCGCCTAACGATCACTCGCTCTTGCAGCGCTTGCTCGATCTCTACGTCGATACCCAGCAATGGAAAAAAGCCGTGGAGACGATTGTGCGGTTTACCGAGATCGAAAAAGAGCCGGTGTCGCGCGGTCAGTACTTCCTGGCCTCGGCCAATATTTTTCGCGATAAGTTGCAGTCAATTGACGAGGCCGTGGACCACTACAACCTCGCGCTCGACAACTTCTTCGAAGATCCTGCCAAGCTCTCGGCACAGATGTTGCCCAAGGCGCTTAAGGCCTTTGCAGAGATTGACAAGCTGCAGACCACCAAACGCGCGTGGAAGGATCAGGAACGCAGCTATCGCAACATGCTCAAGCGCATCGACAAGCCAGGCGTGGATCCCGCGACCTACAACAAGCTGCGGGTCGATCTGCTTCATGCACTGGGCGAGGTCTACCGCTCGCGGCTCAAGCATTACCAGAGCGCGGTCGGCGCCTTTGAGCTGGCGCAGCAGCTCGATCCCGACAATGCGGCGCGCGCCGAGATCTTGGCGGAGTTGTATCTGACGGCGGGGTCTGAGTACGCCGACAAGGCCGTCGACCAGCACGTGCGCATGCTCAATGCCGAGCCCTTTAAGTACGATAGCTACAAGGCGCTCTACAAGATCTATTCAGAGACGCAGCAGTACGACAAGCAGTGGTGCATTAGCGCCACCTTGGCGTTTCTTAAAAAGGCCGACCCCCACGAGCTCGAGTTTTACGAGCAGTATAAGCCGCGCGGGCTCGCAAAGGCGGCGAGCGCGATGAATACGGAATCGTGGGGCCGCATGGTGCCCGAGCAGGAAAATCGCTATATCTCGGCCATCTTCGCGGCGGTCTACCAAGGCGTCGCGGCGATGAAGGCGTATCCGCACAAGGACCTCGGGCTCAAGCGCAAGGACAAGCGCGACGTGCGGACCGATCAGCTCATGCTGTCGCGGGCGCTCTACTACGCCGCCCAGGCCTTGGGCGTGCCGCTGCCCGAAGTATTTGTGCTTGAGGATAACAAGCCGGCGGAAATTCAGCTCGCGAATTTTATCGATAAGACCGAGTTGTGTCCGGCCTTTGTGGTCAGGCCACAGTTGTTTCAAGGCAAGTCGGAGAAGGAGTTGGCCTTTGCGGCCGCGCGACGGCTCACCTTTATGCGGCCCGAGTACTATTTGAAGCTGCTGTTGCCAACCAATACCGAGCTTAAGGTGGCGCTGTATTCGGCGATCGCCTTGGTCAAGCGCGACATCCCGGTGCCGACCGACGTAGCTCCGTTAGTCGCGCAATACTTGCCAGAGATGCAGCAACGCATCACGCCGCAAATGGCTGAGCAACTTGCCCAGGTCGTGCGGTCGTTTCTAAGCCATGAATCCAAGGTTAACCTGGCGGAGTGGGGCCAGGCTGCCGAGGCCGTGTCGCAGCGTGCGGGCTTCGTCTTGTGTGGCGACCTCGAGGTGGCGGCTAAGCTCATTTCGGCCGACCCGTCAGCCGGCGGCCAGAACGCGGTCAAGGAGCGCATCAAAGAGCTCATCTTGTTCTCCATCGGCGAGAACTACTTCGCGGTGCGCAAGCAAATGGGCATCACCATCGGTTAAGCGGTTTTGGCGACCGGGCACCAAGGACATCACTACACTTGGAGTTACCGGCCGGTTGGAGCACGTGTCTTCCTGCTCGCAGATAGTGCGGGTGGACCGGCAGGTGGGCGCACGTGTCTTCCTGCTCGCAGATAGATTGTGGACCGGCAGGTGGCGCACGTGTCTTCCTGCTCGCAGATAGATGGAGGACCGGCAGGTGGACGCACGTGTCTTCCTGCTCGCAGATAGCGACCCTCCGGGGCATGGCGAGACGGCTGTGGTATCCACATCCTTCGGTGCCACGAACACCGCCCTGCAATCTATGCTCGCGGAAGAAACGTGCGCCACCTACCGGTAGGACTTTGCGCCGTGGAGGTACAGCGCAGCTGACACCGCGCCTGATTAGGGGCACCCCTTACGCCTTGGTGACTTCGCCCCACGCGCCGCCTGCGGCGCTGCGGAGCCCGACGACGCGAAAGACCTGAAGCTCTTCGGCTTTGCCTTTGACGCGCACGGGTGGGAGCGGCATGGCGTCGATGTATTCGGCGACATGGGAATAGGTTGCTTCCGAGATGATGATTTCGCCGGCCTTGGCGAGATTGACCAAGCGCGAGGCGACGTTCATGGCGTCGCCAATCGCGGTATATTGCAAGGCCCTTGTCGAGCCAATCGCGCCGGTAATGACGGTGCCCGTATTGATGCCAATGCCGATGCGAATGGGCTCGAGGTTCTCCGCGGCGCGCGTCCGATTGAATTCATCGAGCCCTTGCATCATGGCAACCGCGCAGAGCACGGACTTGAGCGGCGCGTTTTCAATGGCGATGGGCGCACCAAAAAGGCCGATGATCTCATCGCCGACAAATTTGTCCAAGGTGCCGGAGTAGCGGAACAGAATATCCACCATGATCTCGAAGTATTCGTTGAGGGTGGTGACGACTTCTTGCGGCGGCGTGCCGTCCGACATGGTGGTGAACCCTCGAATGTCGGAAAAGAGCATGGTGATTTCGGAGAGGCGGCCGCCCTTTTCGATGACGAGCTCGCCCTTGACGACTTGCTCGACGACCGATGGCGGGATGAGTCGCGAGATCTGCGCCCGTGTTTGGGCCTCCTGCTCGATGCGCTGGGCGAGCCGCGCATTCTGGATCGCAATCGCGGCCTGCGAGGCCATGCCGGTGCAAATCTGCAGGTCTTTCTCGGTAAACGCGTTGGAGGCAAACAGCGAGTCGAGATGGATGAGGCCCAGCAACTCGTCGCGCACCAGCAAGGGCAGGGTCATGGTCGACCGGATGCCCTGCATAATGATGCTGTGCGCGGCGGCAAACCTCGAATCGACGGTGGCATCAGAGGATAAGACGGCGGCGCGGTTGCCGATGACCTCGGACAGCACCGTCCGCGAAAGCACGATGTCGTTGTCGGATTTGCCCGACTTGGTCTTCACGTACTGCGGCACCGGGTCGCCGTGTTCATTCATGAACAAGATCGCGCCGCGGTCGGCCCCCACCAGTTCGATGGCCTGGTCGAGAATTTTTGGCAAGAGGCGTTCGAGGTCGAGCTCGGCGCCGACCGCACGGGCGAGCTGGTGGCCCATGCGCAAGCGCTCGTAGTCGCGGCGCAGGATGCGTTCATCCTGCACCTCTTTTTCAGGCAAGAAGTCGCCGGCATCGGCGCTGATCCGGTTGCGGATGTGGCTCGCCGCGACGCCGGCGGAGATGGTGACCTTGCTCAGCGGCGGCGGTGGCGGCGAGGCTTGCTGCACGAAGATAAGGGTCGTCGACCCCATCGTGATTTCATCGCCGTCGCAGAGGATGCGATCGGCGACGCGCTCGCCGCGAAAAAAGGTGCCGTTGAGCGACTTGAGGTCACGCAGCAGGAAGCGACCGTCGGGCAACGATTGGATGTGCGCGTGCTCTTTGGAGATGATGCGATCGAGGACTTGGATGGTGTTGTCGGGGTGACGCCCGATCGAATTGAAAGGCTTGAGCTCATGCTCCTGCCGCTCATTGCCCGCTACAACGATCAGTCTTGCCATGCCCATTGCCATCGTACCTGTGAACGAATGGACCGTAAACGCATGTGCCGAGATGTCTTGTGCGAAAGGGGGGACTCGAACCCCCACAGTGTTACCCACTGGCTTCTGAGACCAGCGCGTCTACCATTCCGCCACTTTCGCTAAGGTGGGGCAGTGTATGCAGCGGCGGTCAATAGTCAAGCGCGCCAGGCCGCTCACGGAGAAGCGGCGTCCTGGCAGCGGCTAGGCGCGCGATTGGCCGGGGTCGGCATTCTTGAGGCGCGTAATGGCAGGGTCGCGGTGTAGCAGCATCACGGCTAGCACGAAGGTGAGAAGAATCAGCATGTCTTACCGTAGTGCAAGGCCAATGCCGCGCCAGGCCAGTTCATAACATATTGAAATTACTTTGTTTTGGAGCCGATGGCTGGTAGGATTCTGCCACCTCCCATGGTTGAAATCTCGACATTGCTCATCTTGGGGGCAATCATCGCGACCTCCAATGCCATCCAGACGATGACTGGGTTTGGCAGCATTGTCATCGCCCTAACCCTCGGCTCCTTTTGGCTGCCAGTGGCGGAGCTCAAGATCGTGCTCATGGTGTTGGCGTTGCCCCTGTGCGCCATCCCGCTCGTACGCCACGCGGACCAGGTAGACCGCGAGCTGCTGCGGAGACGCATCGCGCCGCTGATGGGGCTGGGGTTGGTGGTTGGCACCGTGGTCGCGCCGTTCATCTCGGCCGCGCAGCTGCAGCTCATCCTGGGCGCGATGGTGCTGACCTTGGCCCTTCGCGATCTGCTCAGCTTGACCGGTATCTGGCCGAGCAAGCCCGTGGTGGCGTTGTTGCCGGCGTGGATGCTCGGCGCCGGCGTGGTACAGGGCATTCTAGCCTCGGGCGGTCCGCTCTTGGTCCGCGCGCTTGCGACGGTGCACATGGATCGCAGTCGGTTCCGCACCACGTTGCTAGCGGTTTGGCTGGTGTGCAATGTCATCGTGCTAGCCGTCGATGCGGCGCAAGGCCACGTCACCACGCATCTGCTTTTGGTGGCGGCGTGTCTTAGCCCGTCTGTACTGATTGGCATTTTTATTGGCGAAAAATTGCACGACAAGGTGAGCCAGCGGCAGTTTGAATTCGTAGTACAGGCGGGGCTCGTCGTCTCGGGGCTCGCCTTGCTCGCAAGGTAGCGCTATTTGACCTGGGACAGAAAGCGCACCGCGGATTGGGCATCCGCCGCAAGACACTTGTTGCCTTTGGCGGCGGCGGCGGCGCGCAACGGCGCCGCGGCTTGCTTGTCGCCAAGCGCACGCAGTTTGGCAATGGCCGTCTTGCGCTCGGCGCAGCTTGGGAGGAGCTGCAGGTCTTGCAGATACGATCCCACCCAATCGACGCGGGGGGCCAACGAGTGTTTTTCTAGGCTAAGCCGTGTGAGCTGTCGCAGGCGGGCATCGGGGGCGAGGGCGGCACCGAGGAGTTGCTCGCTTGCGCGCGCGTCGTCAAGCACTTCGACGCCAAACCACCAAGCGGCGAGCTTAGTGGCGGCGTCTGGCTCTGTCTCCATTGCGGCTAGATTCGCGCGCAGCGTCGGCTCGTCGCGAAGCAGCGGCTCGAGCTCAATCGCCCGGCGGTAGGCTTTTAGCGCGCCCTTATAATCACGGTTGGACGCGAGGGCGTGGCCGAGCTGCGCCTGCGCGAGCGGATCTTCGTTGGCTGCCTTGCTTTGCTTAACCGTGGCGATCGCCGCATTGGGATTGCCGCGCTCAAGCTGGGCCGCGGCCTTGCCGGCGGCGGAATCGGGGGTTGGCGTCGGCAGCCCCGGTTTGCGCGGGACAAAAAACCATCCCAGCGCCGCGAGGCTCAGGGCCACAAGCAGCGCCAGGCCGAGGCGTTTTCTTACGGTCCAGCGGCGGGGCCGAACGTTGGCAAAATCGGCAATCTCGGTTTCTAATTGCTCGATCGCCTCGAGATACGCGGCAGCTGACGCATAGCGAACGTTGGGTCGTTTTTCGAGGCCGCGCCGAATCAGGGCGTCGAGCTCGACTAATGCGGCAGGTGCTACCGGATCGGACTGGGTTGCAAAGAATTGGTCGCGGGTGGCGTGCAGCGGCGGCGGCGGCCGATTGGCGTGCATGCCCATGAGATCCAGCTTGTCGTCCGAAACAAACGGCGGGGCGCCAGCCAACATTTCGTAGGCAACGACCGAGGCCGAATAGAGGTCGCTGCGCGCATCGGCAGGCTCGCCCATGGCTTGTTCTGGCGACATGTACACCGGCGTGCCAAAGGCAATGCCGGCCTGGGTCAGGTTGACATCGGTGGTTGTGGTGGGGCCGACTAGTTTGGCGATGCCAAAATCGACGATCTTGGCGAAGGCGTCATCGTGCCCCTGGCGAACCACGAAGACATTGGCGGGCTTGACGTCGCGGTGCACGATCCCCATGTGGTGGGCGTGGGCCAGGCCGCGCAAGATGTGCTTTAAGATGTGGAGCGCGCGACCCGGCTCAAGCGGGCCGTGATGGAGAAGTTCGGTGAGCGGCTTGCCGTCCAAATACTCCATGACAAGATAGAGCGAGCCGTCGGCGAGTTGGCCAAAATCGCTGACGTCGACGCAGTTGGGGTGGCTGATGCGCCCGATCGCAAGCGCCTCGCGCTCAAAACGCGCGCGCACTTCAGGCAAGGCCGCGAGCGGGCCGTGGAGCAGCTTGATTGCCACCGGTCTTGCGATCGCAATGTGTTCGGCGCGGTAAACCACGCCCATGCCGCCTTCACCCAGCACGCCTTCAACGCGATAGCGGTTGTCGATAATGTCGCCGGGGCTGATGTGCCGCTCGCCCGAAGCCGATGGCGCCCGCCCAAGCTCGGCGGTGGCGTCAAGCTCTTCCTGCGGTGGCTTCGTGCCGTCGGTCGCCTCGGCTGCCATCTAAATCGATGATAGCGCAGGTAGGGTGCCCGGGGACGGAATCGAACCGCCGACACGAGGATTTTCAGTCCTCTGCTCTACCGACTGAGCTACCCGGGCTGGGATTAGGGCGAGAAAACTACACACGCCGCCTGCGCTTGTAAACCAGGCGCCGCATGTTTTGCGGGCGCAGATTCTCGAATTTGCAGGCTGCTTGCCGCGCCGCACGGGCTGGCTACTTGCCCGGGGTGCGGCCATCGGGCAGGTTGGGCGGATGCATCCACTTTGGCGCCTCTGGCGGTATGCGACGCGGTACCGCGCCAAGATCAACGTCGCGGTGATCTTCACCGTGCTCAACAAGCTATTTGATGTCTTGCCCGAGGTGTTAATTGGGGTTGCCGTCGACGTGGTGGTGCGCCAGGAGGCGTCATGGCTTGCGCAATTTGGCATCGTCGATTCGATGTCACAGCTCTACCTGCTGGCAGCACTAACCGTCGCCGTGTGGGTCAGCGAAAGCGCGTGTGAATACTGGTACGAGGTGGCGTGGCGCAACCTCGCGCAGGCCTTGCAGCACGATCTGCGGATGGACGTCTATCGCCACGTGCAGGGCCTTGATTTGCAGTATTTCGAGGACAAACAAACCGGCGCGCTGTTGTCGGTGATTGGCGAGGACATCAATCAGCTCGAGCGCTTCGTCAATAATGGCATTTCGCAGATTATCCAAGTCGTTGTCGGCACGTTGCTATGTGGGTTAGCCTTTGTGATTCTCGCGCCGCAAACCGCGGTGTGGGCGCTATTGCCGATTCCCGCTATTATCGTCGGCGCCTATTGGTTTCAGGCCCGGTTGCGGACGCGCTACGGCGCCGTGCGCGAGGCCGCCGCGGCGCTGAGCGGCGTGGTCAATAACAACCTTAGCGGCGTCGCGACGATTCGCGCCTTTGGCCGCGAGGCGCATGAGGATGCGCGCATTGCGGCCTATAGCAACGCCTATCAGACCGCTAATCGCGACGCGATCACCCTGGCGAGCGCCATCACCCCGGTTATTCGCATGGCGATCATGGCGGGCTTTGTCGCGACGTTGCTGGTTGGCGGCCACTTGACGCTGCAGGGCAAGATGGCGGTGGGCGCGTACTCGGTGTTTGTCTTTTTAACCCAACGCTTGCTGTGGCCGCTAACGCGCCTGGCGGAGGTTACCGACATGTACAATCGCTCGGTCGCGGCCATCGGGCGCGCCTTTGCCTTGCTCGATGCACCGCTGGTCATGCCGAGAGGCACGGCGGTGGTAGGGCCTTTGGCGCAAGGCGATCTCACTTTTGAGGCCGTGGACTTTGCCTACGATGCCGCCGCGCCGGTGCTGCGCGGCGTTTCGCTACGCGTCGCGGCGGGGCAGACGGTCGGCCTCGTCGGCGGCACGGGATCGGGCAAGAGCACGATGATGAAGCTGCTCATGAAGTTCTATGCGCCGACCGCGGGCCAGATCACCCTGAGCGGCGCCTCGCTGGCGACGCTGGCGGACGCCGAGGTGCGCGAGGCCATTGGTTATGTTGGGCAAGACGTCTTCCTGATCGACGAGACCATCGCCGAAAACATCCGCTATGGGCGGCTGGCGGCCACGGAGGCCGAGGTCGAAGCGGCGGCGCGCGCCGCGGAGGCGCACGATTTTATCACCGCGCTGCCCGCCGGCTACCAAACCAAGGTGGGCGAACGCGGCCAGCGCCTCTCGGGCGGCCAACGACAACGCATCGCCTTGGCGCGCGCGCTGGTGCGCAATCCGGCCATCTTGATTTTGGATGAGGCGACCAGCGCAGTAGACAATGAGACCGAGGCGGCGATCGCACGCTCGCTCGGGCGTATTACGCAGGGGCGTACAACCTTGATCGTTGCGCACCGGCTTTCTACCGTGCGGCGTGCCGATGTCATCTGTGTGCTCGAGGGCGGCGCCATCGTCGAACAGGGCACCCACGATGCGCTCGTGGCGCTCGGTGGCACCTATGCGTCGCTATGGCGGCTTCAGACGATGGGCGCGGCCTGAGGCGCAGGCGGAGCTTGAGGCGGCGGCAGTGCGCGCACCAGCGCCGGCTCGACGCCGGTCGCGGTGAGGAGTTCGCGTAGCTGCGCGGCCGCCTTGGCGTTGTGGCCTTGCACGCGCTTGGCCAAGATGAGCTCATTCTTTAGCGAATGCTCCCACCCCGCGAGCTCGGTGACCGTCACTTGATAGCCGTTTGCTTCGAGCACCAACGCGCGAATTACATTCGTCAGATGCGAGCCGAATTCGCGGCGGTGCCAGGCGTGGTCTGCCAGCGAAGCCATCGCGGGCGTGGCCTTGGCGGTTTTTAGGAGCTGCGCGACCTCGGCCTGGCAGCATGGCACCACCGCAATGTAGTCGGCGCGCTTTTGCAGCGCCAAGACCAGCGCGTCGTCGGTGGCGGTATCGCAGGCATGCAGCGCGGTAACGAGCTGCACGCGCTCGGGCAGGGCCGCGCCGGCCTGCGCGATGGTGGCGGCCACCGAGGTGAAGCGGTCAAAGCCGTAGGTATTGGCGCGTTCGCGTGCGGCGGTGGACAGCTCGGGGCGCGACTCAATCGATAGCAAGCTGCCCTTGGCCGCCGGCGCGAGCACCGCGGCATAGAGCAGAAAGCCGAGGTAGCTCTTGCCTGCGCCGCAATCCACGACCGTCGGCGCTGCGTGGCGCTGCAGCAGGTCGGTCAAGGCTGGGCGGAGCAGGCCGATCAAGTGCTGGATCTGCTTGAGCTTGCGCCGCGCGTCCGCGTTGAGGTGCCCCTCGCGGGTCAGCAAGTGCAAATCTTGCAACAAGGGCCGCGGAAACTCGGGTGGAATTTCCGCGGCCAAATCTGGCTTGCCAACGCGTGCTCGCATCTGCGGCGTATACATTAGTTTGCGGCGTTTGCGTGCCAATACGTGGGGGCGTGCGCTATGGTGCGCGAGTGAATTACCCCGAAAAACCAACGGTTACGCTGATCGAAGGCAATGGCATCGGCCCGGAAATTGCGGCGGCTACCCTCAAGATGATCGACGCCGCCGGGGGCAGCGTTGCGTGGGATAGGCAATTGGCCGGCACGACCGCAGTCGAGCAAGTAGGCGACCCCTTGCCCCAGGCGACGCTCGACTCCATTAAGCAGCACCAGCTTGCGCTCAAGGGCCCGCTCGCGACGCCGATTGGCGGCGGCTACCGCTCGGTCAATGTGACCTTGCGGCAGCATTTTGATCTCTTCGCCAACGTGCGGCCAGCGTTGTCTATTCCAGGCGTGCCGTCGCGCTTTTCCGGTATCGACATCGTGCTGGTGCGCGAAAACACCGAAGATTTGTACGCCGGCATTGAGCACTACGTCGACGCGCGCCGCACCGCCGCCGAATCGATTGCGATCATCACCAAGTTCGCCTCGGAGCGCGTCATCCGTTACGCATTTGACTACGCCCGCCGCCACGGCCGCAAAAAAATCACCTTGGTGCACAAAGCAAATATCATGAAGCTCTCCAATGGGCTTTTTCTAGACACCGGCCGCGAGGTCGCTAAGGACTTTGCAGATATTGTCTTTGACGACATGATCGTCGACGCCACCGCGATGAAGCTCGTGACCCAGCCCGAGCGGTTTGACATGATCGTCACCATGAACCTCTTTGGCGATATCTTGTCAGACCTGACCGCTGGGCTCATCGGCGGCCTTGGCGTCGCGCCGGCTGCCAACATCGGCGATGGCGGCTGCGCCATGTTCGAGGCTGTCCACGGCACCGCGCCCGATATCGTCGGCAAGGGTATTGCCAACCCCACGGGCCTTGCGATGTCCGCAGTGATGCTGCTTGAGCACGTGGGCCAGACCGCGGCCGCCGCGCGCATGAAGCGCGGCCTGCTCCGCGCGCTGGGCGACGATGCCACGCGCACCGCGGACCTCGGCGGAAAGGCCAACACCGTGCAATTTACCGACGGCGTCATCCGCTACATGGAGTAACCAATGATTCGAATTGTAATGATCGTAGGCTTGGCCGGCGCGGCCTGTAGATCCTCATCAACCGAGCCCGCGCGCACAGCAGCAGATGCGACGCCGGTGACCGTGCCACAACCACCGCCCCTGCTGGCCCCTGAAGAGCCGCTCGCCAGCAGTATCCAAACAATTCATTTGGTGCCACTGCTAGGCGGTCTCTCGCAGCCCGTGGCGGTCATCGCGCTGCCAACTTATAAGCACGGCTACCTCATCGTTGAAAAAGGTGGGCTGCTTCGCCTCGCGGTTGGCGAATCGCCGCGGCTCGCCGCAAAGCCGGTGCTCGATCTTACCGCGCTGGTCAGCAAGGGCACGGAGCAAGGGCTACTGGGCTTGGCGCTGCATCCGAAATTCGCCAAAAATCGCAAGTTGTACGTAAACTTCACCGATCTTGAGGGCGCGACCAAGGTGTGGGAACTAACCGCCAATCGCGACGCCACAGCCATCGATCTCGCCTCAAAACGCGAACTGCTCTCCATCGAACAACCCTACGAGAACCACAATGGCGGGCACCTTGTATTTGGACCTGAAGGAGACTTGTACGTTGGCACCGGAGATGGTGGCGCTGCTGGCGATCCTCACGGCAATGCTCAGAATTCGGCTAGCTTACTCGGCAAGCTGCTGCGTCTCGATGTCGATGGCCCGATCGCCGCGCCCGCTATAGTCGCCCGCGGCCTGCGCAATCCGTGGCGCTTTGATTTCGATCCGGGCACCCAGATGTGGTTTATCGCTGACGTCGGGCAGAATCGCTACGAGAGCATTTATGCCGTTGCGCATGAGAGCCTTCAAGGCGCCAATTTTGGCTGGAACATCGCCGAGGGCCGCCACTGCTTTCTGACGCCGCAATGCGACCTATCTGGGTTTGTTGCGCCGTTAACAGACTATTCGCATGCGGAAGGGTGTTCGGTGTCGGGCGGCGTCGCGTTCACGTCGCGTTACTATCCCAGCCATGGTGGCGGCCATCCAATCTTTTTTTACGCCGATTTCTGCAAGCCGTTGCTGCGAAGCTTGACGTGGGATAGCAAGTGGCCACGATGGCACCATTTGGACTGGAGTGGGTGGCTCGCTTCGCAGGCAACGGTGCCGGCCAACATCGTCGCCTTCGGAAAGTCATCGACTGGCGAGCTGCTCATCCTCTCGCTTGATGGCACGATTTATCAGATGAGCTATCGGATGCCGCAGCCTGCGGCGCCGCAGCCTACGACGTAGGCAGACCCTGGGTCGAAGCCTTGGGCGTGGTCACCGGCGGCGGAATCATGCCGCCACTGGTCGCGGTCGTCGCCGGCGCATCGCCGAGCACTAAGGCTAGCGCCTCATCGACCTTGCTGATGAAACGAATTTCCATGGTGGTGGTGACTTCGGCCGGCAGGTCGAGCGTGTCGTTGCGATTTTTCTCGGGCAGCAGCACGATCTTGCAGCCGGCGCGGTGGGCGCCGAGCAGCTTTTCTTTAATGCCGCCAACCGGCATGACGCGGCCGCGGAGGTCGATTTCCCCCGTGAGCGCAATGTCGTGGCGAATCGGGCGCTTGGTGAGCACCGAGACCACGGCGCAGGTAAGCGCGACGCCCGCCGAAGGGCCATCCTTCTTAATCCCGCCCTGCGGCAAGTGAATATGAATATCCGAGGCGAGGATTTGGTCGTGATCGATGCCAAGGCGCACCGAGTTGCTGCGCACCCATGACACCGCCGCGGTGGCCGATTCCTTCATGACGTCGCCCAGCTGGCCGGTAAGGCGAAGCTCGCCCTTGCCCTTGTAGATGCGAGCCTCGATTGGCAGCACTTCGCCGCCAACTGGGGTCCACGCCAGGCCCATGACGCGGCCAACTTCGGGCGCCAAGAGAATGCTGTCCTTGGTGTACTTGACCGGCCCAAGCGCGCGCTCAATGCGTTCGTGATCGACGGTTACCGCGTCCGTTTTATCGCTTGCAATATCGACGGCTGCCGAGCGGCACACGCTCGCAAGCTCGCGCTCGAGATTGCGCACGCCGGCTTCGCGAGTATAGCCGTGAATAATTTCGAGCAAGGACTCATCGGGAAATGCGACCCGGCCGTTGTCTAAGCCATGTTCGCCAATCTGTTTGGCGACTAGGTGGTTCTTGGCAATCGCGAGTTTCTCGAGCGACGTGTAGCCCGCGAGTTCGACCAGCTCCATGCGGTCAAACAGCGGCCCTGGAATGGATTCGAGATTGTTCGCCGTCGCCAAAAACATCACCCGCGACAGGTCGACAGGCACTTCGACGTAGTGATCGACGAACTCGCCGTTTTGCTCGGGGTCGAGCACTTCGAGCATGGCCGACGATGGATCGCCGCGCATATCCGACGACATCTTGTCGATTTCGTCGAGCACGAACACCGGATTCATCGAGCCAGCCTTTTTAAGGCCCGCGACAATGCGGCCGGGCAGGGCGCCAATATAGGTGCGGCGATGGCCGCGGACTTCGGCTTCGTCACGCACGCCGCCGAGCGAGATGCGCACATACTTGCGGCCCAGCGCCGTGGCGATCGAGCGGCCAAGCGAGGTCTTGCCGACGCCAGGCGGGCCCGCGAGCAGCAAGATTGGGCCTTGCTTGTCGGGCTTGAGCTTGCGCACCGCGATGAACTCGAGGATGCGTTTTTTAACCTTGTCGAGGCCCGAGTGCTCGACTTCGAGCAGCGCGCGGGCGGCCGGCACGTCGATGCGATCGTCGGTATAGGTGCCCCATGGGATGTCGAGCAAGGTCTCGACGTAGGTGTTGGCGATGTTGTATTCCGGCGACGCGCTCGGCATCATCGACATGCGCGAGAGCTGCTTGCGGGCGGCGGCGCGCGCCTCTGGCGACATCTTGGAGTCGTCGACGCGCTTGCGCAATTCGTCGATTTCGGCGTTGTCATCGGCCTCGCCGAGTTCTTCCTGAATTTGCCGCGCGCGGTCGCGCAGCACGCGCTCGCGCTGCGTCTTGGCGATTTCGCCTTCCAGCTCGGCGCCGAGGTCGGCCTTGATGCGCAGCACGGTGGCGCGGCGCTCAAATTCCGGCAGCAGCTTTTGCAAGCGCAACGCGGGGTCTAGTTCGCACAGTAAAAACGTTTGATCATCGCGCTCGAGCTCAACAAATTGGCTGGCGAGGTCGGCGATTTCGCTAGCGTCTGTCAGCGCCGCGATGGAGGCCGGGTCGAGCTTGCCCAGCCGCGGCTCCTTGCTTTCCTTCTTCTCTCCCTTGTCCGATTTTTCGCTGCTGCGCTCTTCCTTGCCTTCGCGCTTCTCGCCTTTGGCTTCGGCTTCGTCGGTGGAAATCACCACGAGGTGGGCGCGCGCGCTGGCCGCCAACTTGGCAAGCTCGGCTTCAGGCAGGCTGGAGGTGATGGCCGGCACCGACACATCGGCGACCAAGAACGGCTCGCCGGCGACGACGTTTTCAATGCGCACCCGATCTTGAAACTTAACAATGGCCGTGAGGCGGTTGGGGCCGTGGCGGAGCACTTGAACCACATGCGCGCGCACGCCGATGTCGAGCAGGTCCTTAGCGCCGGGCTCGCGCACCGATGGATTTTTTTGCGGAATGACGACGATAAAACCGTCGTCCTTGGACGCCGATTCAATGGCGCGAATTGAGGCCTCGCGGCCGATTTCGAGGGGCGCGACGGTCCCCGGGAGATGCACTTCCGTGCGCAGGGGGAGGACCGGGTATTGGCCAGTTTGGTTCGCTTTGGTCATGGTTCGCCTTTGGTAGTCGGTCCTTTAGCTTTGGCGCCCGCAAGGTGGCGCGTCAACTGCTCCAAAAGGCGGTTGCCTTCTTCGTCGAGCTTGGCCGGTACATCTATGTGAATTGTGACGTAATGATCGCCTGTTTGGCCACGTGCATCGGCCATTCCTTTGCCCCGCAGCCGCAGTTTTTTCCCGCTCGATGTGCCAGGTGGGATCTTGACCGTGACGCGGCTTTCCAGCGTTGGGATGTCGGCATTGCAGCCGAGCAGCGCCTTATCAAAGCGAATCCGCACGTCGCTGTGCACGTCGTTGCCCTCCACACGCAGCATGCTGCCATCGACGGCCTTGGTTTGACGCGGTGCGCTTGCGCGTCCTGTGCTATACGAAGTCGATTCATCCTCCTGTCCAAACGGCCAGTTGGGTGGATCTATGTGCATATCCGACCGTCGTCCCGTCGTCCGCCGGGTGCTGCCGCCGCTCGACGCCGCGCCGCCGAACATGGACGCAAACAGATCGCCAATATCGACACCCGCGCCGGCGCCACCCGGTGAGCGCCGTGCACCGCCACCGAACGGATCACGGCCGCCACCGGCGCGAATTTGATCGTACTGCGCGCGCTGTTTGGCGTCGGACAAGACTTCCCACGCTGCGGAGACGTCTTTGAAGCGCGACTCTTTGCGCTTGTCGCCGCCCGTGGCATCGGGATGGAACTCCTTGGCCAGCTTGCGATACGCCTTTTTAATTTCGTCGGCCGTGGCCGATGGGCTGACCCCGAGTGCCTTGTAGTAGTCTATCCGGGGGTCAAAAGAAATTGTCATGCAACCGCACCTCTAGCTTGGGGTTCTCGTGCAAATGTTAGCGCATCGCCGTCGCGATTGACGTCGGCGACGATCTTATCTCCGCGCGTAAACTCGCCTTGTAGCAGTTTTTCAGCCAGCGGGTCGACGACGCTGCGCGAGATGGTGCGCTTGAGCGGCCGGGCGCCGTAGGTAGGGTCGTAGCCTTGGTCGCCAAGCCAGGCACGCGCCGCCGCGCTGAGCTCGAGCGTGATTTCGCGCTCGGCGAGGCGTTTCTGCACGTGCTGCAGCTGGATGCCGACGATGGCGTCGAGCTGACCGCGACCCAAGGCATGGAATATGATGACGTCGTCGATGCGATTGAGAAACTCAGGGCGAAACGTTTTCTGCAACTCGGCGGTGACCTTGGCGAATGCGGCCTTGGAGATGGTGCCGTCCGCGGAAGCGTCGCCATCGAGCAAATGATGCGAGCCGACGTTGGATGTCATGATCAGCACGGTGTTCTTAAAATCTACGGTGCGGCCTTGGCCGTCAGTGAGCCGCCCGTCGTCGAGCACCTGGAGCAAGATCGTCCACACGTCGGGATGTGCTTTTTCGATTTCGTCGAGCAGCACCACGGAATAGGGGCGACGGCGAATCGCCTCGGTGAGCTGGCCGCCTTGATCGTAGCCAACGTAGCCTGGAGGCGCGCCAACCAGGCGCGAGACGCTGTGCTTCTCCTGATATTCGCTCATGTCGATGCGAACCATCGAGTTTTCGTCGTCGAATAGGAAATTGGCGAGGCTGCGCGCCAACTCGGTCTTGCCGACGCCGGTGGGGCCGAGAAAGAGGAAGGAGCCAATTGGCTTGTTTGGATCGGACATGCCGGCGCGCGAGCGGCGCACCGCCTTGGCGACCGCGGTGACGGCCTCTTCTTGGCCGACCACGCGCTGGCGCAGCCGGCTCTCCATTTGCAGCAAGCGTTCGGCATCGCCTTCGAGCATTTTTTCGACGGGAATGCCGGTCCATTTGGCCACCACAAACGCAATGTCTTCTTCGGTGACCTCTTCGCGCAAGAAGCCGCCACCGCGCTGGGCCATGGCGGTGAGCCGCTCGGTTTCGCCGGCGAGTTGCTTCTCAAGCGTTGGTACCTGGCCAAAGCGCACCTCGGAGGCCTTGTCAAAGTCGCCGCTGCGTTGCAGGCGGTCGGCTTCGCTGCGCGCCGCCTCAAGCGCCGCCTTAAGCTCTCGCGTCTTGGCGATCGCGTCGCGCTCTTGCTGCCAGGTGGCGCGCATGGTTTGCGCGCTTTCGCGCAGTTCGGCGATTTCGCGGTCGAGCAGGGTTAGCCGCTCGCGATTGGCCTTGTCGTCGTCGCGATGCAGCGCGGCGCGCTCGACTTGTAGCGTCGTGATCTTGCGTTCGAGCGTGTCGATCGGGGTTGGCAGCGATTCGATCTCCATCTTGAGCCGCGACGCCGCCTCGTCGACGAGATCGATTGCCTTGTCGGGCAGCTGGCGCGATGGAATGTAGCGGTGCGACAGGCGCGCCGCGGCAATAAGCGCCGCATCGCGAATGCGAATGCCGTGGTGGACTTCGTACTTATCTTTGATACCGCGCAAGATCGCGATGGTGTCACCCACCGACGGCTCATCAATAAACACCGATTGAAAGCGGCGCTCGAGCGCCTTGTCTTTCTCGATGTGTTTGCGAAATTCATCCAGCGTGGTGGCGCCGATGCAGCGCAGCTCGCCACGCGCGAGCGCGGGCTTGAGCAAGTTTGCGGCGTCAGTTGCGCCTTCGGCGGCGCCCGCGCCGACCAGCGTATGCAGCTCGTCGATAAAGAGGATGATGCCGCCCTCGGCGCTGGCGATTTCGCGCAGCACCGACTTAAGGCGCTCTTCGAACTCGCCGCGGTATTTCGCGCCGGCGATCAGCGCGCCGAGGTCGAGCGAGAGCAGGCGCTTGCCGCGCAGCGACTCCGGCACATCGCCGCTGGCAATGCGCAGCGCGATGCCTTCGGCCACCGCCGTCTTGCCAACGCCCGCCTCGCCAACCAGCACTGGGTTATTCTTGCTGCGGCGGCTTAAGATCTGAATGGTGCGGCGAATCTCTTCGTCGCGACCAATCACCGGATCGAGCTTGTCTTGCTGCGCCAGCTTGGTGAGGTCGCGCGTGTACTTGTCGAGCGCCTCGTATTTTTCTTCGGCCTCGCGGTCGGTGACGCGCTCGTTGCCGCGGACCGCCTTGAGCGCCGCCATGGCGGAGTCGCGGGTGGCGCCGCGCATGCGCAGCGCTTCGCCAACGGGACCTCGCTCATCGATGAGCGCCAGCCACATGTGCTCAGACGAAACAAAGTCGTCTTTAAAGGTGGTCGCTAGCTTTTCTGCCGCCTCCTACACCTCGCGCAGTCGGCGAGACACGCCGACGTCGAAGGCGCCCGACACTCTGGGTTGCTTGGCAGGCAGGCCGTCCATGTCGCCGGCAACGGCCTCGGGATCGACACCGAGACGCTCGAACAGCCGTCCCACCAGGTCGCCTTCTTGCGCCAAGAGCGCCAGGAGCAGGTGCTCCGGCTGCAGCTCGCTTTGGCCCTTTTTCTGAGCCAAGTCGCGCGCATCGGCGAGGGCCTCTTGGGCCTTGATGGTTAGTTTGTCCGTTCTCATGTGTGTCAAACTAACCACGGTCTGGGCCCTGTCAATCGATCTTGGCGAGACAGATCGACGCTGGCCGGCTTTTGGGCGCTGTGCGCCGCTACTGGCCTATCGCGGCGGCGTTAAAAAATGATGTCGCCGGACTCGTAGCGCTTGCGCAGCTGCTCGGCCTTCTTTTTTTCAACGGCGGTTTCGGCTTCCATGCCCGGCATGACGTCGGCGGGGAAGTCGAGCACTTTTTGCACCAGCTCTTTAAACAGGGCTTCGTCGAGCTTCTTGGTGGCGTAGTTTTCCGCAATCAGCGTGTACGTCGCAGGGTAGGTTGGCGCGGCCTTGAGCGACGCCTGGAAGTGCTT
Source organism: Myxococcales bacterium (assembly GCA_016716835.1). Classification (NCBI taxonomy): domain Bacteria; kingdom Pseudomonadati; phylum Myxococcota; class Myxococcia; order Myxococcales; species Myxococcales bacterium. Next base: position 1,489,158 of record JADJUW010000001.1, on the reverse strand, counting down.
GTACGACTTGTCCAGATCGCCGCCCGCAAACGCCGGCGCGATGGCGTAGAACGCGCCCCAGTAACGATCGGGCGCGCCGTAAAAAAAGCTGTTGTCGAGGTCGGTGACGCGGGTCATGAGCTTCACCACGCGGTCTTTATATTTCAGCACCACCGAAATGTCGTCGTGCGCATTGGCCCACTTGCCGAGGTTGGTGGCGTACCAGTACATCAGGCCGACGCCGTCTTTGCCGACCGCTGTGGCGGTATCGCCGACGTCGATGCCTAGGCGCATCTTCTTCTCGACGTCCGGCGAGAGCGCTTGCAAGCCGCGCAAGGCGGCGCCATAGCCGCGCTCGTAGGTGGCGAGAAATTCGGTTTCTTTGGTGGCGCGCTCAAAGAACAGGTGGCCATCCGCGAGCAAATAGAGCGCGCGCGCCAACTTTTCATAAGTTTGGTAGTCGTCGTCTTTTTTGGCAACGGCCTCGGTGTACTTGGCGATGGCCAGCTCCAGTTGGGCGCGATCGGCGCGCAGCGCAAACGCCGCGTCGCCGTCTTTGACGAGCTGGCCGTGCGCTTCGAGGTCGGCGCCGGTCAGCGTAATGCGCGTGACGCCGGCACCCGCGTTTGGTTTGGCACACCCGGACAGCGCAAGCGCCAGACATGCCAACGTGGCCAGGGAAATTGAAATAGCGCGCCTAAAGGTTGAACCTTGATACATAGAATCCTCCGCGCGCAAGGCTATGTCGCGCGTGCCGACAAGATCAACCAAACAGAACCGCATTGAGTGGGACCGGAGACAATAATCGCCCGGTGTACGGCTTCGCCTGCCGCATCGCGCGTCCATGGGTTGGCGTGGCCTGGCTCTCACGAAACACAAGCTTACGATTCCAGCATTCGGACACTAGCGTGTCCGCGTTCTGTTCTCCGGGGCCAGGGGCTAAAAATAGTCGCAGGGCGAAAACGGCGGCAGGGTTTCCGTGGTGTCGTCTTGCAACATTTGGTTGTTGACGGAGATGTCGCGCGCCGCGGTCGCCTGCTCACAGCGTTCGCGCAGCAGGGTCGAGGCTTGTTGGCGGCCGCGCTCATCGGCAATGCTGCTGGCGAGGGTTTCGGCATTGGCGGCCAACGCGGTCTCTTCCACCGTGGAACGCCCGATGAGGCGCACCACGACAAAGTCGTCGTCCGCGGCGAAGACCTTGGCCGCCGCCGTACCAGGCGTGAGGTCGGCAAAGGCCGCCCTTGCCAACGCCTGCGACGCGCCAAAGCCTTCGAGGCCCTTGCCGGAGCGCTTGATCATGACTTGCGAATCAAGCACCGGTACGACAGGGGTGTGCAACGACGGCAGCGTCTCCGTCACTGGCCGCATGGGGTCGGCGGCGGTGGCGGCCGCTGGGGCCGGTTGATCGGCTGGTGTTAACACCGTTGCGGATTGCGCGAGCGTCAGCCCCAGGTCGAACTCGGTGCGGCCCATCAAGGGTTCTTTCTTCGCAAACAGCACGTCGATCGCTTTGCCGCCCGCGATTGCCGTCGCGGCCTCGATCGCCGCCTTGCGCGCGGCCTCCTGGCCCCAGACTTGGCGCGCGATTTCTTCGGCGAGTTCGCCCTTCACCTGTTCAAACGAAAGGTCGCCATTGCGCGCGGCTTCGACGGTGATGACGTAGTAGGCCTCGGCGTCCTCAAAGATTTCAGAAACGTCGCCGGGGCCAAGCGTGGCGACCGCGGCATTAAGCGCATCGGTGGCCAGCATGGGCGTGGCCACCTCGCGCCAGCCTAAGCTGCCACCTGCCGCCTTGGCGGCGGCATCGACGGCGACGGCGGCGACGACCTGCGCGAAGGTTTTTTGTTTGGCAACAACCGACGCGCGAGCGGCGTCGATCTGCGCCTTGCTGGCCGCCGCGTCCCCGCCCTTGGCGACGCGCAGCTCGCGAATTTTTTTCATGGCAGGTGTCGCGGTAAACGACGCCTTGCGGGCTTCGTACGCCTCTTTGACGCGGGCTTCGTGGGTCGCCATAAAGCGCGCGAGATCCGCCTCGGTGAGGGTCAGCGCCGCGCCATACTCGGCCGCGCGGAAGCGAACGTAGTCGAGGTTTACGTAGCTATTTTGCGCGGTGTAGAGCGCGCGGGCTTCGTCCATGGCGACCATGCCAAACTGCAGCTCGGCGTCGGCAATATGCGCGAGGAGTTCACGCTTTTGTTGGCTACGATAGTTGCCGATGCCGCCGAAGTTTTCGGCAATGCGCGTAAGCGCTTCATATGAAAAATGCTTGCCGCCGGCGCCGTCGACGAGCGCCACCTGGCCCGACACGAGCGCGCCACCGAAATAGAGTTGGCCGGCCGCAATGCTGGCATCAGCGGCCGCGTCGTTGACGCGATAGCCGCGTTCGTCGGCGAGGTCCGCGAGCAATTCGCGGCGCACCAAGTTCGCCATCGCGTTGCGCGCGCGTCCTTGGCCATCGGTCAGCCCCCAAGCGAAACGCCAGTCGTTCATGCTTAGGTCTTGGCCGTTAATGCGACCCACCTGCTGGGTGCCGCTGCAGCCCTGGCCGGTCGCAATTGATTGCGGCCCGAAGCTGATGATGAACACCACGATCAGGATGCCAAAGATGAGGTAAACAAAAATAGAATTAGCGCGTTGGCGCGACTTAATAGACATGGGAGCGGCGCATCCTACTGGCGGAGGCGTGCGTCCGCAAGCGGGGGAACACGGCCCGATTTTCCCCTTGCCCTTCATTGTTGTTGGTGGTACCCCCCGGCAGCCTACGTTGCGCGACCCTGATGCAAGTTCAGCCCGCGTGGCCTAGGGGCCAAGAGAGCCGTCCCGGGTTTGAGTCAGCGAGGAGTATCTATGTTGTTTGATTGGGTCTACGGCATGTTTTCCAATGACCTCGCGATCGATCTCGGCACCGCTAATACCCTGACGTTTGTCAAAGGGCGCGGCATCGTCGCCAACGAACCGAGCGTGGTCGCAGTGCAGATGGCGGGCCCCAACGGCCCCAAGAAAGTCTTAGCGGTTGGCCACGAGGCCAAGGCCATGCTGGGCCGGACGCCTGGCAATATCGTGGCGATTCGCCCGATGAAGGACGGCGTGATTGCCGACTTCGAAGTGACCGAAGCGATGCTGCGCTATTTTATTCAGAAGGCGCATCATCGCCGCACGTTGGTGAGACCTCGCGTCATCGTCTGCGTGCCGTCGGGCATCACCGAAGTTGAAAAGCGCGCGGTGCGCGACTCGGCCTTGGCAGCGTCGGCGCGCGAAGTGTATTTGATCGAAGAGCCGATGGCGGCGGCAATCGGCGGTGGGCTGCCGATCACCGAGGCCTCGGGTAATATGATCGTGGACATCGGCGGCGGCACGACCGAGGTCGCCGTGATTGCCTTGGCGGGGGTGGTACTTACGAAGTCCATTCGCGTCGCGGGCGACAAAATGGACGAAGCCATCGTGCAATACGTCAAGCGCAAGTACAACTTGCTCATCGGCGAGCGCACGGCTGAGATCATCAAGAAGGAAATTGGCTCGGCGTATCCGCTCGATGAGCCGCTAACGGTTGAAGTGAAGGGCCGCGATCTGGTCGCCGGCGTACCGAAGACCTTGGTGGTGAACTCCGATGAAATTCGCGAAGCCTTGCAAGAGCCGGTCAACGCCATCGTCGACGCGGTGCGCTCGGTGCTTGAGCGGACGCCGCCGGAGTTGTCGGCGGATATCGTCGACAAGGGCGTGGTGCTTTCAGGCGGCGGCGCGCTGCTAAAAAATCTCGACGTGCTGCTGCGCGAAGAAACCGGCCTGCCGGTGATGGTTTGCGAAAATCCTCACCTCGCGGTGGTGCTTGGCACGGGCCGCGTGCTTGACGAGTTAGAGCTGCTCCGCGAGATCGCGCTCAAATAGGCCTGCATGACTTGGCTGCGCGCGTATCGCTTGGCCTTGCTGCTGGTGATTGGCCTCTTGCCGTTGCTCGTGCTGCGCGCCAACTTGCGACGCCATGAGCCAGGCGCGGTCGACGCGACGATGTTGCGCATCACCGCGCCGCTGCAGCGGGTGGTCACGTGGGCCGCCGAGGGCGTCCAGTACGTGTGGTTTGGTTACATCAACCTCGTCGACACGGAGACCGAAAATCGCGAGCTGCGCGGCGAGAATCGCCGCCTGCACGGCGAAGTGACCTTGCTGCGCGAGCGCGTTGCCGATACGGCGCGGCTAGAAGGCTTGCTCGCGTTTACGGCTACGGCGCCATCGCCGAGGGTGGGCGCGCGCGTGGTGGCCTCAACGATGGATGCGCGCCAGCGCGTCGTCCGCATCTACATCGATCGCGGCGCGGCGGACGTACGCGTCGGCATGCCCGTGATCGCGGTAGGCGGCGTCGTCGGGCGTGTAGCGCGCGTGCTGCAAGACTACGCGGATGTTATGCTGATTTCAGATCCGAACTCGGCGCTTGACGTCGTGTTGCCGCGCACGCAGGGCCGCGGCATCTTGCGGGGCGGTGGGGCCGAGGGGCGTTATGTGTCAGCTGCATTGGATGGAGACCGATGCCATGGCCAGTGGTGACAAGCCGTTAGCGGGCGGCGCGGCGGCGAGCCAAGCGCCGCAAGTAGGCGACGAGGTGTTGACGTCGGGCTTTGGTGGGGTGTTTCCCGCCGGCCTCAGCGTCGGGCGCGTCGTGGCCGTGACGCGTCGCCCTTACAGCATGTTCCACGAGGTGCACGTCGCGCCGGTGGTGGATTTTACCGCGTTGCGCGTTGTCTCGGTGGTGTTAGCGCAGCCGCTCATCCAAGCCGAAGAGGCGCCAACACGCACGCCGTTCGTGCCAAAGGCCTTATAGATGCGGGTCGCAAGCTTGGTCATCGCGGGATACCTGCTCGCCGTCATCGTCAGCGCCTGTTGGCCGCTACTGCCGTATCCCATGGCGTTTGCGACCGCCTTCTCGCCAAGTCTCGCCGCCCTGACCGCGACCTACCTTGGTTTTTCAAGTCGCGACGGCCTTGTTGCCGCCGTGCTTGGCAGCGTCGTTGCGGCGTATCTCATAGATATCGCCGGCGGCGGGATTGTGGCGATTTCATGCACCCCGGCGGCGGCCGTGGCGCTCATGTGCGGGGTCATCCGTGGCCGCTTCACGCTGCGGCGGCCGTGGATGATCGCCATGGTTTGCATGGCGACCGTCCTGAGTTTTTACGGGGTGCAAGGCGTCTTGCTGGCGCTGCTGCAACCCGCCAAGGCGATGGCGATCTGGCCGATGGCGTCGATCGTGGGCATTGCCGTAACGTCGGCGCTGATGGCGCCGCTGGCCTTTGCGGTCTTCCGCCGCGTCGATGCCGCCTTATCGCGCACGGTCCGCGATCGCGACGCGGTCCTGGAGGGACGTCTTTAATGCTGGAGGGATGGCGCGCGTCCGGATCGCCGGCCTTGCCGATCTTGGCGGCGAGACTGCGCTATCTGTTGGTGGTCGTGGGCCTGGGCTTTCTGGTCTTGCTGGGGCGCTTATGGCAGCTGCAAATCATTCGCGGCGATCGCTATCGCGAGCAAACCGTCTCCAACGTGGTGGAGCGCAGCCACATCGCCTCGCTGCGCGGTAAGATTCTCGATCGCAAGGGGCGGCCCCTTGCCGAGAATCGCCCGGCATTTAACATCTACGTCCAGACCAAGGCGTTCACCCCCGAGCTGGCCCAGGCGCTCGAAACGACGCTCGGGCTGTCGGCTCACGAGATGGAGCTAATGAGCGAACGGATCGAACGCGCGCGGGGGCGCAAGCAATTTCGCCAATACCAACGCGTGCTGGAAGATCAGGGCCGCGATCGCGCGACGTTGGTGGACGAGTCGCTACGCTATCGTTTCGCGGGCATCGAGGTGCGCACCGAGCCGCAGCGCCATTATCCAAGCGGCGCGTTGGCGGCGCATGTGCTTGGCTACATGAGCCAGATGTCGGCGGGGGAGCTGCAGCGGCTGGAGGCCGACGGCTATGAGGCCGACGAAACCATCGGCCGTTTCGGCCTGGAGCTGGAGTGGGAGGCCTATCTGCGCGGCAAGAAGGGGCTTGAGCTCTTCGCCGAGGATGCGCACCACAATCGCCTCGACGACATGACGGCGGCGCGGTTCATCGGCGGCCCGATGCGAGTCGAGCCGATCGCAGGTCACAACCTGGTCAGCACGATCGATATCGATCTGCAGCGCGTCGCCGAGGCCGCGGTGGCTAAGCATGAGGTGGCCGCCGTCGTGGTGGTCGAGGTCGCGACCGGCAAGCTGCTGGCGGTGGTGTCCAAGCCGGCCTTTGATCCCAACGTCATGAGCGGCAGGCTGTCGGCTGCGGATTCGGCGCTGCTGATGAGCAACCCGCATGCGCCGTTTCTCGACAAGGCGTTGCGCGCGACCTATCCGCCGGGTTCGGTATTTAAGTTTGTCACCGGCATCGCGGCGCTCGAAGAGGGGCGCACCCGCGCCGACGAGCACATCAACTGCCCAGGGAGCTATACCCTCGGACGGACGTCGTTTCGCTGCACGCACGTGCATGGCAAGGTCGACATGCAGGAGGCCATCGCCCAGTCCTGCAACGTCTATTTTTATAACCTCGCCGAGCGCATGGGGCTGGATCCGATCGTCGGCGTCGCCCACCGGTTTGGCTTTGGCATGCCGACGGGCCTCGGCCTTAACGGCGACGGCGGCGGACGGGTGCCGACGCGTACCTGGTATAAAAATCGCGGCGGCTATTCCGCGGGCAAGGCGACCAACGCGTCGATTGGCCAAGGCGACGTCGAGGTGACGGTGCTGCAGGTCGCGATGGCGTATGCGGCGCTCGCCAATGGCGGCACGCTCTACGTCCCGCAGATCGTCGACCGCGTCGAGTCGGTGGCCGGACAGGTGGTCATGCAGTATCAGCCGCGCATCGCGCGCGTCGTCAAGGTGGCGCCCTCGGTGCTGTCGCTGATGACCCGCGGCATGGTCGACGTCGTGGCGCGCGATGAGGGCACGGCCTTTGCCGCGGTCCGCTCGAACGTGGTGGCGATCGCGGGCAAGACTGGCACCGCGCAGGTCGTTCGGCTGTCCGCCGATCGAGGGCGCAGCTTGCCTGCGGGCTGGCATCGCTCCAAAGAGCACGCGTGGTTCGCCGGCTGGGCGCCCGCGGGCGCGCCGGAAATCGCAATCGCGGTGCTCATTGAGCACGGCGGCACCGGCGGCACCGTCGCGGGGCCGGTCGTTAAGAGCGTTATCGAACAATATTTTAAGGAAGTGAAACGCGGGCCATGAGTCGCCTGGGCTTTGCCTTGCGCGCCGAGCGGCGGCGGTTTGATCAGCTCGACTGGCCGCTGGTGGTGACCATGTTGTTCATCGTTGGCGTTGGCCTGCTCAATCTTTACAGCGCCATCCACGGCACCAAGCACGCCGCCAAATTCGATCAGCAACTCATGTTTGTCACCATGGGCGTGGTGTTGTTTGGGTTGGTCGCCGCCATCGACTATCACCTGTGGATTCGCTTGGCGTGGTGGGGCATCGGCGGGGTGCTGCTGTTGCTGATTGTCGTGGCGTTGATGGGCACGAGGTCCGAGGCCAAGGGCTCGTCGCGGTGGCTGATGGTTGGAGGCTATGGCATCCAACCCTCCGAATTTGCCAAGCTGGCGATCATCATTGCTTTGGCGCGGGTGTCCGAGCAGCTAGGCAACACCACGCCGCAACGCTACGCGTACATCGCCCTCGCCATGGCGCCCGTAGGGTTCATCGCGATTCAGCCCGACCTTGGGACGGCCTCCATTTGCGCGCTGGTGGCGACCTCGGTGGGGCTCTTGGTCTTGCGCGATATTCGCCCCATCTTGCTGATTTGGCTGCCGCTGCTGATCGTGGCGCCATTTAAGTGGGACAGCCTGCACCGCTATCAACAAAACCGCATCATGGTGTTTCTAGATCCTTCACTCGATCCGCATGGCATCGGGTGGCAGTTGCGCCAATCCAAGCTCGGAATTGGCTCGGGACAGCTAGTTGGCAAGGGCTATCTCGAAGGGACGCAGAATCGCTTCGACTTTTTGCCGGAGCACTGGACCGATTTTCCCTTCGCGGTGTGGGCCGAGGAATGGGGATTTCTCGGCTCGGCCGGGCTGGTGCTAGCGTTCGCGCTCTTGGTTTACTGGTGCCTGAGCCTGGCGTTTCGCGCCCGCGATAAGGGCGGCGCCATCATCTGTGTTGGCGTCGCGGCCCTGGTGTTTTGGCATGCCATCATTAACATCGCCATGGTGATTGGGATGGCCCCGGTGGTCGGCGTGACCTTGCCGTTCATTAGCTATGGCGGCAGTTCGCTGCTCACCTTTTTTATCGCGCTGGGGCTTGCCGCCTCCGTCGGCCTTCGCAAACACGGCTAGCGCGGCGCGGATCTTTTGCGCTGATCGCGGCGTACGTCCTCGGCGGCTTCGTTGCGACCACATCGGTCGCGCCTCAGCACGCCTGCGGGCGTGCGCCGCGCTGAGCGCAAAATCTCTCGCGCCTTCGGCGCATTTCTAACAACCAGCAATGTAGGCGTTTGGCAGGGCGATTCGTAAGCGCGCGCAGCCTTCCGGCAGGTGGCGCACGTTTCTTCCGCGAGCGTAGATTGCAGGGCGGTCTGGATGGCACTGCCGGTGGTGGATACCACCGCCGTCTCGCAGGGCCCGGGAGGGGCGCTATCCGCGAGCAGGAAGACACGTGCGCCACCTGCCGGCCAGCATGCGCGTCACAAACGCCAGACGACCACTTCGCGCTAGAGCAAATTACGCCTGGACTACGCTCAAAAACTAGGGACGCCCCCTAAAGATGCTTGGCGAGTTCGGCTTCGAGCTTGCTCTTGGGCACGACGCCGACGACTTGGCCGACGACGTTGCCGCCCTTGAAGATGAGCAGCGTCGGGATGTTGCGAACTTGGTAGGTTTGGGCGGCGATCTGATGGTTATCGATATCCATCTTGGCGATTTTGGCGCGCCCCTTGTACTCGTCGGCGAGCGCATCGACCATGGGGGCGATTTGGCGGCAGGGGCCGCACCACACCGCCCAAAAGTCGACCAGTGTAGGCAACTCGGACTTGAGCACCTCATTCTCGAAATTTGCGTCGGTCAATTCAACGATGTTTTGCGAAGCCATGCGGGTCCTTTCGGCATCCCGGCCTCTGGCCGCGGATGGTGTTCATTATGTAGTGCGCCCCGGGTCGCCGCGCAAGGCGCAACCCAAACATTGCCTATGCGCCACGGTTGCCCTACAATGGTAGGAGTTTCGCGCGCTTCGGAGGACACGTGCCCAAAATTTTTATCTCGGTAGACGCTCTTGAAGAAAAAACCGCGTCCGGCGTCGCGGCCGTCAGTGGCGAGATCGTCACCTTTGTCGAGCTCGACAAGACGGCCTACCTTTCGCCCGCCGTGTATTTTTCGCGCGTCGCCGGTGGCGACCCGGACGTGCTGCGGCTGGTGGGGCGCGTGAAGTCGGAGGTCGAGCTGCGTGCGCTCGGCGCCGATCATCAGGCGAACTCGGTCATCATTGGCGAAACCGCTTACGACGTGGTTGAGGGCTTTGTCGGCAAAGTTCTAAGCTAGGCAAAGGCGGTCACCATCGTTATGCGCGTGTTGTCGGTCCCGGCGTCGTTTGCCTGCTATGCGGCGCTGGCGGCTTATGCCGTGGCGGCGCTGGGGTTTGTATTTGTCTCGTGGATGCGGCGCGATGCCGCCTCCTCCGAAGGCGTCGTCACACGCGGCTTGCGGCTGGCGCGAGGCGCGTTCTATGTCGCGGTGCTGGCGCATGCCGTCGACATCGCGTGGCGCGGGGTGCTTCACGTCCATCCGGCGCAGACGAGCCGCGAGGCCCTTGGCTTTGCGGTGTGGTTGGCCGCGTTAGGGTTTGCCGGATGGTCGCGGCGGCATCGCTGGGCGGTCCCTGGCATCGCCGTGTCGCTCACGGCCATGGCCTTGCTGTCGATCGCGCGTTTTTCCCCGCCTGGTGCCAGCGTCGAGGGCCTTTCTTTTATAGGCCGCATGCACGTCTCGCTCGCCACGGTCGCGGTGGCGCTCTATGGCCTTGCGGGCACCGCGGCCGCCTTGTATTTGCGCGAGGCGGCGTTGCTCAAACAAAAACGCGTCGGCGAGCTGACCGCCTCAAGCGGCGGCGCGTCGGTGTTATCCCTGGAGCGTCTGGCGTCAAACTTGTTGCTCGCGGCCGGCGGGGTGCTGCTGGCCGCCTTGGTGCTGGGCGTGATGTGGCAGCGCGAGCTCGATGTCTCGTGGCTGCGCCTCGAGGCGGCGCTGGCGTGGGCGGCGTGGCTGATAACCGCGGGCAGCGTGGCGCTTGAGGCCGCGGGCCGCTTGCGACCAAGCCGCAAGGCGCAGGCAACCGTGGTGTCGAGCCTGCTGGCGTTGGCCATCTTGGTTGCCTACGTGGTGCAGCGAGTGCACGCATGACGGCGCAGCCGTTCGTGGTCAGCATTTCGTGGCGTCACGCGCCGCTTGAACTGCGCGAGCAGTTCGCGCTAACCGAGGCTGACGTCGCGTCGCTCTTGCAACAGCTTGCGGGCACACCTTCGGTTGCCGAGGCAATGGTGATTTCCACCTGCAATCGCGTTGAAGTGTACGGCGTGACGGCGCCTGCCGTCGATGGGCTAGCGGCGAGCGCCGCGGCGTGGGAGGCCTTGCTCGGCGCCTCACGCATCGTGACGACCTCGCGCGCGGCCGCCGAGGCGGCGGTGGTGCGCTTGCATGGCGAGGCCGCGGTGGGCCATTTGTTTCGCGTCGTGTGTTCGATCGAGTCGTTGGTCATCGGTGAGACTCAAATCATGGGCCAAGTTCGACAGGCCACCATCGTCGCGCGGCGGCACCAGATGATAGGTGCCAGGCTCGATGGTTTGTTGCAGGCGGCGCTCTTGCTGGCGCGGCGCGTGCGTCGCGAGACGGCGCTCGGGCAGGGTTCGGCCAGCGTGGCGTCGGTCGCGGTGCAGCTTGCGCAGCGCGTTTTTGGCGAGCTCGCTGGCCACCGCGTGCTCATGCGTGGGGCCGGTAAAATGTCGCGCTTGGCGGCGCGGCATCTGCGCGCCGCGGGCGCTACCTCGGTGACGGTTGCCAATCGTTCGCGGGCGCGCGCCGACTCGCTGGCGATGCAGTGGGGGGCCACTGCCGTGCCGTGGGAGGGGCTCGCCGCGGCCTTGGTCGACGCTGACGTCGTCGTCTCATCGACAGGCGCGACGACGCCAGTCCTGACTCGCGAGCTGATGAAGCGCGTCGGCAAGCAGCGGCGCTACCGCCCGCTCGTCATCATCGACATCGCGGTGCCGCGCGATGCCGCCCCAGCCGTGAGCGAGATCGACGGCATGTATCTGTTTGACATCGACGATCTTGAGCGGGTGGTGGCGTCCACCATGCAGGCGCGGCAGGCCGCGGCCGACGTCGCGAGCTTGCTCGTAGAAGCCGAGGTGCGTCGCTATCTCGCCCAGGCGCCCGCGCCCGCCAAGCGCACCGCGCAGGGCAAGCGGCCCGGCCCGGCCCCAATCGGGGTGGTTGCGGCGGAGCTGACGGCGCACGTCAACGACATCGTGCAACGCGAATTAGCCGTGGCGCAGCGGCGGCTCGCGGGCAGGCAGCCCGCAAAATCAGACCCCGTCGCGAGCGCCGAACTACAGCGGGCGCTCCGCCGCGTGGCGCAAAAATTCTTGCATCAGCCGCTGACGGCGCTCAAGTTCTCAGGCGCCGACGAGCGCGCGCAGCTGACCGCCGCGGCCCAGGCGTTATTTGGGCTCGCAGGTGGCGACGGCGACGTATCCGACGAAAGCGAAGCCTCATGAAGTTAACCATCGCCACGCGTGGCAGCGAGCTTGCATTATGGCAAGCGAGGCACGTGCAACAGCGCCTCACGATTCACCGGCCGACGTTGCAGTGCGAGCTCTTGGTCATTAAGACGACGGGCGACAAAATTCTCGACATCCCGCTCGCCGACATTGGCGGCAAGGCGCTCTTTGTCAAAGAGATTGAACAAGCGTTGCTCGATGGCGCCGCCGATATCGCGGTGCACAGCATGAAGGATGTGCCCGCCGAGCTTGCGCCGGGGCTCATGCTTGCGGCGATCACCTCGCGCGAGGTGCCCAACGATGCGCTGCTGTCACATTTCGCGGGCGGCGTCGCCGGGCTGCCGCAAGGCGCGCTGGTGGGCACGGCGAGCGTGCGTAGGCAGTGTCAGCTCGCGGCCCTGCGCCCGGACCTCACGTTTGCGCTCCTGCGCGGCAACGTGCCCACGCGCGTTGCGAAATGGCAGGGCGGCGAATTTGCCGCGATTGTGTTGGCCGCGGCAGGCCTGACGCGGCTAGGCCTGTCGCATCACATTAGCGAGCTGCTGCCGATCGACGCCTTTTTGCCGGCCGCGGGGCAGGGCGTGCTCGGCATTGAAACACGCGACGATGCGCCCGCGGTCGCAAAGCTCGCGATCGCGGCGCTGCATGACGCGGTGCAGGCGCCGTGCACGGTGGCCGAGCGGAGCTTTCTCCTGGCGATAGGCGGTTCATGTCGCACGCCGATTGGCGCCTACGCGGACTACCAAGGCGTTGCCTTGCGCCTGCGCGCGATGAAAGGCGAGCTAGGTGGTGCCACCACGCGTGTCGAGGTTGTAGGCGCGCCAGCTGATGCCGAGGCAATTGGCCAAAGCGCCGCACGCCAGCTCGCGGCTATGTAACTGCTTCAATAACTACGTCATGGTGCGCGTGCCCTGGTCGCGCACAAACGGTGAACCTTTTTTGCAAGTCACCGCAAAGCAGCCTACCATTATTTTGTGGTGCGAAATGCTAGAGCCTTGTTCTGCGCGCTTGTGGCGTTCGTAGCCATGTCGTGCGCCGCGCCGTCGAAGTCGCTGCGCAAAGAAAACACCGTGCTCGCACGCGAAGTCGAAACCCTGCGGGCGGATCGCCGCAGCAGCGAGCGCAAGCTGCGCGAGCTGCGCGCGGAAATGCTGCACGAGCGCGAGCGCAGGCCGCTGGCCCCTGCACCCAAGGCGGCCGGCACGTCATACGTTGCCACGCCGCTCGCGGACGACTCGGTCACCATTAGCAACGTGGCGCCCGACGAGCGCGTAATCGATGTCCTCGATGATGGCACAGAGATCGTCTATGCCGGCGACGCCGCCAAGGGCACATCGGTGACGCTGTCGGGCGATGCGTTAGCGCAAGCGCCAAGAGGCACCGCCAAGGTTGCGGTTGCACCGATCTCTGCCACGCCGAGCAAGCCGGCACCGCTGCCGAAGGTTGCCGCGGTGGTGGCTGCCGCAACGCCCGCGACCCCGGTTGCGCCACTGGCCGTAATGCCGACCACCGAGGTCCCTGTGGTGATCGCCGCAAGCGCGCCCGCACCACGCAAGCGTGCCGCGCCGATCGTCGCCAATTGGCCAAGCGATCCGGCGCTTTGGTATCAGGCGGCCTTGGGAGAACTAAAACAGGGCCGCCACGATGCGGCCGTCGAAGGCCTAGCCGCCCTGATCACAAAGCATCCAAGCCACGAGTTTGCCGACAATGCGCAATACTGGATTGGCGAGGCGTTCTACGATCGTCGTCAGTTCGAGCCGGCGCTCGTGGCCTTTCAGACCACCATTGCGCGCTATCCAAAAGGCAACAAGTCGGCGGACGCCACGCTCAAAGCGGGGCTTTGCATGGCTAGCCTGGGCGACGCCGCACGCGCCGCGGAATACTTGCGGCGCGTCATAAGCCTTTATCCCACCAGCGATAGCGCCGCCATTGCGCGCGAGCGCCTGCACAAGCTGATGTCGACGACGCCGGCGACCGTGGCGTCGTCCAAGGCAACGCCACCGGCCGCGTCACCACCCGCAACGTCTGTGAGGATCCCGTGAAAACACTGCGAATCGCATCTTTTAGCCTCGCCCTTGCCGCTTTGCCAGGCGTGGCGCTGGCGCAAATCCAACCGGTCACGCCCGGCGTGCCCGCCACGCCGCCGGCCGCCCCTGCCGCGCCCCCGCCCGCAGCACCGAGACCCATCGTAATTCCCATCGGCGCCGACGGCCTGCCTATCTTGCAAGCCGCGCCAGAGGCGGACTCGGGCTTTTTTTACGATGATGAGGTGACCGGCGATCAGCCCGAGCAAGAAGTGCATGAGGGGCAAACGCCTGACGTGCATGTTGTTCGCACCGGCGATACGCTGTGGGATATCTGCGGCTATTATTTTAATGACTCATGGCAGTGGCCCAAGGTGTGGGGCTACAACGCGCAAATTAAAGACGCCCATTGGATCTATCCCGGCGACGCGGTGCGGCTGTTGCCGGAAGGCGCGAGCGGCGCGGCGACCACGGCGAGCGGCACCACGGCGGCAAAGCCAACCGGCGCGACCAGCGACAGCGACGTCGATGCCATGGCGGCGGCAACGCCCGGGCTGCCAGCCAAAAAGTTTTCGGTCACCTTGCGCCAGACGGCCTTTGTTAGCGAAGAGGCGCTTAAGACCTCAATGACCATCACGGGCTCAAACGACGACAAGACGTTGATGGTGAGCAATGATGAGGTGTACATCAAGTATGACGCAGCCGAGCCGCCGACGGTTGGCAAGGTGTACAGCATCTTCGAAGTCGCCAAGCGGGTGAAGCACCCGGGGACGGGCAAGCAAGCGGGCGCCTACGTCACGCTGCTCGGTGACGTTGAGATCACGAGCGTTCGGCAAGATAAATTCGCGCGCGGCTATCTGCGGCGGACCACGGGCGCGATCGAACGCGGCGCCAAGATCGGGCCGCTCGCGCGCCAGTTCAAGACGATCGACCCGGTCGCCGCCAAGACGGACCTACAAGGCGTCATCGTCGCTATGTTTAGCCAGAACGAACTCATCGGGTCTGGCGACGTCGTGTTTCTCGACGTAGGGGCGGACGCTGGGCTTGAAGTCGGCAATCGCATGTACGTGATTCGCCGCGGCGACATGCTACGCACGAGCCTGGACCACGCCGGCATCAATGACAAACGCTATCCCGCGCGCATTTTAGGCGAGCTTGTGGTGGTCGAAACTGGCAAGACCTTTGCGGTCGCGGTGGTCACGCTGACGATGGAAGAGCTGGGGGTCAGCGACATCGTCGTTACCCAAACCGGACAATAGTTCAGATATTCGACAGCCGCCGTGCAGTGAATGAATTCGCAATATATTCAATAGGTTGGGCTGATGTGCCGCCTTGAATTGCAGATCGCGTGCCCGCCAAACACTTGACGAGGCGCGCCCTGGCCATTATTTGCTGTGACGGTGAACCCCGTCGCAATCTCGCACATTATATATGATGCAGCCGCGTCATATCCCGCGAAGCTGCGGCGCCTAACGCCGCCGCCACGCACGCTGTGGCTGCGCGGGACCCTTGAGAATTTCAACGCAATATCGAAGGCTTATCGCAAAATTGCGATCGTCGGTTCGCGCGCGGCGCTAACCGCGGATAGCGCCAAGGCCTCGCTGTTGGCGGCCCACGTCGCCAGCTTGGGCGGGGTGGTTGTCTCCGGCGGCGCGCTTGGCATTGACGCCGCGGCGCATCGCGGGGCCCTCTCTTGCGGTGGGGCAACCTGCGTGGTGCTTGGCTGCGGCATTGATATTACCTACCCTGATCGCCACGCCGCCCTGTTCGACGCCATCGCGGTACGCGGCGCAGTGTTGTCGCAATTTGCGCCAGGCGTGACGCCGAAGCGAGGCACCTTTGTTAGGCGCAACGCCACCATCGCGGCCTTGGTCGACGCCGTCGTCATCGTCGGTGCGTCGCTGCGGTCGGGCGCGCTTCATACTGTCGCCGCGGCCCATGAGCTAGGCGTGCCGGTGATGGCGATGCCGGGTGCCCCTGGCTGTGATCGGCTGATTGCCACCGGGAAGGCCATTTCGATTCAAGATGGCGACGAGCTAGATGTCGTCTGTGACGGCAACTACGTGCTGCATACGATGCCGACGCAGGCCGAGACGCCGATGGAGGTGAACGAGGGCGCCGTGCTGGCGGCGTTTCAAGATGCCACCCCGCGCGACGAAGCCTGGATCATCGCCGCGGCAGGGCTGGCGGAAGAGGTCGTGGCGCGCGCGCTGGTGGCGCTGGAGCTACAGCAATTAATCGAGATGGTGGCGCCGTCCAAGTATCGGCGCGTGCATAAGCAAGTGATACGAGCGGTTCCAAGGCCTGCGGGCCAGCAAGTGAGACGTTGTCATGGCGACTAATGAAACTGCGAACAAACCCAAGCGAAAGCTAGTCGCCGTTAAGGTGGACGAGCTCGCCGTGGCGGCGACGCCAACGCCCGAGGCTGCGACGCCAAAGGCCAAGGCCAAGAAACCCGCAGCCAAGGCCAAGGTGAGCAAGGCCAAGGCGACGGCAAAGCCAGTGGCTGCGTCCGATCAGGCGGCGGCGACGGCGACACCAGCCCCAAAGGCGGCCAAGGGCGGCAAGTTCGGCAAAGGGCGCAAGAAGCCCGCACCCGAAGTTGACGAGCACGACGACGACTTTGGCAAGAAGGCGCCCGCGCGCAAGAAAAAAGTCGTCCCGGGTTCAGCGTTGGTCGTGGTTGAATCACCGGCCAAGGCCAAGACCATTGGCAAGTACCTTGGGGCCGGCTACATCGTTAAAGCCAGCGTCGGTCACGTTCGCGATTTGCCGAAGTCCAAGACCGGCGTCGACGTCGAAAATGGCTTTGAGCCCGAATACGTGGTGATGGACGGCAAGAAAAAGGTGGTTGCCGAGTTGCGCCGCGCCGCCCGCGATGTCGAGACCGTCTATCTCGCAAGCGATCCGGATCGCGAAGGGGAGGCGATCGCATGGCACATCGCGGAAGAGATGAAGGGGATCAACGACAATATCCGCCGCGTCCTCATCAACGAAATTACCAAAAAGGGCGTGACGCTCGCGCTCTCGAAGCCCGGCGACATCGATATGCATAAGACCGACGCGCAGCAAGCGCGGCGCATCTTGGACCGCCTCGTGGGTTATGAAATCAGCCCTATCTTGTGGAACAAGGTGCAGCGCGGCTTGTCGGCGGGGCGCGTGCAATCCGTCGCGGTGCGACTCGTATGCGAGCGCGATGCCGAAATTGCGGCGTTTTTACCGCAAGAGTATTGGTCGGTGGACTGCACGGTGGAGGCGGCCACCCCGCCGCCGTTTGAGGCGCGTATTTGGCGCTGGCTTGGCGAAAAGGCCGAGCCAAAAACCAGCGCCGAGGCCGAGGCCATCGCCACGGAATTGCGCGGTGGCACGGCGCAGGTAACGTCGGTCGACAAGAAAGAGCGCAAGCGCAAGGCGCAGCCGCCCTTCATCACGTCCAAGTTGCAGCAAGATGCGGCGCGCAAGCTCCGCTATTCGGCCAAGCGCACCATGGCGCTGGCGCAGCGCTTGTATGAAGGCGTCGAGCTTGGGGTCGAGGGGCCGATTGGTCTTATCACGTATATGCGGACCGACTCGACGCGGGTCTCTGACGACGCGTTGGCGGCCGTGCGCACGTACATCGGCGAGACCTATGGCGTCGACTATTTGCCGGAGCAGCCGCTGCAGTACAAGCAGGGCGGGCGGGCGCAAGACGCCCACGAGGCCATCCGGCCTACCATGATGGAGTGGCCGCCTGAGCGCGTGCGCGAGGCGCTGGCCGCCAACCCCGAGGGCGCCGAGCTGACCAAGATCTACACGCTTATCTGGCAGCGCTTCGTCGCCTCGCAGATGACCTCGGCCGTCTACGATCAGACCACCATCGACATCACGCGCGGCCGCGCCATCGTGCGCGCCACCGGCCAGATTTTGAAATTTGCGGGTTACACGCGCGTTTATGAGGTGGCCGAAACCGACGACGCCAAGGCCGAAGGCGCCGAAAACGCCGATCGCTTGTTGCCGTCGCTCTCCGAAGGCGATGCCGTGACGTTGACCGTGGTGCGCCCCGAACAGCACTTCACCCAGCCGCCGCCGCGCTTCACGGAAGCCTCGCTGGTTAAGGAGCTTGAGGAGTGCGGCATCGGTCGTCCGTCGACCTACGCGGCGATTATGTCGACGATCGTGGATCGCGGCTATGTGGAAAAACGCGAGAACCGCTTCTTCCCCACCGAGCTCGGCATCTTAGTCAACGGCCTCTTGGTCGAGTCGTTCCCCGAAATCGTAAGCGTCGATTTTACCGCGAAGATGGAGGCCGACCTCGATGCCGTCGAAGATGGCAGCCGCGACTGGCGGGCGCTGCTCGGCGAGTTCTACGCGCCGTTTAAGATCAACCTCGACCAGGCCAAGATCAGCATGCGCGACGTGAAGCGCGAAGAAATTGCCACCGATTTTCTGTGCGAAAAGTGCGGCAAGAACATGGTGATCAAGTGGGGGCGCAACGGGTCGTTCTTGGCCTGCCAGGGCTACCCCGAGTGCCGCACCACCAAGGAAGTGGTGAAAAACCTCGATGGCACCTACGAAATCGTGCCCGAGGCCACCACCGATGAGGTGTGCGAAAATTGCGGCGCGCCGATGGCAATCAAGCGCGGACGTTTTGGCACGTTCTTGGCGTGCACCAAGTATCCCGATTGTAAGACCACCAAGCCGATTTCGCTCGGCGTAAAATGTCCGCGCGAAGGCTGCGGCGGTCAAGTGGTCGAGAAACGCAGCCGGCGCGGCAAGCCATTTTTTGGCTGTTCGTTCTGGAGCAAGACGCAGTGCGATTTTGTTAGCTGGGATCGGCCGATTCCGCAGCCGTGTCCGGTGTGCGCGGCGAAGTTTCTGGTTAAAAAAGAAAACAAGCGCAGCACGATGCTTCGCTGCATGACCTGCGACTGGAAATCCGCCGAGGGCGAGGCTGAAGAGGGCGAAGAGGCCACGCCGGCCGCTTAGGCGGCAGCGTCGTGGCCGCGCGGTTAGCGACCCTGGTACCAAATAGCCAAGCGCAGCAGCAGCGTGCGGCGGTCCCAGGTCGCGCCGCGGCCAAATAGGTTGTCAAAGCGAAATTCGGCGCCGAGGTCGACGTGCTTAGCGGCGCGGTAGTTGACACCGACGCCGACCGGTATTTCCACCGTGTCCGAAAAGTTTGAGAGCGGTCCCTGCCACGCGAACGTCAGCAGCGCGGTGAGCTCGTCGCTGTGTTGCCAGCCGACGGTGAAAGGCAACATGAGGCGATCCGCGACGCGATCGCGCCCAATGACGCCGAGGTACATCTCCGGCGTAAACACCACGCCGACATCGCGCGTGTGAACTCGTAGGGCCAATCCGCCGCGCAGCCCGGCGCCAAAGGGATCATGGGTTGAAGGCACCGCGATGGCGCCGATGGCGGCGAGTCCGAGGTAGGGGCCGGTGGCAAGATGATATAGCGCCGCGACGCGCACATCGCTGTAGCCCTTACATGGCGCGGCGACGCAGATGCCGCGATCGTGCAGCAGCGCCAGCGTGAGGTCGGGGCGGTAGCCTACATACAGATCGGGCGCGATAAAGATGGGCTCGCCGGCGGCACGTCGCGTCAGCGAAATGCCCAGGGTGTCGCCGGCAACGCGTACCATGTCGCGCGGCACAAGCAGCGGCTGATCGACCCACCGGGTCGGCCACGTCACCCGTTTGCGCTTATGCTTGTCGGCGGCGGCCGGCGCCGCGAGCAAGAGAAGGCAAACGATTACACACCAGCGCCGTGTCCACATGAGCGATAGTGTACGGCAAGTCGGATATGTCGGGCGTGTAACGTCGTGCAAAACGGCTGCGCCCGCGATACACTTCGGGAATGGCAGTGACGCGCTTGGTAGTAACCATGATTGCGGTGGCGATGTTGCCCGCTTGCGAGTGGCCATCGGCGGGCGGACCGGAGCCCGTGCCGAGCAACGCGTATTGCCAAGATGTCGCCGCGTGGCCCTCGGTGGCTAGCGGCATGGAAGAAGACGTCTTTGCGCTCGTCAATGCGCGCCGCGCCGAGGGTGGAACTTGCGGCGGCGAGGCCTTTGGGCCGTCGGCGCCATTGGCTTACAACGGCGCGCTGATCTGTGCGGCGCGCAAGCACAGCAAAGATATGGTCACGCGTGGCTATTTTAGTCACAACAGCCCCGATGGCGATGGTCCCGGTGAACGCGCCGCGGCGGCGGGCTTTGAGTCGGCCTATGTCGGCGAGAACATCGCGGCGGGCCAGCAAACTCCGGACCATGTCATGTCGTCGTGGATGGACAGTCCCGGGCATTGCTCGAACATCTTGAATTCGCCCTACAACGTCATCGGCATCGGCGTGGTGGATGCCCACTGGACCCAAGTGTTTGGCCAGCAATAGCGATGGCAACCTGGCATCCCGATGTGGTGGTGGTTGGCGGCGGGCTGGCCGGCAGCGAGGCGGCGTGGCAGCTCGCGAACTGCGGGCTAAAGGTAGCCTTGGTCGAGAGCAAGCCGGGGAGCACCTCGCCGGCGCATCAGACGCCACTTCTATGCGAACTGGTGTGCAGCAATTCGTTTCGCTCGGATGAGGCGGGCACGCCGCCAGGCACGCTCAAGCGCGAGCTGCGGGCGGCGGGCTCCTTGGTGTTGGCGGCGGCCGATATCCATAAGGTGCCTGCGGGCTCGGCCTTGGCGATCGAACGCTTTGGCTTTGGCCGCGAGGTCACGCTGCGGCTGGCGATGCATCCCAATATTCGGATCGAGCGCCGCGTGCTCGGTGCCTTCCCCAGCGTGCCGACGATCATGTGTACGGGCCCGCTGACGCACGGCCCGCTGGCGCGCGAAATGATGCGGGCGCTGGGCGGCGACAAGATGTATTTCTATGATGCGATCGCCCCGATCGTCGCGGCCGATTCCATCGACTGGGACCACGCCTTTCGCGCGTCGCGGTGGGACAAGCATACGGATATGAAGCCTGGCGAGGCGGACGGCGCGCAGGAGCGCGCGGGCGATGTCGCGGCGGAGCCGGCGGGTGACTATGTTAATTGCCCGTTGTCCAAGGACGAATATATTGCGTTGGTAGAGGCAATTTCGACCGGCCGCACGGTGACGCCCAAGCGCTTTGAGCAAGAAAAATATTTCGAAGGCTGTTTGCCAATCGAGGTGATGGCGGGGCGAGGGCTCGACGTGCTGCGGTTTGGCCCGATGCGACCGATTGGGCTGACCGACCCGAAAACCGGACGACGCCCGTATGCGGTGGTGCAGCTGCGGCCCGAGAATCGCTATCAGACCGCCTATAACCTCGTCGGGTATCAAACGCGCCTGGCGTATCCGGAACAGGCGCGCGTCTTTTCGATCATCCCGGCGCTGCGCCAGGCAGAGTTCGTGCGGTATGGCTCGATTCACCGCAATACGTATATCGATGCGCCGCGCCTGCTTGGGCCGCGGTTTGAGTTGAGGACAACGCCTAATGTACGTTTTGCGGGGCTACTTACCGGCGTCGAAGGCTATATCGAATCGACCGCACTCGGGCTGCTGTCGGCGTGGCTCACCGCCGCCGAGCTGCTCGGGGTGGTCTTGCCGATGCCACCGCCAACGACGTTCTTGGGCGCGTTGTATGGCCACGTCACCCGGCAGCGCAATCCCGAGGACAAGCACGACCGGTTCGTGCCGACAAATGTCAACTTCAGCTTGATGCCGCCCCTGGCGGACGATCGCTTTAAGAAAGACAAGGCGGGGCGCAAGGCGGCGATGGCCCAGCGCGCCGCGGATGATTTGCAGACGTGGCTGGCCGCGGTGCCGCGCGTGTTTGCCGGTGCCGCCGCCGCGCTGGCGCGATAACCGCACAAACGTGCGCGCCGCGATCGCGCGTGTTAGCATGGCGGGCGTGACGGCTACGCTTTCCTGGGACGCGGCGGCAGATGCCTTTGCGCGCTATCTCGGCGTCGAGCGCAATTACGCCAAAGGGACCACTGAGGTCTATTTGCGCGACGTCATGGCGCTCGGGCAATTTTACGCCGAGAAGCACGGCGGCGAGCCGTTGCTGGCGTGGCTCGATGGCCCGCGAATTCGCGGCTACTTGGCGTCGCTGCACGGTCACAACGACGCCGCGACGGTGGCGCGCAAGCTGTCGAGCATTCGCGCATTTTGCCGGTACCTCGCCAAGCGCGGCGTGCTGGCGGATAATCCTGCCGCGGCGCTCGTGGCGCCCAAGCGCCGGCGTGGCCTGCCGCGCGCGCTGGATATCGATGATGCGTTTGCCTTGGTCGAGGCGCCGCCGCAGCGAGGCGGCCCGCGCGGCACGCCGTTTATCGCCGCACGTGACGTCGCGCTGCTCGAAACGCTTTACGGCACGGGGCTGCGGGTGTCGGAATGTTGCGCGCTGCAGGTGACCGACATCGACAGAACGCGCGCCACGCTGTGGATGATTTCGGTGCATCGCGGCAAGGGTGGCAAGAGCCGCGTCGTGCCACTGCATGAAACCGCCCAGCGCGCGGTGGCGGCGTATCTGCGCCTGCGCGGGGAGCTGACGACGCCTGGCAAGGGCCCGCTGTTTATTGGCGAGGGCGGGGGGGGGATGAATTCGCGCGCGGTGCAGCGGTTGGTCGCGGCGTACGGCCTCGCGGTGGGCGTGGCGGCGCGGACCACGCCGCACATGTTGCGGCACTCGTTCGCCACCCATTTGCTCGATGGCGGGGTGGATCTACGCGCGATCCAAGAATTGCTCGGTCACGCCAGCCTGGGTTCCACCCAAATCTATACCAAGGTTTCGCTCGAGCATTTACAGAGTGTTTACGACCAGGCGCATCCCAAGGCGCGGCGGGGGGCGCGTGGCACGCAGGCAGCCGTCGGCGCGCCCCTAGAGCAGTCGACATTGGTGCCGCAGGATGCTACCCCAGAGCGCAATGACGCTGCCCAAGATTCGCTCAACCACCGTGCTGGCCGTTCGGCGCGGCGATAACGTCGTCATCGGCGCCGACGGCCAGGTCTCGTTTGGCAACACGATCATGAAGGCCACCGCCAAGAAGGTGCGGCGCATCGGCGACGACAAGGTGTTGGTCGGCTTTGCCGGCTCGGCGGCCGATGGCATGACGCTGGTCGACCGCCTCGACACCAAGCTGCGCGAGCTGCGCGGCAATCTGCGGCGCGCCGCGGTGGAGCTCGCCAAGGACTGGCGCAGCGATCGCGCCTTGCGCAAGCTCGAGGCCATGTTGGTCGTCGCCGATCGCGAGGTGCTTTATGTGGTTTCTGGCGCCGGCGACGTGATCGAACCCGATGATGGCGTGTGCGCCATTGGCTCGGGTGGGCCGTATGCGTTGGCCGCGGCGCGCGCCTTGGTGCAAAAGACCACGTTGTCACCGCGCGAAACCGTCGAGACCGCGCTTGGCATCGCCGGCGATATTTGCGTGTTTACCAATCGCAATCTGGTAATCGAGGAGCTCGGCCATGCGTGATACCGACAACCAAACGCCGCAAGACATCGTCGACGAACTCGATCGCTACGTCGTCGGCCAAGCCAACGCCAAGCGCGCGGTGGCCGTGGCGCTGCGCAATCGCTGGCGCCGGCAACAGGTGGTCGGCGACTTGCGCGACGAAATAGCGCCCAAGAACATTATTCTCATGGGCCCCACCGGCGTCGGCAAGACCGAAATCGCGCGGCGGCTGGCCAAGCTGGCGCGGGCGCCGTTTCTCAAGGTCGAGGCGTCGAAGTTTACCGAAGTTGGCTACGTCGGGCGCGACGTCGATTCGATCGTGCGCGACTTGGTGGAGATTGCGGTCAAGCTGGTGCGCGATGAGGAGGCGATTCGGCTCCAGGCCAAGGCGCGCGAGCTGGGCGAGGAGCGCTTGCTCGATGCCTTGTTGCCGCCGGCCGCCACGGCAGGCGGGGGTGGCCATGGCTTTGCCGATCGCGCGGCGCCGGCGGACTCGCCGACGCGCGAGAAGCTGCGCACCATGCTGCGAGATGGCAAGCTCGATGAGCGCGAGGTCGAGATCGACGTCATGGACGATGCGCCGCCGATGATGCAGCTCTTTGGCGGGGCCGGCGCCCCGCAAGGTGGCGACGTCGACCTTGGCGGCCTGCAGAATTTGCTCGGGCAGTTTGGCAAGAAGACCAAGCGGCGCAAGCTCAAGGTGCCCGAGGCGTGGAACGTGCTGGCGGACCAAGAGGGCGACAAGCTTATCGATCAAGAATCGGTCGCGCGCGAGGCCGTACGCCGTGCCGAGCAAACGGGCATCGTCTTTCTCGATGAGATCGACAAGATCGCCAGCTCGCGCGATCGCGGTGGCGCCGACATCTCGCGAGAAGGCGTGCAACGCGACCTGTTGCCGATCATCGAAGGCTCTTCGGTGACCACCAAATACGGCACGGTCAAGACCGATCACGTGTTGTTCATAGCGGCCGGCGCATTTCACGTCAGCAAGCCAAGCGATTTAATCCCCGAGCTGCAAGGGCGCTTTCCGATCCGCGTCGAGCTCGAGCCGTTGACGTCCAACGACTTTGTGCGCATCTTGACCGAGCCCAAGAACGCGTTGACCAAACAATACGCGGCCTTGCTCGCGGTCGACGGCGTGACGATTGAGTGGACGGCCGAGGCGGTGGCCACGTTGGCGTCGATTGCGGCCGATATCAACACGCGCACGCAAAACATCGGTGCGCGCCGGCTGCACACCGTGCTCGAACGCCTGCTCGACGACCTCATGTTCAATGCGCCGGCGATTGGCCGCCAAACCATCCCGCTGACCGCGGCGTATGTGCAGGAGCGCCTGGGGCCGCTGCTCGTCGACGAAGACCTTGCGAGCTACATCCTGTAGCGATCGCGGCGCCAGGCCGACGCGCGGGCCGCAAGCAGATCCGGTCGTGGTTCCGCCAACATTACTCGTGTAGGCGAAGCTGCGGCGATCTCGATTGGCCAATTAGCGCTTCCGGTCGCTTTCGAACAGGCGCCGGGCGCGGCTCCAAATAGCCAGCGCCCCGGCGCTCCATCGAAAAACCATCGCAGCTGCGATACCTCCCCGATTTGGGTCAAACAATCGTGCTGTCGCGTCCCCCGGCCCCGGGTTTTATAGACCCGGGCCGGGGGCGTGGAGGCGGTTTGAATTTTTATTGATTCTTGTTGCCTCAATTGGGCGACTGATGTACTATCGCCGAATCAATGAACGTCGTCAGATCCCGGAAAGCCGTAAAATCGCGTGCTCAGCTCGCGCTCGCTGTTGGCACGCCGCATCGCAAGGCGAAAGATGGCTCGCGCCGCGGCGGCAAGCGGGCGGGGGCTGGTCGCAAACCAAAGGGAGAGTTGGCGATGGTGTCGCACGCGAGGCGTCCGCCGCATAAGGCTGCGCATCCGCTGCACATTTCGATGAAGGCCCTGCCAGATGTTCCTAATCTCCGTCAGCCGCGGCTCGTACGCGTCATCACGAACGCTATGCGCCAAGTCCGCGTCAAGCAGCAGGCTGATGCCAGCCCTGGCTCGTTTCGGATCGCCGAATTTTCGATCCAGGATACCCATGTGCACTTGCTGGCCGAGGCGACCGACCAGCGCGCAATGTCGAGCGGCATGGCAAGCCTGGCGATTCGCATTGCGCTTGCCATCAAGCTCGTGCTTGGTCGCGACGACAAGGTGTGGCGCGACCGCTACTACGCGCGGCGACTCACGGTGCCCAAGGAAGTGCGAAATGCGCTCGTGTATGTGCTGCTTAACAGCGTCAAGCACAAGCCTGACCGGCTTGCGGCAGGGCGTCGGCAAACGAGCACGCGGGTGCTGGTCGATGTTCGTTGCACCTCGGCGGCGTGGTTCAAAGGTTTCGCACCAACCTGCGAGGCGGCGTTGCGGGTGGCCGGCGCCGCGCCGCACGATGCACCGGTCGCGCCCGCGACGACGTGGCTGCTCACTGCCGGATGGCGCCGGCACGGCCTTATTGATCCGCGATGTGACAGTCCGCGCAGTTAGACGCGGCGGCCGACAAACAGCACGTGGCGCGCGCGGGTGCCGGGGCGCGTCGCGACGCTTTCGGCGGTGACAGTAAAGCCGGCGGCGGCAAACACGTTTTCAAATTGGCGATCAGGGCCGGCCGACCAGATGACCAGAGTGCCGCGGGGCCGAAGCAGATTGCGCAAGGCAGCAAGGCCGCGCGCTTGATATAGATACGCGTTAGTGGCATGCGACATTGCGACCGGGCCGTTGTCGACATCGAGCAAGATGGCATCGAAGCGGTCGGTGGTGGCGGCAATATAGGCCACAAGGTCGCTGGCGACGACGGTGACGCGCGCGTCGCTTAAGGGCGACGCCGCGAGATGGGCGAGGGGGCCGCGATTCCACGCAATGACCGCCTCGCTAATCTCGACCACGGTGACGGCATCGCTTGGCGCGAGCGCGTCGAGAGTGGCGCGCAGCGTAAAGCCAAGGCCGAGTCCGCCCACCAACACGCGTCGGCCGCCGGGCGTCGCGGCTGGCGAGAGGTTGGGCGCCGTCCCGGGCGCCGAGCTGCCCAGCGCGACGCGCGCCATTGCCTCTTCCGAGCCGTGCGCCAGGCTCGACATGAGCTCTTGCCCGCCGACGCGAATGACGTAGACGCCGTCGCGTTCCTGCAAGACCAGCGGCTTGCCAGCGGCGGGCACCCACGTGTCGACGGTGATCCACGGCTTCACCTGGCGGCTATAACATGCGCCGCGGTGGCGTAGGCCAAAGGCGGCTTACGTAGTAAGCCATAGGCCTCTTGGCCGAACCGATCTTACCTAGCGCGCGGCGGTTGCTCTCTGGGCAATTTGATGCCGCGACCATCGAGCGCGGCGCCGTGCATGTCGCGGCGGGCCGCGTGGTGATGGTCAAGCCCTTGCCGTGGCCGGTCGTGGCGCGCATCAGCGACGGTCGGGGGTTGGTAGTGACAGTCAACTATGACGCCGGCGGGCGCTACTTTCGCGGGCAATGCATGTGCGAGACAGGCGAAGACTGTGAGCACGTCGCGGCGGTGGCGCTGACGGCACTGTCGATGGAGCAGGCGCAGCGGGAGGCAACACAGGCACACGCGACGCAGGCGGTCGCGGCGGCGTGGTTGGCGGAGGTTGGGCAGTTGGCGCTCGCCAACGTGGCCGAGCCGTCGACCCTCATCACCGGCCTGACCGAGCCTGCGCTTGCGCCGCGCATGGTCGCGTATGTGCTAAGTCGGCGCGATGGCGAATTTAGCCTGGCCTTCATGCAATGCCAGCCGTTGCGCAAGGGTGGCCTGGGGCCCGCCGCGCCGCTGCTGCGCCAGGGCGGTGCCTCGCCGGATTTGCCGGCGTGGGTAAGTGACGAAGAGGCCAGCCGCATCGCGGTGTTGCGCGCGGTCGCGCGCGCGGTGCCGCATGCCCAGGCGGTGCGCATTGATCGCATCGGGCCAGAGCAATGGCAGCAGCTTTGCGCGGCGCGCCAGCTATTTTGGCAGACCACGCAATCGCCGCCGCTCACGTATGGCGGCGCTCAGCGCGAGACGTTGCGGTGGGTGCCCATTGATGCGGGCGCGACCTTGCATCGGCTTGGGCTCGCTGGCGAGCGCGCGGCGTGGCTGATCGTGCCTACGCGAGACGGCCATTATCTCGATATCCAGGCGCATGTGTTGGGCCCGCTCGACCTCGGCGTATCGGGCGCCGTGGTGCAGCGACTGATCGCAGGGCCACCGGTCCCCACCGCGATGCTCGCGACCGCCATGCACAGCGTGCGCGCCTTGGTGCCTGCCGACGCGGCGGGGGGTGCGTCACTGCCAGCACCCGCGATGCGCGCCAGGATGGTCGCCGAGCTAAACAAGCCGCACGCCTCCCCGGGCGTTCGCAACGCGAAAAAATACGGCGGCGGCAATGCGACCATCGATCTCCGTGGCGAGGCGATCTATGGCGACGACGTAGTTGCCTTGGCACAATGGGACGCGGCGGGGCAGATAACGCGCGACATGGCGCATGAAGGGCGCCTTTTGCAGCAACTGACCGCCTGGCAAATGCGCCTGCCCCATCGCGGGGTGCCAAGCTCCAGCCTCGATCTCTTGGCCGATGCGCGCTTTGTCGTCGACGTCGTCGTGCCCGCCTTGCGCGACGCCGGTTGGGAGTGCGTGCTGGCCGAGAACTTTCCGTTTGAGGCGCCCTTGGTCGAGGTGCAGTGGCATCAGGCGCTGAGGCCCATCGGCGAGGGCCACGGATTGGTTTGCGCTTGAGCTCGGCGTTACCATTGCTGGGCGCACGGTGCCGCTGCTGCCAATTTTGCTGCAGGCAATTACGAGCGGTCAGTTAGCCATCGCGACCGGGGGCGAGGCGGCGCCGATCACTGCAGGCATTAACCTGCGCCTACCTGAGGGCGATATGGTCTATGTGCCGCCCGATCGCCTGCAGCGTTGGTTGCGTCCGCTGGTCGAATTGCGCCTCGCCGGCCTCTCTAAGGGTGGCGAGCTGCGGCTGCCACGCATCGTCGCGGCGCAGCTGGAATTTGATCCGCCGCAGGATGACGAGCTGGTGCCGCGGCCGCGCCAGGAGCGCGCAGAGGCGCCGCTCACGGCGATGCGCACGCAGCTGGAGGCGTTGCTGCAATTAACGCCGCGTCGAGAAAGCGATCGTTTTCTCGGGACGCTTCGATCGTATCAGCGCCTCGGCGTGGCATGGCTTTGGGCACTGCACGACGCGCATCTCGGCGGCATCTTGGCTGATGAGATGGGGCTAGGCAAGACCATCCAAGTGCTTGCCTTTCTCGAGATGCTTCACGCCGATGCTCGCGCAGAGACATTGGCGGACCAGGTCGCTATGCCATCGCTCGTGGTTGCGCCGCGCAGCGTGGTCGAAAACTGGTACGCCGAGACCATGCGGTTCGCGCCGCAGCTGCGCCCGCTGCTGCACCTGGGCAAAGATCGCCACGCCGAGTCGGGCGCGCTCGCCGAGGCGCCGTTGGTGCTCACTAGCTATCAGACGCTGCTGCGCGATCTCGAGGTGTTTGAGGCGGTCCGCTGGCGCACCATCATGTTCGATGAGGCGCAGCAGCTCAAAAACGCCGACTCGCAATTGCGCAAGGCCGCCGCGAGGCTGGTCGCACAAAGTCGGTTTTGTCTCACCGGTACGCCCATCGAAAATCATCTTGGTGAGCTTTGGTCGCAGGCCGATCTCGTGGTGCCGGGGCTGTTTGGCCGGCTGGCTTCATTCAACGCCGTCTTTCGCCGCTCGATCGAAAAGCACGGCAATCATGAGCGGCTGGCGATGTTACGCCAGCGCCTTGCGCCGTTTCTGCTGCGCCGTCGCAAGGCAGACGTCGAGTTCGACCTCCCGCCCAAGACCGAAATTGTCGAACGCATTGAGCTCGATACCGCGCAGCGCGATCTCTACGAAACCCTGCGGCTTAAGCTCGACGACCAGGTGCAGCGGACGCTGCGACTCAAGAACATCGGCGGCGCGCCGATTGAGGTGCTCGATGCCTTGCTCAAGTTACGCCAGTGTTGCTGTGACCCACGGTTGATTGCGCTTCCTGAGGCCCGCCGCGTCACCAGCTCGGCCAAGCTCGAACGCCTGTGCGACATGCTGGAGCAACTCGCCGACAGCGGGCGCAAGACCCTAGTGTTCTCGCAGTTTGCCTCGATGCTGGCCCTGATTGAGGCTGAAGTTCAGCGTCGCGGCATCTCGTACAGCATGCTCACCGGCGCCACGCGCGATCGCGCGAAGGCGATCGCGGCGTTTCAGACCGGCGAAGCCGCGGTGTTTCTGATCAGCCTCAAGGCGGGCGGCGTGGGCCTAAACCTAACCGCGGCAGATACGGTGATCCACTACGATCCGTGGTGGAACCCCGCGGCGCAGGCCCAGGCCACCGATCGCGCCCACCGAATTGGCCAGACCAAGCCGCTAACGGTTTATAAGCTGGTGGCGCGCGGCACCTTGGAAGAGGCCATATGCGCGCTGCAAGCGGAGAAGCAACAGCTAACCGATGCGGCGCTGGTCGGCGGCGGCTTTACCAGCCTGCGTGCGGAGGACCTCAGCGCGCTGCTACAGCAAGCCGAGGCGTTGTAACCTGTAAACGCTTCACTCAATCCCGCAGCCGCGTCGATGTTCTTGACCCCGACCCGCGATTGATTGCGCGAACCAAGATCAGCAGCAACGCCGCGCCAATGAAGGCGACGAAGATGACGCCAGCGAGGCCACCCGGTGCGCGCCAGCCGGCGGCAGAAAACACCCAGCCGCCGATGAAGGCGCCGGCGATGCCGGTCACGATGTCACCGATGATGCCGTAGCCCGGGCCACCGACGACGATGGAGGCGAGAACGCCGGCGACGAGACCAACAATAATCCAAGTAAGTATTTCCATGATAAGTTCCTATCTATCTGTGAGCATAAAAAAAGCTGCCTGGCGTAGGCAGCAGAGGAGTTGAACACGCGACTTGGCTCACCACATAACGGTGAAGCCGACGTTAAAGCGCACGGCGCCGGTTAGCGCAACCAACGTGACATCCGTTTCGCCTGGCGCGACTTGGACGTCGGTCGAGAGCGTCGTGTATTGGTAGGCGAGCGAAGGCGTTAAGACGCCCGAGCGGCCGATCATGATGTTGGCGCCGAGGCGTGGGGCAACGGCGAAGCCGGTTCCTAGGCCGCTCACATGCGAGGCGCCGGTGCCAAGACCAATGAAGCCAAACGTCGAGCGATTAAACGGGACGTGATAGCTCGGCTCGAGCAGGGCAGTCCAAAACGTCGACGACGAGTCGCCGGTGTCAATGTAGTTAACGGCTAGGATAGCGGACATCTCGAAGTTGTCGGCCAAAAACCAACCAATCGTCGGGGACACATTCATCTGGGTGTAATCCGAGGCAAAGGTGAAGCCGGCGGAGCCGCCGAGCTCAAGCACGCCAGCGCGGCCGTAGCCAATGAGGCCGCCGACGCCTGCCTGGCTGATAACGCCGCCGGAGGCCGTGATGCCTGGCGAGGCAACCTCTGGCTGTTCGTCGTGGTCAGACTGTGGTGCTGGCAGGGCATCGTCGCCGGTAGCCGAGGCTGGGGTGGGCTCGTCGGTTTTGCCTGGCGTTGGGTCAGCCGTTGGCTGAGCGCTGGCGAGGCTTGCCGCGAAAATGAGTGAGGTGAAAACAAGGGTGGTTTTGTAAATGGTATGCATAGTAGAGCGATCTCCTGTGAAGTGCCGCGACATGCGGCGTTGCGCCAACTTGGGGTGAAATCCCCTGGCTTTGGTCAACATGACCTTGGCCTTGTGCAAGAGCCGGGCCGCTCCGCGAAAACAGCTCGCCATGGGGTCTTGGGCGCCAACCACAGGGGTTTGAGCCCATGCCCCTTAGCGCTGCAATGCCTTGTATGTGCGCACTCGCCCACGCGGGCGTCTTCGCACGTGCTAGGTTGCGCCGATGGCCAACCGAATACTTGTGGTGGACGACGAGCCCGACGAAGCAATGGCCGTGCGCGACTTGCTCGTGCGCTACGGCTACGATGTGCAACATCGGCTAGATGGTGCCGCCGCGCTTGAGGCCATTGAGGAGAGCCCCCGACGAATTTGATGCCGTGCTCTCAGACAATCACATGGTTGGCATGAGCGGCCTGGAACTCTGCGTCGAGCTGCATGCGCGGCATCCGTCGCTGCCCGTCATTGTGTTGACGGGCCAGCAGAGCATTGAGGTAGCGGTCGCGGCGCTGCGAGCGGGCGCTTATGATTTTGTTACTAAGCCTTTGATCGTCGATGCGGTCATCGCGGCCGTCAAGCGCGCGTCGGAATGGCGCCGCCAGCGTGCGGATTTATCCCGGCTACGGCAAGAGGTCGACGCGGTACGTCCCATTGATGGGCTCATCGGGGAGAGCCCTGCGATTCGCCGCGTCTCTGAACTGATCCGCCGCGTCGCCCAGAGCGATGCCACGGTGCTTATCACCGGCGAGAGCGGTACCGGCAAAGAACTCGTAGCCCGCGCGATCCATGCCGCCGGCCCTCGCGTCGATAAGCCATTTGCGGCGCTTAACTGCGGCGCGGTGCCAGAGCAGCTCCTCGAGAGCGAACTCTTTGGCCACGTCAAAGGCGCCTTTACCGATGCGCGACGCGACCGCGCGGGCCTATTTGTTCAAGCCGGCGACGGCACGGTGTTCCTCGACGAAATCGGCGAAATGCCGCTGGCGATGCAAGTCAAGCTGCTGCGCGTCTTGCAAGAGCGCGTGGTAAGGCCCGTTGGCAGCGACGTCGACGTGCCGTTTGTCGCGCGCGTCGTATGCGCCACAAATCGCGATCTGGAGACGGACGTGGTCGAGGGGCGGTTTCGCGAGGACTTGTACTATCGGGTTAATGTGGTTCAGGTCGAGGTGCCGCCGCTGCGCGAGCGCGCCGGCGACGTGCTCATGTTGGCGCAGCACATTCTCAACAAGATTGCCGGGCGCACGGGCCGCCAGATCGCGGGCTTTGAGCCCGAGGCTGCGCGTAAGCTCTTGGCCTACGATTGGCCGGGCAATGTGCGTGAACTTGAAAATACGATTGAGCGGGCGGTGGCCCTAACCCAGCACGTCGAAATTTCCAGCGCCGATTTGCCGAGCAAGGTTTGTGACTACAAACCAAATCACCTCACGATTGCCGGCGATGACACGAGCGAGCTTATGACGCTCGCGGAATTGCAGGGCCGCTATGTTCAGCGGGTGTTGGCGACGGTAGGTGGCAACAAGTCCAAGGCCGCCAAGATCCTCGGCATCGATCGCCGTTCACTCTATCGCCGCCTCGAAGAAGTGCCTGCGGCCTAAGGCACAGGCTTCAGGCCGCATTGGGCGCTAGGGCTCAGGGTGGGCGGAACCGTCCACGAATCCCTGCTGCCACGGCGTGATCGTAGGCCCCAGCCGGGGTTTGCTGCGCGCGCGATGTGGCACGCGACGTGCAACGTCTGGCGACTATGTCAAAACAAATTCTTGTCCTGGCAACGGCGGCCATGCTGCCGATTGCGCTCCACGGCGCCGCCAGTGCCGAACCGAATTACGAAAGAAATGGCGCAACGTTTGGCGCGAGCTTTGGCTTCCAGGCGATTTCTGATCTTGGCGCCGGCATCGAGCTAGCGGCCAGGCATCGCGATGCGAGCGCCTTGCGCGGCCTGGTTGACGAATTGGATCGGTTTCTCAAAGGCCGCGCGGCCGCCACGCCTGCGCTGGCGACGGCGATCGCTCCCGTGGCGGTGGCCACCGCGGTCGCGCGCGCCATCGTGCTCATTGACGATGACGATGATCTTCGCGAGCTCTTTGTCGACGTGCTGATGCGCCGCGGCCACCATGTCAAGTCGGCGCGCAGCGGCCTCGACGGCGTCGCCTTGATTATTGCCGAAAGACCAGATGTCGCGATCATCGACATCAGCCTGCCGGACATCGACGGCTACGAGGTGGCGCGACGCGCGCGCGCGGCCGTTGCGCACGAGGTACATCTCGTCGCCATGACCGGGCATGGCCAAGAAAGCGATCGGCTTGCCGCGCTGGCGGCCGGCTTTGATGCTCACATGACCAAGCCGATCGACATGGCGCTGGTTGAGGCCATGCTGCAGGGCGATATTTGAACCGCGGGTCGGCTTGGGGTACAGTGCGCCGTGGCGGCCGAGCTCGTTGTCGTTAAGATAGGAGGCGCGAGCTTAGAGACGCCGCAACTGCGCGATCAGTTTTGTCGCGACGTGGCCGCATGCGCGCGAGCCGGGGCGCACCTCGTGGTCGCTCACGGTGGTGGCAAGCAGATTTCGACCCTGCTGGCCGAGCTCGGCATCGAGCCCGTGTTTCGCGACGGCCAGCGTGTGACCGATGAGCGAACGCTCGACGTCGCCGCCATGGTGCTGTGCGGTCAAATCGGCCCGGCGCTGGTCCGCGGCATTGCCGCCGCCGGTGGGCGCGCCATTGGCCTGCATGGAGGTGACGGTGCGCTTTGCCGCGGTCGTGTGACCTCGGGCGCCCTTGGCCTGGTCGCGGACGAAATGACGTTTGACGTGGCTATTATCCGCCAGCTGATGCCGGCCTACATTCCCGTGGTCTCGAGCATTGCGTTGGCGGCCGACGGCACGCCGCTCAACGTCAATGCCGATGTCTTTGCGGCGGAGTTGGCGATCGCGGCTTGCCGCCGATCGCTTGTTGCTGCTCACCGATACCCCGGGCGTGCTAGGCGAAGACGGCAAGGTCATCGAACGCCTGAGCGCGCCCCGGGCAAGCGAGCTCATGGCTACCGGCACTATTTCAGGTGGCATGATCCCCAAGGTTGAATTTGCGTTATCGGCGATGCGGCGCGGCGTCGCGAACGTTGCCATTCTCGATGGCCGTGAGCCAGGCGCGCTCGCGGCGGCGCTGCAGGGGCGCGCGGCGGGCACCATAGTATCTAAGTACGCGTAAGGCGTTGTGAGGCATCATGAACCAAACAGAAATTATTGAACTAGCCGGTCGCGTGCTCATCAGGAATTATCGCCAGCAGCCCGTGGTGATGCAGCGCGGGGAGGGCGCCTATTTGTGGGATGCCGCGGGCAAGCGCTATCTCGATATGACCGCAGGCATCGCGGTGTGCGCCCTTGGGCATGCCCATCCGGGACTCACCGCGGCGCTGCGCCAGCAAGCTGGTGAGCTGCTGCACGTCTCCAACTTGTACTTTAATGCGCCGCAGGTGTTGGCGGCCGACGCCATCGTGCGCCACAGCTTTGCCGATCGGGTCTTTTTTTGCAATTCCGGCGCCGAGGCCAACGAGGCCGCGCTCAAGCTAGCCCGGCGCTATCAAAGCGAGGTAGCGGGCCAGCCGGCGAGGATCAAAATCGTCGCGACCAATGGCGCGTTTCACGGCCGCTCCATCGGCACGGTCTCGATTACCGGCCAGGTCAAGTATCGCGATGGCTTTGGGCCGCTCTTTGGTCCCGTCGAATTTATCAACTACGGCGACGTGGCGGCCGCCGAGCGCGCGCTTAGCGCCGCCGATGCCTGCGCGATCATTGTCGAGCCCGTGCAGGCCGAAGGCGGGGTAGTTGTCGCGCCACCCGGCTACCTCGCCGCCTTGCGCGCGATCTGCGATCGCACCGGCACGCTGCTGATTTTTGACGAGGTGCAGACCGGCATGGGGCGCACCGGCACGTGGTTTGGTTATCAAGCCGACAACGTGGCGCCAGACGTC
Source organism: Myxococcales bacterium (assembly GCA_016716835.1). Classification (NCBI taxonomy): domain Bacteria; kingdom Pseudomonadati; phylum Myxococcota; class Myxococcia; order Myxococcales; species Myxococcales bacterium. The sequence continues at coordinate 1,454,332 of JADJUW010000001.1, read as the reverse complement.
ATGACGCTGGCCAAGGGCCTGGGCGGCGGCGTGCCGATCGGCGCGATCGCGGCCAGCGAACGTGCGGCGCGTGGCCTGGCGCTGGGCGAAAATGGCATCGTGCCGCATGCGACAACCTTTGGCGGCAACCCGTTGGCCTGCGCCGCGGCCGTCGCGGTATTTAACATTATAGAAGGCGAGGGCCTGCTCGCGAACGCCGCGGCTATGGGGGCGTATCTCGGCGAACGCCTGAGCGAACTCGCGGGGAAATTTCCTGGCCTCGTTACGGAGGCGCGCGGCCGAGGACTGCTGCGTGGCCTGGTCGTGACGGTGCCGCCGGCTACGATTACGGCGGCGTGTCGCGAGCGTGGGCTCTTGCTCTCAATGGCCGGCAGCAACGTGGTGCGCTTCGTGCCGCCGCTCATTATTACGCGCGCCCAGATCGATGACGCGCTAGTCATCTTGACCGCGGTGCTAGCGGAGGTGCACGTAGCATGAGCCGGGCCGCCCCCAAACACTTTCTCACGCTGAGCGATATCCCGCGCAGCGACTGGCCGCAGGTCTTGGCCAAGGCCCAGACGTATCTCGCCACGCGCGGCGATCACGAACGCCCCTTGGCCGGCAAAAGCGTTGTGCTGATTTTTGAGAAGGCCTTGATGCGCACCCGCCTATCGTTTGAGATCGGCGTCCACGAGCTCGGCGGCTATCCCGTCGTGCTTGGCAAGCACGATACCCAGCTCGGGCGCGGCGAACCCATTGCCGACACCGCGCGGGTCATTTCGCGCTATGCGCATGGCTGCGGCATCCGCACGTTTGGTCACGAGCGCGTCGAGGAATTTGCGCGCCACAGCACCATTCCGGTCATCAACATGTTGACCGACGATCACCACCCCTGCCAGCTCGCGGCGGACTTGCTGACGGTGTTGCAGGCAAAGGGCGACCTCACCGCGCCGAAGTACGCGTGGGTGGGCGATGGCAATAACATGGCGCATTCGTGGATCGAGGCGGCGGGGGTGTTTGGCTTGCATTTGGTGCTGGCGTGTCCTGAGGGCTATCGGCCAAAGCCAGCCATCTTGGCGGCGGCGCAGGCGGCGCAAGCCGCCTTGGGTCGCGGCAGCATCTCTATGGTCGCCTCGCCAAAAGCCGCCGTGGCGGGCGCCGACGTCATCTCGACCGACGTTTGGACCTCGATGGGGCAGGAGGCCGAGACGGCCGCGCGGGCCAAGGCGTTTGCGGGCTATCTCATCGATGAGCCATTGTTGCGCACGGCGGCGCCGGACGCCATGGTGCTGCATTGCCTGCCCGCGCATCGAGGCGAGGAAATTGCCGCCGAGGTCATTGATGGCAAACAGTCCCACGTGTGGGACCAAGCCGAGATGCGCCTACATGCGCAAAAAGCCATACTTTGGTATTTGATGTCTTCGTAGCGAAGGCGACTTGCACCCCAGCGCCCTAGCCTGGGTATAATAGACGAGCATTCATGGCAGCTGTGCCCGCAGAAATCCCCGGCATCGGCGCGACGTCGCTTAGGCTCGTTCCCAATCCGGTATTTAATCCGATGGAGGCAACGCCCGCGCTGTCGAGCCAGGATTTTTACGTGCTGTCGCGCTTCGATGGCACGACGACGTTGAAAGATCTGATCTTGATGACGGGTTTTCCCGCCGACGAGTCGATTGCGATCATTTTGAAGCTGCGCCAGATGAGGGCGATCTTGTTGCCGGGAGAAGTCGCCTCGGCCTCCACGACGATGCCTCCGCCAAATGCGCCGCGCACGGCCACGCCGGCGGCGTCCAGGCCGCGCACCGCGACGCCTGCGGCGGCGGTACCGCGCACGGCGACGCCTGCGGCGGCGGTGCCTCGCACGGCGACGCCATCGGTCGCCTCATCGTCAACCCCATCGGTCCCGCGCACCGCCACCGCCAAGGGCGTGCACGTCAGTCGCACCGTCAGCACCAACATGCCGCGCTCGGCGCTGCCGTCGGCCGATCTGCCCATCGCGAAGTTTGACACCCCCACCATGCGTGGGCCTGAGCTGCCAAACACCACCATCCCGCCCGCCGAGGGCGAGCCGTGGACGGCCAAGGAACTCGCAGCGTTTCGCGAACCCAATGAGCTGTCGATGGAGCAGCGCGCGCTTATCCTGCGCTACCTGCGGCTGGTTGGCCAAGGCAATCGCTTCGCGCTCTTGGGCGTTGCGCCCGACGCGAGCAAGCAAGATATCAAGCGCGCGTTTTTTAGGCTCTCCAAGGAGCTGCATCCTGATCGCTACTACGGCAAACAACTTGGCGAGTTCGCGACTCATCTAAGCGTCGTCTTCGTCGCGATCTCGCGCGCCTATGAAGGGCCCGCGGGCAGCGGGGCGTTGGCGCAGGGCACCACCTCGGGCGCGGCGCAAAGCGCAAGCGAGCATGCCGCCGAGCTTTACGAGCGTGCCTGCCAAACCGAGATCGCAGGCGATGCCGCGGGCGCGCTTAACTTATTTCGCGCCGCCGTGCGCCTGACGCCGACCGCAAAATACCTGCGCCGCGCCGCCATGTGCGCGCTGACCGCCGGGCAGGTCGCGTCGGCCGAGGAGTTTGCGCGCAAGGGCGTCGCCGTCGATCCCGCGGACGTTTCGATGCAGCGTTTGCTGGCGCAGGCCTTTCGCGATGGCGGCAAGCTCGCCGAGGCCGAAGAGGTGCTGGTGATGGCGATGGCCATGCGCAGCGAGAACGACGTGCTCGGCGGCGAGCTGCGCAACGATCTGCAGCAGGTGCAGCGCCTCCTAAATAGCTAATCGGGTATATATGTACGCCTCGCACCTACGCGCGGGTGAGCGCGCTCGCTCGCCGAATATCGGCGCAAAACTAGCGCAGCCCGTACTAATCGGGTGACAATACTATCCGGCATGGCTGGCGAGAAAGTGATTGGGATTGACCTTGGGACCACCAACTCCTGCGTGGCGATTGTGGAAGACGGCGTGCCGTCGGTCATCCCCAATCGAGGAGGCTACAAGACCACGCCTTCGATGGTGGCCATCGCCGAGAATGGCAAACGCCTGGTTGGCCACATCGCCAAGCGTCAGGCCATTACCAATGCGGAAAACACCGTTTATGCCGCCAAACGCCTGATTGGACGCAAATGGGGGTCCGCCGCGGTGCGCACCTCCCTGGAGACGTCGCCCTATCGCATCGTCGAGGGACCGCACGATGACGTCCGCATCATGATGCGCGACCAAGTCTTCTCAGTGCCGGAAATCTCCGCCTACATCTTACAAGAGATGAAGATGATCAGCGAAGAGTACCTCGGCGAGCCGGTCGAAAAAGCCGTAATTACGGTGCCGGCGTACTTCAACGATGGGCAACGCCAGGCGACCAAAGACGCCGGCCGCATCGCCGGCCTCGACGTGATTCGCATCATCAACGAGCCAACCGCGGCCGCGCTGGCCTACGGCTTTGGCCGCGACATCGAACGCAAGATTGCGGTCTACGATCTTGGCGGTGGCACGTTTGATATTTCGATTTTGGAGATCGGCAGCGGTGTCTTCGAGGTGGTCTCCACCGCGGGCGATACGTTTCTTGGTGGCGAGGATTTTGACCGTCGCATCATCGATTGGCTGGTCGAGAGCTTCTACACCCAACACCAGATTGATCTGCGCAAAGACAAGATGGCCTTGCAGCGGCTCAAGGACGTCGCCGAAAAAGCCAAATGCGAGCTCTCGGGGGTGCGCGAGACGGAAATCAATCTGCCGTTTATTATTTCGACCGGCCGCAACGAGGCGCTGCATCTGCAGACCGTGCTGACGCGCGACAAGCTCGAAGAGTTGACCGCCGATCTGGTCGATCGCACGATGGACACGGTGGCCAAGACGCTCGAAGAGGCCGAGCTTTCGCGCGAGGACATCGGCGAGGTGATCTTGGTGGGTGGCATGACCCGGATGCCGCGGGTGCAGGAGCGCGTCGCCCAATTCTTTGGCCGTGAGCCAAGCAAGGGCGTGCACCCCGACGAGGTGGTGGCGCTTGGCGCCGCGATCCAGGGCGCGGCGCTAACCAGCGAGCGCAACGACATCTTGCTCATCGACGTGACGCCGCATTCGCTCGGCATCATGATCGTCGGCGGCTATTTTTACAAATTGATCGAACAGAACTCCAAGGTGCCCACGCATGCCGAGCACATCTTCACCACGGTCAAAGACAACCAAACCTCGGTGAAGATTCTCGTCTTGCAGGGCGAGAATGAGCGGGCCGAGGAAAACGAACTGCTCGGCGAATTTGTCTTAAATGGCCTCCGCCGCGCGCCCAAGGGTGAGGTTGAGGTCAAGGTGACGTTCGCCATCTCGGCCGAAGGCATCGTCAGCGTTGCGGCGCAAGACATGGAAACTGGCCTCGAGCAGTCCATCACCGTGACCGCGACCAGCGGCCTCACCGAGGACGAGCTGCGCAAGATGATCGACGCCAACCAAGATTACATGGTTGAGGTGCGCTCGACCCAGGAGTTTGACAAGGCTCGGCACGCCGCCGAGCGCGCGGTTGACGAGATTGAGCAGCTATATCCCGCGGTATCGGAGGCAATTTCGACGTCAGACCACGGCCAAGAGGCCATGAAAAAGGCACGCGCCAACATCGATCGCGCCAAGGCCGCGATAGCCGCCAAGGATTTGGCGGCGCTCACCGATGTCACAGAAACCTTGCAGCGCACGCTGAACATGTTCCGCGGCGTTGTTTCAAAGACCCGCGCGGGGTGATGAGTGGCGCGTCGCGCAGCTAGCTCATCCTCTTCCGACGGCGGCCCAGTTGATGAGCTGATCGCCGCCGGGCTAGACATGTACGCGCGGGGCGACGTCGATGGGGCGTTGGCGGTGTGGCAAGAAGCCTTGGCCTTGGCACCAGGCGACTCGCGCGCGATGGGCTACGTCGATTACGTCGTTAGCAACTATCAGGTGTTGCGCAAGCCGACCGTCGCCGAGGCGAGCTCGGATGGCATGGAGTTCGCCGACGAAACCAGCAACGCCGGGTTGGCGGTTGACGGCATGGGGACCAACTATCAACGCACGACCGTCGACGACGGCTGGTTTCTCGATGACGACATGGGCGCCGGTTACGCGGCCGTCGTCGATCCGCGTGGCGCGGCGTCGCCGTCAGAGCCCCCACCGCCGCTGCCCGAAGAAAATGAATTTCTCGCGCCGAGCGCCACGGTCGACGCCCCAGGCGTCGCCCGGCAGCTAGCGCAACATGCGCCCGCGGGCGAGGGCGGTAACCTAGATGCCGGCGGAGGCAGCATCACCGTGCCGCCTCCTACCCGCGAGCGGCCTGCCGTATTTCCCGAAGCCAGCGATGAAGACGCGGCGATGCTCGAGGCAAGGCTGCGCGGCGCGCGCCACACCCTTGCGCCCGGTAGCGTGCCACCCGTGGCCGAGATCATGCGCAGCCTGCGGCCGCGCCTGCATGCCGATGAGGTCGAATCGCCCGACCGTTTTTCGCGGCCCACGGCGCCACCCATGTCAGCCACGCTCGAGGCAACCGCCGCGGCACTCCTAGCGCCAAGCGATGATCCCCTGATCGGCGACACGACCGCGGAAGTGCAGTACGCGCCGGAGCCGGTCGAAGATTTTCCCACCGGGCCGATGTCGATGCCGCTCCCCAAGCCGCGCTCCCCGAGCCTTCGCCGACCGCGCGCTTTGACGCCGTCGTTGGGAGCACGCCTGACTTTGGCGAGCCCGCCGAGATGGATTTTGGCGACTTTGATCGCATACATCACCACCGCATGGATCTCGACGCGTCGGCCGAGCCACCGCCCCCCGCGCCCGATCGCTCGATTCCCCGCCCTGGGTCGCACGATGCCGATCTTGGCGACTACGAGATGGAGCTAGAGCTAGCGCCCGGCATGGCCTTGCAGCCCGCGTTTGTCGAGCCTACCTACGGCAAGGCGGGCTCGGCCAAACGCGCGTTTCCCGATCCAGCGCTGGGCGAGGACGAAGATTTCTTTGGCGCCCCGGGCCTGACCGAGGCGCCCGCCGCTGGAGGCCACGCCCGAGGCTGCGGACCTCACGCCCTTACGGGCGCTGCTTGCCGCCCTCGCGCGCGCGACCGCGCATCTCACCAGCGACGCGAGCGCGCGCGCGAACGTGTGACCTGGCTGCTTGCGCGCTCGAAGACGGAGTACGCTTCCGGGCAACGCCGAGCTCGCCATTTGGCGGCCGACGCGGCCTTTCGAGAATCACCCGATAGCGCCACCGCGCAAAAGCTCATCTACGGCGAGGCCACGCGCCTGCAAGCCATGTTTAGCGATTACCTCCGGCTCGCCGCAGCGCGTGCCCAGCGTCGCGCTCAGCATGGAAACCGTGATGGCCAAATCCATCGATCCGCGGGCGGCCTTCTTGTTGTCGCGCATCGATGGCATGTCAACGTTTGAGGAGATCATTGATATTTCGGGGATGGCGCAGCTGGAGGCGTTGCGCCACCTGGCGTGGTTCGTTGCCGATGGCGTAATTGTCAGTAAATAGCGGCGCAATTGGCCGCGGGATTTGGTAAGGCAGGGGCATGTTTGGTCCCTCGGCAAATCAAAAACTTCTCGTCGTCGGTTCGGTCGCGTTTGATGACATTGACGGTCCGTTTGGCTGGCATCGCGATCAGCTCGGCGGCTCGGCGTCGTTCATCGCGCGCTCGGCGGCGTATTTTACAGGGCAGGCGTCGGTCGTCGCGGTGGTCGGCGAGGCCTTTCCGCAGGCGCATCTCGATAGCCTTGCCGCCGCGGGCGTCGATGTCTCGGGCATCGAGAAGAAGGCCGGCGACACGTTTCATTGGGTCGGGCGTTATTCGTCGGACCTCGCCTCGCGCGAGACGCTCGACACGCGGCTTGGCGTGTTCGCCGATTTTGCGCCCAAGCTGCATCCGCAACACATCGATGCCCAATTAGTATTCTTAGGCAATATCCATCCTGCCCTCCAGCTCGAGGTAGTACGCCAGGTAAAGCAGCCACGCTTCGTCGCCGCCGATTCGATGAATTTCTGGATCAGCGGCCAGCGCGAGCAGTTGGTCGCCTTGCTCGGCAAGGTCCACGCGCTGCTCATCAACGATGAAGAGGCACGTCAGCTCGCCGGTGAGCATAATCTGCGCAAGGCCGCGAGCGCCATCCTTGGGATGGGACCCTCGTCCGTTATCATCAAGCGCGGCGATGCAGGCGCGTTGCTCTTTCACCGCGACGGCACCTTTGCGATGCCGGCCTTGGTGCTCGACGATGTCAAAGACCCCACCGGCGCGGGCGACAGCTTCGCCGGCGGTTTCATGGGCTACCTGGCCTACACCGGCAAAGACGATCTCGCTACGATGCGGCGCGCGATGGTCGTTGGCAGCGTCATGGCGAGCTTTGCGGTTCAGCAATTTAGCGTCGCCGGCCTCGTAGGTCTCAACGCCGAAGCCGTCCGGTCGCGCGTGCATCAGTTTTCCGAGCTGATGCGCTTTGACGGCGTCGAGCTTTAACTGACTACGCACTTGCGGAGGCCGGCGCCGGCGCCTCGGCCACCACGCGCAGCGCGTCGGCCTGGCCTGCCATCATCGCCAGCTTAATAAAGTGTCGCGAGCCGCTGGTTGCGGTGCGCAAAAACCAAAGCACCAGCGCGCCCTTGACGCCGAGCATCGGCTTGTCAAACGAGATCGCCATATAGGCACCGGCGACGAGCAGCATGGCGAGCCAGCCGGTTAGGGCGTGCAACAGCAGGCGCGGCCGCGCGAAAACAATGGAGAGGCCGAGCGCGAAACTTGCCCAGGCGCGCCGCGGGGCCCCAGCAGGCGCGGCGTCCAGCAAGACCGAGGCGAGCGCGGTCGCGGTGTCGATGAGCAGCGCGGCCGCCAGCGCCGGCGCAGCGCCAAGCAAGAGATACCCAGACCATGCGAGCAGCGAGGTTGTCTGCGCCAATGGGTGCTGCACCAGGCTGATGCCAATGCCCAGCAGCGGCAGAATAATTGAGCTGTAGAGAATCCACGACATGAGGCCAAGGCGCGCATAAGACCAAAAATTTGAAGCACCGCCGCGGGCAAAGGCCTCCATGGTGCGGGTGCGGTCGTCGGGCTGTTCGGCAAATACGCGGAGCACGCCGCCGCGAAGAAACCACGAGAGCGCCACCCACAGCATGGCCGCAGCCAGGGGCACCCACAGGATGCCGCGAAACACGTCGAGATGCGCGACCAGGAGATGGGCCCACGCCGTTACGTCGCCGTCGATGGCTGCGTCGAAGTAAGGCCGCCGCGAGAATGCCGCCGCGAGCATTTGCGCCGCGACAAAGCCCGCGCCACTCGCAATGAGCAGCTGAATGAGAAACGTCGCCAGCACCACGCCTGCGTAGCCCCACGCCGTGCTCAGCCCGCGACGCCACAGCTCGATCATAGCCCGACCACCTGCATGAGCGTCTGGGTCCAATGTGCCGTCCGCGCCCCCGCGCGCGCCGAGGCCGCCATATCGGGCGCCATGCGAATTTGCGTCGCGAGCACATTCGTATGGAGCGAAAGCACCTGCTCGGGATCGAGGACCACCTCGCGCAGCGGCACCGAGCGTCGGAATGAAAACCGATGCCAGGCCGGCACGCCGTTGTTCATGGGCGGCGCCCACGTGTTGCGAAATGCCGAGCCATCGGCAAAGCGAAACTCGACCACGATGGGCGTCCACACCGCGGCGCTTGCGACGACCGTGACGTCACACGCCCACGCGCCCTGATGGGGTGCCTTGGTGGCGTCAATCGTTTCGCGCGCCTCGCCCACGCCAAAGACCCCGCGCGCGGCGTGAGCCTCGCGGCAGTGGGCGCTGCGAATGCTCACCTCAAAGGGGTCGGTCGTGCTTAGGCTCGTGCGAAATCCCGCGGCCGTGGGGCCATCAACATAGCCCGCGAGCATGGTAAAAATTCGTCCGCGGTTGGATGCGCGAACGCGGCGTGCGCCGCCCACGCCGCCAAAAATGCCATGATGCGCGCGCGGCCAACGTGGCGCTCGAGCGTGGCAAACGCGAGGGCCGTTTTTTGGTAGGCGCCGCGGCCGTAGTCGTCGGTATCGGCGTAGGCGCTGGCGGCGGCCCAGGCCGGGGTTGCCTGCGACGTGCCCGCCTCGGCGCTCGCGAGCGCGCGGTACATGGCAAGCGCGCCGGCGCTGCTGCCGTGCCAACCACCCCGCTGCCGCTCGCGCCATAGAGCTCATCCATCACAATGGTGTCGAGCCAATCATTAATGCCTTCGTCAAGCCACGGCGACGTCGTTTCGTTGGTCGCGATGAGCCCGCCGAACCAATTGTGCGCCACCTCGTGGATCGTGACAAATTCGGGGAAGCGCACGCCGCGGAACGAAAAGGCGAATCACCAGCGGTGGTGACGAACGTCGGATATTCCATGCCCGCGATCGCGCTCATGGCGGGCGGCGGATCGACCACGGTCATGGACGCCCATGGATATGGATAGAGCTCGCGGCTAAGGACCTCGATGGTGCCAATGGCCGCGCGCAGATGGCGCGCCGCGAAGGGCGCTTGGGGGCCGCGATGCACGACGCGGACCAAGACCTGTTTGCCTTCGACCGTGGCGTGGCCAAGCGTTTCCTCAAGCCACGGATCGGCGACCCAGGCGAAGTCGTGCACCATGTCGGCGACGAAGCGTAACTTATGTTCCCCGCCATCAACCAATGCCTGCGCGAGCATGCCGGTCGCAAACACGCGGTAGGTCGAGGGCACATGCAAGGTGACGTCGTAGCTCGCGAAGTCGGCGAAGAATTCGGCGTTGCGATGAAACGGCGGGCAATGCCAACGGTCCCCCGTATCGGCGAGCAGGCGCTTGCCGAGCTTAGGGTACCACTGGGCGACGAGGTGAAAGGCATCGACAAAGCCGGTGCGCGCCATCGCCTCTGGCAGCTGCGCGACGAAGTCGAGCTCCATGGTGAGCATACCGCCAGGTGGTACCGGCTCGGGCAAGGTCAGCGAGAGCACGGTCTCATCGGGACCAACAAACCGCGCCGCCGCCCGATGTTCGCCGCCGTCGATGCGGATGCTGCTCACTTCGATCCATCCCCATTGCGTGGGCGCAAAGGGCGTGCCGTGCGCGGCGGCCTCTTGCATAAAGACCGACGCCTCGTTCTTAAACGCATTGAGATAGAGGTGAAATGGGACCTCGGTAAGGTCGCTGGTGCCGCGATTCTCAAACACCACCACCTCGGTCGCCGTGAGGCGGTGGGTCGATGGATCGAGCCGCGCGTCAATGGCGTACGTCGCCACGCGCTGCGACGGGTGTAACGTGACCCCGTCGCGCATCGGCGATTGTCCGGGTGCGAGATCCGGCACGGGCACGGCGCGAGGGACGAGATCGTCGTGACCCGAGGCGCCGCAGGCGGCGACGCTAAACCACGTCAACAAGCCCGCCAGCCGCAGCCTAAATGACGTCACCCGAAGGTCATACTTGTTGTCGCTGCCTGGTGCAAGCCAAGTGGCAGGGCCGCCAAAGCCGCGCCAGCAGATTGTGCTAGGGTGGCGGCGCAATGAGTTCGCCGTCGATCACCTTGGCGTCGCTGGCGGCGGTGGAGGCCTGCGCGAGGGCGCTGGCGCCCTATTTACGCCATGGCGATGTGGTGCTGCTGCGTGGGGACGTAGGCGTCGGCAAGACCACGTGGGTGCAGGCCCTGGCGACGGCGCTCGGCATCGCGGGGCCGGTTACGAGCCCGACCTTTGCATTGATCCAGGGCTACGAAGACGGATCGTTGCCGCTGTGGCACGCCGATCTCTATCGCATCGAGCGCGCCGCTGAAGTCGCCAATTTGGGGCTCGATGACATCGCCGGCGAGCGCGGGGTGCTGTGCGTCGAGTGGCCGCAGCTGTGGCTCTCGAGCTGGCCGCACGAGGCGTGGCTGGCTCATCTCGATCTTTCGTGGTCGTGTGACGAAGCGGGCGTGCGAACCGTGCGAATTGGCGGTCGCGGCGAGCGCGGCGAGGCGCTAGCACATGCCTGGTTGCAAGAACTGTCACGCGCGGCGCCAGCAGAAGGAGCAGCTTTATGATCAGCCATCGAATCGTTGGGATCGCGCTAGCCGTGTGCGTTACGCTTTGTGCCTCGCTCGCCGACGCCGCGCCACCGCAGGCCCCGGACGTTGCGCGCTACAACGTCTCGCTAGGGGTCTTGCCTGCCAAGGGGCCGGCAGATGCGCCGATCACAATTGTCGAATGGAGCGACTTTGCGTGTCGATATTGCCAGCTTGTGCGCGACCAGTTGGCTGCGCTCGAGCACGCATACCCGATGCAGTTGCGATGGGTGTATCGCCAGTTTCCGCTCGACGACGACAATTCGCTCTTGCAAGAGGCGGTGATCGCGGCGGCGGCGCAAGGCGCGTTCTGGGCCATGAGCGATCGCTTATTTAGCTGGCAGGGGCGCGTCACGCGCGGTGACTTGCTTGCGCTCGCCCGCGAACTCGGCCTCGATGCGTTGGCGTTCGACGCCGCGTTGGCAACGCATGCGCATCGCGAAGCGGTGCTGACCGATATGGAAGGGGCCCTTGCGCTCGGCGTGGCGGGGACGCCCGCTTTTTTTATCAATGGGCGGCCGGTTTTTGGCAACCAGCCGTTGTCGGCCTTTGTGACCATCATCGAGGAAGAGCTGGCGGCGTCGCGGCGCCTCGCCGCGAGCGGCGTCGCGACTGCCGATCAATATCAGTGGCTCATGGCGCGCGCTTCGGCGGGGCCGATCGTCGCCGATGCCGCTTCGCCAGGGCCGACGGCCGCGCCGGCTCGCGGCATCGTGGCGCCGCCGCAACTCATTGCCGGCACCGCGCCGCCATCGCGGCGGTGGGGGGCGGCCAACCCCAGCGTGCACATCGTGATGTGGAGCGACCTGGAATGTAGTTTTTGCGCCCGGCAGCTGCCGACCTTGCTGCGCGTAGCGGGTGAGTATCCCGGCGACGTCGCGGTGTCGTATCGGCACTTTCCGTTGGCGATGCACGCAGCGGCCTCGCTCGCCGCGCAAGCCAGTGAGGCCGCGGCCGCTCAAGGCAAGTTTTGGCCGTTTGCGATCCACCTCTTGGCGAGCAAGGATCGGCCCGAGCCCCGGCAGCTCATGGCAGCGGCACGCGCCGTCGGCCTCGACCTGATCGCGTTTGAGCGTGCGCTGGGGCGCGGCACGCACAAGGCCCTTGTGGACGATGAGCTCGCGATCGCGCGCACGCTAGGGCTGTCGGGCACGCCCGCGCTTATCATAAATGGCACGCTCTACGACGGCGCGCTCGATGACGTCCCGTTGCGGAAGGCGATCGAGCTGGCGCGTACGCGCACGGCCTTGGCGACGGGCATGTCGCGCGCCGACGCCGTGATGCTCGCATCCATCGATGGTCGCGCCTCGCCCTTAGACGATCCAACCTCATTCATTGGTGCGGTGCGCTCGCCCGTGGGCACCGGGCGGCTGCGCGCCCTCGTCGCCGCCTGTCACCGTGGCGACGTGTCGGCAATGGTCCAGCGCCTTGCCAGCCTCGCCACGGGCAGCCTGGCGCCTACCTCGCGCGAGCTGGCACGATGGCAGACGTGGTGTGAGCGCACCGCTAACGTCTCGCTGCGCACGGGCGACACCAAGCGCGTGGAGCGCGCGCCGTGACGTCGGTGGAGGAGGCCTTTGACCTCGTCGTGATCGGGGGCGGCTCGGGCGGCGTGCGCGCCGCGCGTATCGCGGCGACGCATGGCGCGCGCGTCGCGATCGTCGAAAAATCGCGGTGGGGCGGCACCTGCGTCGTGCGCGGCTGCATCCCGAAAAAATTGTTTGTTTACGCCGCGCAGGCGCGCGAAGCGCTAGCGCTGGCAGCCTCATTCGGCCACCAGATCGAGCATCGCGGCCACGACTTTGCGGCGTTGCGCGACGCGGTCGCCGGCGAGGTTACCCGCCTCTCGGGGCTTTATCGCGGCAATTTGGCGCGCGCGGGCGTGGTGTTATTTGAAGGCGAGGCCGCGTGCGTCGACGCGCATACCGTGGCAGTGCGCACGGGGGCTGGTGAGCGGCGACTTCGCGGCGAAAAACTACTGCTCGCGGTCGGCGGCGTGCCGCGTCGGCTCGCGGTGCCCGGCGGCGAACTCATCGACGTGTCCGACGACTTTTTTACCTTGCGCGAGCGTCCCGCCCATGCGGTGGTCATTGGCGCGGGGTTTATTGCCGCCGAATTTGCCAGCGTGCTCATTGCGCTTGGCGGCCGGGTCACCATGGTGGTGCGCGGCGGCCGAGGCTTGCCTGGCTTTGACGACGACGTGGCGACGCGCGTGTTTGCGGGGCTTGCCGCGCGTGGCGTCGACATCCGCTGGCACACCGAGGTGGCCGCGGTCGAAAAAAACGCCGCGGGACTGCGCGTTACAACCAAGGCATCGGCAGGGACCGATGGGGCAGGCGCCGGTGAGCTCACGTGTACGTGGATTTGCGCCGCCATCGGGCGCGATCCGAATCTTGACGGGTTGGGCCTTGCATCACTGGGCGTCGCGTTGGGACCGCAGGGCCACATCGTCGTCGATGAGTGGTCGCAGACCTCGGTGCCAGGCGTGTTTGCGGTCGGTGATTGCACCGGCCGCGTGCAGCTAACGCCAGCGGCGATCCGCGAGGGCCACGCGTTTGCCGACTCGCAGTTTGGTGGTCCGCGGCGCCCGCTTCGCCACGGCGTCGTGCCCAGTGCCGTGTTTTCGCTGCCGCAGGCCGCGGGCGTCGGCCTTACCGAAGCCGAGGCGCGGTCGCAATTTGGTGCGGCTTGCGGGATATATCAAACCGAATTTCGCGCGCTACAATCAGCGCTGCTCCCGGCTGACGCCGCATTTGATCGCATCTTTATGAAGTTGGTGGTGCAAGGCGAGGCCGAGATCGTCGTTGGTGCGCACATGGTCGGCGACGGCGCAGCCGAAATCATTCAGATGGCGGGGATCGCCGTCACCGCGGGCCTGACCAAGGCCGACTTTGACGCCACCTTAGCCCTCCATCCAACCGCGGCAGAAGAGTTCGTGTTGCTGAAAAAGCAATAACTTCAGTTAGTTACCTATTTATAACGACATATAGGCCAAAGTGTGCTATACACTGAACGTCAGGGCAGTATGTTAAGGAAACTGATATGCGAATTGCCTGTCTTCATCTCCCGGGTTTTGCTCTTCAGGCGCAGCTGCGAGGCGCGCTAGACACGTCGCTGCGCGCTGAGCCAGTGGCAGTCGTCGGCGCTTCATCGCGGCGCGATACCGGCGGCGCCAACTGGGTGATTGGCATGTCGCGCGCGGCGGCTGATGCCGGCGTCGTTATGGGCCAGTCGGTGTTTGTCGCCCGCGCGGCGTGCCCCACGCTTCGCGTGCTGGAGGCCGAGCCTGCAGCGTGGCAGGAGTCGCTGCAGGCGATTGCCGAGGCGCTACTCGGGATTTCCGATTGTGTTGATATTGTCGGGCGCCCGCGCGCCGAAGGCCATGACGTATTTGCCCACGTTCCCGCGCGCATGCGCGGCGATGTATTTGGGCGCAAGGTAGCGCAGGTGCTGCAAGCGCTCGGGCTGCGCGCAAAAATTGGCATAGCCGATGATCGCTTTACCGCCTGGGCCGCCGCCGGCAGCGCGCCGCTCGGCGAGACCGTTTCCGTGCCTCGTGGCGGTGCCGCCGCGTTTTTAGCGCCGCGCCCTTTGGCCCTCCTTGGGCTAGGGCCCGAAGTGCTTGGGATGTTGGCCGCAGGCCGCGTAACGACGCTCGGTGCTTTTGCCGCCTTGCCGCCGCCGTCGACGGCCCACGCCGCGGTGGCGGGTGGCTGGGATGCCGACCTGCAGGCGTTGGCGCGGGGCGACGGCAGCGCTCGCCTGCATCCTTTTGTGCCGCATGCGGCCATCGCCGAGGCGGCGTCGGTTGAGCTAGGTGGTGCCGCGAGCAGCGATGCCAGCGACGTCCTCGACTACGCGCGGTGCGTGGTTGCGCGCATGAAGGCACGGCTTGAAGGCCGCAGCGACTTGCCGGTTGCGTTTGTGGTTGAAGGCGTCGCCGGCAACGATGCGCGGCGCATTGAGATTCCGCGCGCACATGCCAACGACGCGCAGGGGGCACCCGATGACGCCGTGGATCGCGCCTTCCCGTCGGTTGAGCAGGCGGTGGCACATGCGCTACGTCGCGCCTCGCGATGTGTCGTGCGCGCCGAGTTTGGCGGCATTGATGCCACCACGCCCGCCGCCAACGACGCGGCCGCGCCACTCATCGAGGCCATTGGCGACGTCAATTTTGCCAGCGCCGGCGCACAACCCCACGCCCATCGGCGCACGCGCCGCGGCAAGCATCGCAGCCGCACCGCGCAAATCGAATTGTTTTCCGACATAGCATAAAGCGTGTCCCGCACGCGGCGCGCGACCACATGCTTCGTTTCAGAGCTACGGCTGTTCGCTCTGCTCACGACGCCTTGCGCTCAGGACGGCACGATGGACTTAATAAACGGGGCCATCGTGCCTTCGCGAAACGCTCTGATCCGAACATGTGTCGCGCACCGCTCGTCAGCGCGGTGGGTGGCACATCTTCCTTGCGGCGCCGTCGAGAGGCTCTATAGCGTACCGAATGACGGCGTGCGGCTGCTTGTGCCGAGCGCCAGGCGTCGCGAGCAGAGCGAGCAGCCGTGGCGCCAGCAAGGAAGGATGGGTCGCCCGCCGCGTCTTAGGCGAGCAATTCGTCGGCGATTTTTTTGACAAGGTTGACGTCAGCGCGATCGCCAAATTGTTTTTTGAGCATGCCGATGATGCGGCCGGCTTGCTTGGGGTCTTTGGCCGGCAAGGTGGCGACGGCGGCGGCGACGGCGGCGCGCACCTCGGCCTCGCTCATTTCTTGCGGCAGCCACTTTTTGCACCACTCGATCTCAAACTCAAGCTCCGCGACTTGCGCCTTGCCGCTCTCGCCCGCGGCGGCAAAATCGCCGCGCGCCTTTTCCATGGCCTTTTTATAAGCGCCGATCACGTCGAGCACGAGCTCGTCGGTGATTTCGGCGCGCTCGCTGCCCGAGGTCGACTTCTCCATGATGCGGGTGTTGATCATGCGAATGATGCTCGAGGTCGGCGCATCCTTGGCCTTCATCGCCGTAAGCAGCTGGGCTTTTAATTCATCTTGAAGCTTGGACGCCATGGCGCTTCATACCATGGAAGGGCCCTCGCCGGGTCGCCCTAGGTTACGGCGATTGGGCGGATCCTGCGCCGTATCAGCCGCAAGGCCGCGAGGCGCGTCAGCAAGCGCGCGGCGCTAAACGCCACCAAGTTGGTCTTGGCGATGATATCGCGCACGGTATGGCGACCGTCGATGAGGTCGAGCGTCGTCTGCTCGTCGCGGCTAAGCCGCCCCGTGCCCATGCGCCCAACCGCTTCGTCATTCTTGACGAACACGGCGTCAAAATCGTCGATGGTCTGTTCGATGAGGTGCCACTCGTCGACGCGGCGATAGCCTTCCATCAAGAGGCCCTCGATATCCAGGCGCAGGTTGGCGCCGCGCGCCGTGACCTCGATTGCGGGCAAGGGGCGAAAGCGCAGCTCGCCGCGTGAAAACCGCAAGGCCTCATAGATGAGCTCACTAGTTTGGCGCGCGAGGCACGCCCGCACGTCGACCTCTTTTACCAGCCCCTTGGCCACCAGCGACTCGCCCAGCCGCCCATGCTCCGGGGCAAGCGCGGCGACGTGGGCCTCGAGCGCCGCTTGCTCGATGAGGCCAGCTTGCACGAGAAAGCGCCCGAGGACGAATTCCTCGCGCACGCCGCGCGCAATGGCCGATTGCACCCAGCCGCGCTCGAGAAAAATGCTGATGGTTGTCGGCGCGGCCTGACCACGCTGCAAGATCTCAATGACCCCGGTTTGCCCTTGGCTGGCCATCAGGCTGAGCAGATCGCTGAGCGCGAATTTCTCGAGGTCGACGATCATGGCCGCGTTTTGCGCGGTCAGCGGCAGGGTGGCGAGCAAGTCCTTGACCGCGCTGTCGGCATAGACGATGTCGGTCGCCGCCGCGGTGAGCGTGGCTGGCGCCGTGGTACGCGGGTGGGCCGCAGCCTCCCTCGCGCTGAGGCCAGTGTCCTCGGGAATCAAGTATTTCGCGCTAAGGACCTCCTCAAGCTGCGCCTGCACCACCCCGACGGCTTGTTCATGCGCGCGAGCCTGCGCGCTGGGGTCCTCGGAAGGCAAGACCGGCTGCGTGTGGCTCTCTTGCGGACGTTGATATTTTTCGAGCGCCGCGGCGATGGTCGCCACGAGCGCCTCGGGCGCGAATGGCTTGGCGACGTAATCGACGATGCCCATGGTGCGCACGAAGCGCGCACCCACTTGATCGCCGCGACCGCTCATCAAAATGACGGGCGTGTGGCGCAACTGGTCATCGACCGCCAGCTCCCTGCAAAATTGATAGCCGTTGAGCTTGGGCATGATGAAATCGACCAAGATTAGATCCGGCAGGCGGGCGCGCGCGACGGCCAGGCCCTCTTCGCCATCGGCGGCCGAAATTGCCTCATAGCCGGCGCGCGCAAGCGCGATCTCGATGACGCGCACGAGCGTTGGATTGTCATCGACAATGAGGATCAAACTCATGCGGCACAAAAAGCATACACAACGGGAACCACCCGCGCGGCGAAGTGCGCGACGATTATGACTTTTCGCCCGGGATCCGCGTTGGCTGACGCAAAAGCTTGGTCACCAAAAACGGGCATGTTAGGCTCGGAGCCGCATATGGGGAGTGATCTGCGAGATAACTACCCGAGAAGATTCGGGAAGTACCACTTGCTTAGTCCGCTGGCGCAAGGGGGCATGGGCGCGCTGTACTTGGCCGTCACCGGCGATCGCGGGCTCGAGCGATTGCTTGCGATTAAGACCGTGCTGCCACACCTCGCCGATAGCGAATACATGGCGCGTTTTCGCGACGAAGCCAAGGTAGTCGTCAAGCTCTCGCACGGCAACTTGGTGCCGGTGTTCGATGCCGGCCAGGTGAGCGGCGAGCTTTTTCTGGCGATGGATTTTGTCGAAGGCCGCGACCTGCGCGCCGTGTGGAATCGCTGCGCCAAAAAACAAGTCGCGTTTCCGGTCGATGTCGCGGTCTACCTGGTCAAGGAGCTCTGCCGCGGCCTGCACTACGCGCATACGTTTCCCGATTTGGCGCTGGTGCATCGCGATATTTCGCCGCCCAACATCTTGGTGTCGTTTAGCGGCGAGGTCAAGCTGACGGATTTCGGGCTGGCCTCGTCGTCGCTCAAGATGGAAAAAACCGCGCCTGGAATTATCTACGGCAAGGTCGCGTACATGTCACCCGAGCAGGCGCGCGGCGAAAAGCTCGATGGTCGCTCTGATCAGTATGCGCTGGCGATTGTGCTGTGGGAGCTGCTCACGGGCCGCCAACTCTTTCCGCCGGGCAAAGACCAACCGCAAGACTTAATCAACCGCTCCAAGAACCCTGGCGTGACGCCGCCGTCTCAGCGCGCCTCGCGCGTGCCCAAGGACCTCGACGCCATCTGCCTGCGCGCGCTTGCGCCCAGCCGCGACGAACGCTACGAGTCGTGTGATCAGTTTCGTCAGGCGCTGCAAACCTGGCTGGCCGTCCACGCACCCACGACCGATGCGGTGCGCGTTAGTGGCTTTTTGCACGACCTCTTTGACGCGGATATTGCCGATGACCGCGCCAACCGCGCCGCGCTCATTAATCGCCTACAGACGCGCGCGATGACGTTGCCGCCCACCGATGAATTGCGACAAATCTTGCAGCGTGGCGGTGCGGACGGGGCAGACGAGCCAGGAGGGCGTTCGCCAGGACGCCGCGCATCTGATCGTGGCGACCTCGGCAACGATCGCAGGCAAGCCTTTACGCGCCGCGGCTCAAGCGATGATGGGCTGTTGCCGCCGGCGACGGATGGGAATTTGGCGTTAGACGCCAGCGATGCCGATCCTCAAGATCTCGCCGGCGTGGTGCTGGAGGGCCGCTATCGCATCGATCGCCTGATCGGCGAGGGCGGCATGGGCATGGTGTACTTGGGCGAGCATATGCAGATCGGCCGCAAGGTCGCGATCAAGGTGCTGCACCAGAGCTATAGCCGGATGCCCGAATTGCTCGAACGATTTCGCCGTGAGGCGCGCGCGGCGTCGCGCATCGGCCACCCCAATATTGTCGATATTACCGATTCAGGCAATACGCCGGGCGGCTCGGCGTACTTTGTCATGGAGTATCTCGACGGCGTCGAGCTTGCGCAGGAGCTCGAGCGCCAGGGCGCCTTGTCGCTGCAGCGGGCCGCGCATATCGGCATTTCGGTATGCCGGGCGCTCGCGGCGGCGCACGCGGTCGGCATCATTCATCGCGACCTCAAACCCGAAAATATTTTCTTGCTTAAAAAAGACGGCGGCCCGGACGTGGTCAAGGTGCTCGACTTTGGCATCGCCAAGACCGCCGAGGCCGAAGAGGTCCGCGAACGTCGCCTTACCAGCCCGGGCATGACGATGGGCACGCCGGAGTATATGGCGCCAGAGCAGGCGGCCGGCAAGCTGGCGGATGTCCGCTCGGATATCTATTCGGTGGGCGCGGTGCTCTACGAAATGTTAACCGGCGTGCCGCCCTATTACGGCGAAAATTTCCTCGAGATTCTTACCAAAAAAGCGACCGTCGATCCGCAGCCAACCGTAGCGCTGCGCAAGTCAATCCCCGCCAGCGTCGATGCCTTGGTCATGCGCGCGATGGCGCGCGATCCAAGCGCGCGGCAGCAAACCATGGCAGAGCTCGAGGCAGATTTAGCGCGCGTGGTCGCCGAAGAGCAGGCCGCGTTTGCGCTGGCTCCTACCGGTGAGCGGCGGCGCTTGTCTAGCCTGCCGCCCATGCTCTCTCCGTCCGCGGCTGAGTCCGTGGGGCAAGCCGCCTTCGTGTCGCCGCTTACGCCGACCTTGCCGTTTTCGCCCTTTGACTCCCACCAAGGCCTCGCCAGCGCCGTAGATGTTGCGAACGTTTCGTCACCTTCTCATAGTGGGCTGGTGACGCCGATGGAAGGCAGCCATTCGAGCGTGCCCTACACCGACGCCGTCGTGCGGGTGAAGCCGTCGTCTTGGACCACGCTCGCGGGCATCGTGCTCGGCGCATCGGTTATTGCGATCTTGGGGATCTTGCTTTACGCGGCAGCCGGCGAGCGCAATGGTGGCGATGCCAAGGCCGCGGCGCAGGCGGAAATGTTGATGACGGGCAAGCAGGCTACGTTGCCCGTGCCAAGCCCCGCGCCACCCGTTGCGATCGAAGCCGCGCCTGTGAGCGCCCAGGTGCCGCCTATGGCCGGCGCGGCGACGCAGGCCGATGCGGCCGCCCCGCCGCCGGCACCTAGTAGCGACGTTACCTCTCGCGACAGCAGCAACGAACGCGGCACCCCAAAGTCACGGCCATCGACGCGCAAAGAAACCGTGCGCGTTGCGACGCCAAAGCGATCCGACGACGCGGTGAAATTACTTGACCGGGCGGACAAGCTCGCGAGCCAAGGCGAAACCGCGACGGCCCGCGTCTACTACGATGCGGTGCTCGATTCTAACATGCTGGCGGGGCGCGCCTATCTCGGGCTAGGTCGGCTTGAACTTGCGGCCAATCCCAAGAAGGCGGCGGCGCTATTTGAGAAGGCCGCGGCCAAAGGCGCGTCGGTCGACGCCAATCGCCTGTTGGCGCCCTTGTATGAAAAGCTCGGCGAGCCGCGCAAGGCGGCCGAACGCTACGAATGGTTGATGGAGTCTGACCCCAAGCGCAAGGCCGAGTGGAGCCGCGCGTTGAGTCGCCTGCGCGCCCGCTAGCGGCGTTGGCTGGCTCGCGATGGGCCGTGCCCAGAGCAATGGGCGCCGTCGCCATGGCGCGATGGCGACGGCATCTGTTACACCGCGGCCTAATCCATGCAGCAAACTTGCCAGCGTCATCACCGTTTTTTTCGCATGCCGCACCCACGGCACCTGACGCCCATTATCGTGCTGACCGCGTTCATCGGAATTGCATCGCCGCAAGCGGCGAGCGCACAAGCCGAAACCTATGCCACTGAGCCTACGCTGGGCGTGGAGTCCGAGCGCCTCACGCTAAGTGGCCAATTCGATGCGCAGGCGGCGACGCAAAATCCTGGCGGCTTGGCGCTCCTGCGCGGTGGCAACACGGTGCTCACCTACGAAGGTGCCGCTGAGTCGCAGGCGACGGCCGCAGGATGGGGCGCGGGCTTGTTTGTCGCGTCGGCCCCGCGACGGTTTTGGGCGGGCAGCGCCGTGGCAACGGGGCTTGAGTTCATACGACCCACCGCTGGGCGCGTCACGCCCTCCGTCGGGACTCCGTTGCGCCTCACCAACGCGCTGGCCGTGCCGCTTGGCGCGACGGCGGGACTGGGTGTGGCGTGGCATCACTATTGTGACCGCGGCCCCTTGGGTGGGCTGGATACCTTCACGCTCGGCCTAGCGGCACGGCTGGGGAGGCATGTCTCGTTTGGCGCGGTGCTCCGCGACGCCAATGCGCCAATCGTCCAGGGCGCAGAGGTGCAGCGGCGTTACGAGCTGGAGGCAACCATGCGGCCTTGGCGTGACGCGCGCATGGAGGTGCGGCTGGGCGGCCGCGTTGGCGAGGTGCGCGGTGACGTGGGCGCCTGGGCAGGCGCGGCGGTGCGCGTTGCGCCCGGCGTGACGTTGAACGCCACGGCCTTGACACGGCAGGCATTTGTTATCGACGGCGAGGGAGGTGAGCGCAAGACCCGCGACGTTGAGGGTTGGCTTGGGCTTAGCATCGCCGCCGGGAAAACCGTGATGTCGACCTGGGGCGGCCTTGGCAGGCGAGGGCAGGCGAACGGCTTTCGCGGCGCGGGTGGATCGATCGCTATTTTTGCGTCGCCGAGGGCAAGTCAGGTGCGGCATCCACCTCGGCTTGAGCGCGTCGTACTGCGCGGGGCGATGACGGATCGCACCTTGCGTGAAACCGTGGATCGGTTGACGTGGTTGGCGCGGCAAGACAACGTAAAGGTCGTAACGCTCGCCATCGATGATCTCGCCGCGGGTTGGGCGACCATGCGCGAGCTGCGCCTGGCGGTGGCGCAATTAGCGGCAACCAAGCAAGTCTACGCCTACCTCGTGGGCGCCGGCATGCGCGAGTACTACGTCGCGTCGGCGGCATCAAAGGTTTATGTCGATCCGGCCGGTGGGCTGCGTCTGCTTGGCGTCGCCTCGGCGAGCGTGTTCGTCCGCGATTTCATTGAGCAGCTGGGAGGCCAGGCGGAATTCGAAAAAATTGCCGAATATAAGAGCGCGCCCGAGATGTTTACTGAAATGGGACCAACCCCGGCCGCGCAGGCCATGCGCGACGAGCTGGTCGGCGAGCTGTTTGATGTCCTCGTAAAGGACGTGGCGCGCTCGCGACGCCTCAGCGAGGAGGCCGCGCGCGACGCGCTCGTTGGTGGCCCGTATGCGCCGGTCTCCGAGAAGCTCGCCCCGCTTATCGACGGCGTGGCGACGCCTGCTGAACTCAGCGAGATCATATCCAAGGGCCATCCAGGGGTGCGCGTTGGCCGCAACCAGCCGCCCGAGCCCGAGACGTGGAGTTCGCCCGTGATTGGTCTCGTCTATATCGATGGCGACATCGTCGACGGCGCCTCGCGCGAAACCCCGCTGATTGGGCGTCGCGCCGTGGGCAGCAAGACCGTCGTTGCGGCGCTGAGTGAACTTGCCGCCAATCGGCGCGTGCAGGCCGTGGTGATTCGCATCAACACGCCCGGCGGCTCGGCCTTGGCATCTGAACTCATCTCGCGAAAAATCTCAGAGGTCGCGGCGCACAAGCCCGTGTTCTGTTCGCTCGGTGATGTGGCGGCCTCAGGTGGCTATTTCGCGGCCGCCGCGTGCTCGCGCGTGTTTGCGTCGCCCAATACGATCACGGGGTCGATAGGCATCTTTGCCGGCAAGTTCAATTTCGCGTCGGGGTTGGCGCGCCTGGGCATCGCGGTCCACGTCAGCAAGCGTGGTGACCGCGCCGACATGGATGGGTTCGCGCGCGCCCGTACCGAAGAAGAGCAGGCGCTAGTACGTGAGCAGCTCCGCTACTATTACGGGCGGTTTGTCGACACCGTCGCCAAGGGGCGCGGGCTCACCACGGCGCAGGTCGACGCCACGGGACGGGGGCTGGTGATAAGCGGCCGTCGCGCCTTGGCCGTTGGCCTGGTCGATGAGCTTGGCACCTTCGCCGACGCCATTGCGGCGGCGCGCGCGCAGGCTGGCATCGCGGAGGCCGACGAGGTGCAACTGATTTCGCTACCGCGACGACAACGCGGCCTGCTGCAATTGGTCAGCCGTTTCATAACGGCGCAGGCGTCGCTCGAGCCGTCGTCGACGTCGCAGCTGCCGCCCTACGTACGTGAGGCGCTTGAGGCGATCCCAACCTCGCTCTTGCTAGAGCCGGGCACCGTGCAAGCGCGGCTGCCCTTTGTCCTCATGTGGCCTTAATATCCCCTAGCCGCCACTTGGAGAGGTTGCGGGTGCGCTCGTCGGCGTCGCTGCAGGCGCCGACGGCCACGTCGAGCGCATCCCCGGTACTTGCTCGCGCGGAAAGGCCGCGGGTGGCGGTGGTGGCGGCGGGTCGTCCCACATCAGATAGCCAATGACGACATTGACGATGCCGATCACGATCATGCCGCCGAGCACCGTCAGCCATTGCCGTCGATTCGCGCGTGAAAAGAGGCGTTCGTCGGCCGGCACGTCCGCACCTTAGCCCAATTTCAAGGCGGGCGCACGACCGGTCTTGCGCTCGAACAGCTCGCGAATGTCGGCAGGCAAGGGCGCGAACACGCGCATCACGCCGCCGCGTGGGTGCGGAAAGGCGATCGTCGCCGCGTGCAGCGCGTGGCGCGGCAGCTCCAGCGCGGCGAGCATGTCGTCGGTCAGGCCGTCGTCGCAGTAGCTGGTAAAGACGTCATCGCCATGCGCATACAGCTTGTCGCCAATAATTGGATAACCGGCGTGCGCCAGGTGCGCGCGCAGCTGATGTTGGCGACCGGTAATCGGCGCGCATTGCACCAGGGCACAGCCGCCGCCAGGGCCGGGCGCCGCATCGAGCACCCGCACCTCGGTTTGCGAGGGTAGGCCGCCGTCGCCCACCACCATCTTAAGATGCGCCAGGCGCACGCTCTCGCGCGACGTCGCCAGCCGCAGCGGCGCATCGATGCGAAACGCCGAGCCTGCCGCCGACGGCCATGGCGGCACCCCGGCGACGAGCGCGATGTAGCGCTTTTGCACCCGCTTGTGCAGAAAGGCATTCTTGACTACGCGGGCGGCGTCTTTGTGTTTGGCCACCACGACGATGCCCGACGTCTCGCGATCGAGGCGATGACAAATTTGCATCGGCACGTGCGGATAGCGCTCGAGCAGCACGCGCGTAAGCGTATTAAAATAGAACTTGGCGCTCGCGTGCATGGGCAGGCCTGCCGGCTTGTCGACGACCATGACGTCATCGTCCTCGTCGAGCACGGCGAAGTCGCGCGGGCACGGTGGCTCGGCGCGCGCCTGCCGGCGAATGACCCATTGCTCCCCTTGGGCCACCGGCGTGTGCGCCTTCCACGTCCGATCGGGTGCCGCGCTGCGCACCAGCGTCGTGCGCACGACCTGTTGGATCTTCGTGCGCGACAGCCGCGGAATCATGCGCTGCAGGTAGTGATCGAGACGATAGCCATGGAATTCTTGTGCGACAATAAATCTCCGCTCAACGATGCGCGGCTGGCCGTCGGCATCGAGATGGGACGCGTGCCCCATGTCGGCCCCGGCATCGAGATCGTCAGCCAGCTCGTCAGCCAGATCGGCCGGTAGATCGTCCTGGGCGAGTGGCAAGCATTGCCCCCAATTGGCCGAAACAACGCGATCGGCGGGGATCCGCTTGGTCGTCTGGTTTGCGTCGACAGTGGCCATTTTCGCTACATATAGTGCGGATCAAGCGGTTTGCGTGAAAAATTGCTGGTACATTTTCCGCGGTCGCATGAAGAAATTCCCCGATACCATCGCCCCTACCAAGGTTACCAGCGACGGCCTCACCATCTCGCTGCGGCGGTGCCGGCTTCGCCTCGTCGCGGATCCCACTAAGCAGTGGGATTTCGAGAACGAGGAGGTTCGCCTCGGCGCCATGGACGACAACGACATCGTCCTAACCGACGAGACCGTGTCGCGCTACCACGCGAAAATTATTCAAGAACACAACGGCTACGTCCTCGTGGACAACCGTTCCACCAACGGCAGTTTTGTCGATGGCGTGCGCGTTCGCGAAGCCTTTCTGCGGCCAGGCGCTCGCATTGCCATTGGCCAAGCCGAGCTCGATTTTGAAGCCATCGAAGAGACCGTCGCCATCGCGCCCTCGCGCCAAAGCAAGTTCGGGCGGCTGGTCGGCCGCCATCCGCGCATGCAACGCATGTACGGCATCATCGAGAAAATCGCCAAGACGCCTACGACGGTCATCATCGAGGGTGAAACCGGCACCGGCAAAGAAGTCGTGGCGCAGACCATTCACGACCTCTCGCCGCGCAAAGATCAGGGCCTGGTGGTGTTTGACTGCTCGGCGGTGCCGCCCAACCTTATCGAAAGCGAGTTGTTTGGGCATGAGAAGGGCAGCTTCACGGGGGCCATGGTGACGCGCCAGGGGCTCTTTGAACAGGCCGATGGCGGCACGCTTTTCTTGGACGAACTCGGCGAGCTGCCGCTGGATCTGCAACCGAAATTGCTTCGGGCGTTGGAGCAACGTGAAGTGCGTCGCGTCGGCGGAGCCAAACCGATCAAGGTCGACGTCCGTATCATTGCCGCAACCAACCGCAATCTCGAAGAGGAAGTCAAGGCCGGGCGGTTTCGGCAAGATTTGTATTTCCGCCTTAGCGTCGTCAAGCTAGATCTGCCGCCGCTGCGTGAGCGCCGGGAAGACATCCCCTTGCTGGTCGAGCACTTCTTAAAGATCCAAAAAGAACGCCATGGCGCCGATCTCAAGGTCACGCGCTTTGACGCCTCGGCCTTGGCGGCGCTGGCGGCGTACAATTGGCCCGGCAACGTCCGCGAACTGGTAAACGCCGTCGAGCGCACCATGTCATTTTCCGAAGGCGACACCGTCACCGTCGCCGACCTGCCGGACAACGTGCGCGACGCGAAGGGCGGCAGCCATCCAGGCGTTAAGCCTTTAGCGACCAAGCTCACGCCGTCGGTGCCGCTGCAAGGCGTCTCCGATGTCGTGGGTACGGTGTCGGTCAACGATCCACACCCTGGCGAAGAATTCACGGGCGCCGGCGTCACCTTCAAAGATGCCAAGGAGCGTTGGGTTGCCGCCTTTGAGCGCGATTACATCGCCAGCCTGCTCAAGCGACACAATGGCAACATTTCGCACGCCTCGCGCGAGAGCGACATCGACCGCAAGTATTTCCGCAAGCTGATGAAGAAGTACGACATCGTCGCCAACGACAACGATACCGACGACGAATAGCCAACAGCTATTCGCGCTCAGTTGGAGTTTGATGAAGCTACGGCGATTTAGCCTATTTGCTGCAATTAGCTGGTCGCTGGTGGGCTTGTGGTTTTTTACGGCCGGCAGCGCCTGCCAAAAAACGACCGACAAACCCGTCGAGCCCACGCTGGCCGCGGTCGCGGATGCCGCGCCGCTGCCGCTTGCGGGTGCGTGCGAGCAGGCCGTGGCGCCAATCACCAGCACTAGCAAAGGCCGCGTCGTGGCGCTTGGCGATGTGCATGGCGATCTGCGCGCAGCTCAGGCGGCCCTCACGTTGGCGGGCGTTGTCGATGCGAGCGGCGCGTGGCGCGGCGGCACCACCACGGTCGTACAGACCGGCGATATCCTCGATCGCGGGGACCAAGAGCAAGCGATCATCGATTGGTTCGAGGCGCTCGAGGCGCAGGCGTCGGCGGCAGGCGGCGCTTTTATTTGGCTGGTGGGCAATCACGAAGCGATGAACGCCGCCGGCGACGTTCGCTATGTCACGCCGGGCGGCTTTGACGATTTTGGTGGGCCTGCAGCGCGCGCCGCGGCGTTTTCGCCGGGCGGTGCTTACGCCCGGGTGATGGCCGGGCAGCGCGTCGTCGCCATCGTCGACGGCATCGCGTTTTCGCATGCGGGCATCAACGAGACCTGGGCCGATCAGGTTGCGCAACTTAATAGCGAAACGGTTTGCTGGCTCGCCGCGGCGAGCCCCAACCAGCGGCCCCCAGCAGGCTTGGTTGCGCAAGATGGCCCGGTGTGGACGCGCGAGTTTGGTGGCGCCGCGGTGGATTGCGCCGCGGTCGCGCGTGCGCTTGCGCGCCTAGGTGCGTCGCGCATGGTCGTCGGGCATACGGTGCAGGCCGGTGGCATCAACAGCACGTGCGACGGCGCCGTGTGGCGCATCGACGCCGGCATGTCGGCGCACTACGGCGGCGTGCCACAAGCTGTGGAATTCGTCGCCGGTGCACCCCCGCGCATCATCGTCGCCGCTACAACCACCGCCAACTAGGGGCGCGTCCCTTCAGCGGCGCGCTATCGTACCGGCAGGTGGGCGCACGTGTCTTCCTGCTCGCAGATAGCACTCCTCCGGGGCATGGCGAGACGGCTGTGGTATCCACATCCGTCGGTGCCACGAACACCGCCCTGCAATCTATGCTCGCGGAAGAAACGTGCGCCCACCTGCCGGTCAGCGCGCTCAAGCCCAGCGCCCACCTGCCGGTTCTAGCCAAAGCGTCGCAGCATGCCGAGCGCGGTCTTGCCAACGTAGAGCGCGCAGGCGCCGCCGTAAACCCATAAATATAAGTCAAGCCGTGCGGCAAGCGCGAGCAACCAAATGTACTGCGGATAGTGAATCACCTGGCGCCCAAGCCACTCGGCCGCAAAGCGAATGGCGCCAAGCACGCCGTGCGCCGGTGCGAGCGTCGCGGGGTCGCCCTCGGGCGTCCACGTCGACGGCGCCAGGGTGATCTCGGTGCGCCTCAAAAACGTCGTCATCGCGGTCCCGGTCGCGACACAAAGGCCGCCGACGCAACCGAGCAAGAGCCAGTGCGCGGCGCCATCGCGCAGCCACATATGAACTGCCACGCTGACATAGATCAGCGTCGCCTTGAGCTCATCCATCAGGTAGTCGAGCAGGTGGCCCGCCGGCGACGCGATGGCGCGCCAACGCGCCAATTGTCCGTCGGCGCAATCTAGGACAAATGAGGCCAAAAACAGCAGCGCAAATCCCCACGCCGGCAACGCCCAAAGCGGGCCGATCGCCAGGTAGGTCGCCGCGACAATACACAGCAGCGCGGAGGCGAGCGTCAGCTGGTTTGGCGTCACCCGCGTCTCGGCCACGCGCGCGACTAACACCGCCGCCAATGGCCGCGCCACCCACTCGGTGAAACTATTGATATCTACTCGCTTTTTGCTGCGCTGGTAGACCTCAAATACCGTCGGAGCCATGCCGACGGCAACGCTACCATGCAGCGCGCCGGTCCAGCCCGCACGGCGGCTGCATTTGCCGCCAAAACCATGCGCCTTCTGTCAGGCGAAATGTGCCAGCGAGGCCGCCAATTCGCTTGCCGCTCCCAGCGCCAGCAAGTAGGTTCCCCGAACCCTTTTGAAAGGGGGGTTTAGGATGCCAGAGCACACAATCCCCAGTCACTTACTTGAACAACTTCGCAGCGGCAAAGCCATCTTGGTGGTCGGGTCCGGCGTGGGGCTTCCGTCGTGGAAGCAACTGCTTGAAACCATGACCCAAACGCTGTCGTCTCGCGGCCGCGAAGGCGACGACGCCGCGGTCAAAGATCTCGAGAAATTGCTGCACAAGGGCAGCCTCGTGCGCGCGCTTGGATTCTTGGCGCGTCAGCTGGGCGAAGATGCCTGCGACAAACTCGTCGAGGCGACATGGAAAACCCCTGGCGAATTGCCGCCGGTGGCCACGTTGCTCGCGCAGCTGCCCTTTCGCCATGTGTGGACGACCTTTCCCGGCGACTTGCTCGAGCGGGCGTGGGTGCAGGCCAGCCCCGGCACGTGGCCCGAGCCGCGCGTGCATACCTATCGCGATGTCAGTGAGCTCTCGCCGCGCCGCCGCGCGCTGGTCAAGCTGCTCGGCAATTTTGACAACTACGTCGTGACGCCAAAGTCGGTTCGCCGCGCGCTGTCGCATGCGGTCGATCTGCGCGACTATGCGCGGCCGTACTACGTCGATGGCACGCTCGTCTTTGTCGGGTTTCGCCATGGCGATCCTGATTTGGCGGCGTTGCTTGATCGCGTGCTGTCGTCGTTCGAGCACCCGCAAGGCACCCACTATTTTCTCGGCGCCGGGGTTGGACCTGTCACCGTCGACGAACTCAAGGCCGAACATCACATCGAGGTCATCTCGCTCGACGGCAAGGCCGGCGGCGAAGACTCGAGCAAGAGCCTCACGGTGTGGCTTGAGCGCCTCATCGCGGCGACTAAAGAAGCCGGCATCTCGCTGTCATCGTCGCAGCCCGAGGCGGGCGATCTCGATGGCTGGCTAGAGCTGTATCACGAGGGCGATCCGGACGCGCGCGACGCGTTGGTTGGGCTTGAGGCCGCGGCGCGCCGCGGCGCTGATCACGAAAAACTAACGGCGATTTTGCTGGCCAAGGCCGAGTTAGCGTCCGAAGACGGCAAGCGCGCCGAGGCACTGTGTGAGCTAGCGGGCATCTATGAGGCAAATCTGGCCGATACGCGCCGTGCCTTTGACTGCTGGACCACGGCCATCCATATCAACCCGGGCGATGAGGCGGTCATCGGCAATGCCGAACGCCTCGCCGCGGTGGTGGGCGGTTGGAGCGAGCTTGCGGCGGAGGGCGTCGAGCTTGCCACCGAAATAAAAGACCCGTCGTTGGCCGCCATGTGGTGGTCGCGTCTGGGCGGTTACTATCTCGAAAAACTCGACCGCTACGACTACGCCGCGACCTCGCTGCGACGCGCGATCGAGCTCGATCCGTCGCGCGAAGATGCGCACGCGCGCTGGTGCGAGCTGCTGCGTCGCCAACAAAAATGGGTTGAATTGGCTGATGCCATTTCGGCACGTGCCGAAATAATTTCCGACGACAGCAAGAAGGCCGATCTGTTCTTGTCGCTCGGCGACCTCTGCGAAAACCAACTCGCCTCGACGTCGCGCGCGATCGCGGCCTACGATGCCGCGCTTTCGTGGGAGCAGGGCAGCGCCGAGGCCTTGGCCGCGTTGACGCGTCTTTATCGTCGCGATGAAAAATGGGGCAACCTCGCCAAGTCTCTCGAGCAGCTCGCCGTCGTCGTCGAACAATCTGGCGATGCGGCTCAGGCCAGCACGCTGCGCCGTGAGATCAGCAGCCTGCGCGTCGAAAAACTTGGCGACCTGGAAGGCGCCATCACCAAGCATGAAGAAACCTTGCGCAGCAAGCCCGACGACGTCGGGACGCTGACCTCGCTGGAAGAGCTGTATGACAAGACCGGGCGCAGCAGCGACTATCTGCGCGTGCTCGAGCGCTTGGCCAAGATCGGCACCGACGTCGAAAAGCTACGCCGCCTGCGCCGCCTGGCCAGCGAGCTCGAAGATCGCGATGGCGAGCTCGACCGCGCCGTCTCGGCATGGGACCAGATTATCGCGCTCGACCCCAAGGGCGACGACAGCTACCGCGGGCTGGCGCGGCTCTATCAGCGCAACGAAAAGTGGTACGAACTCATCGCGGTCTATGAGCGGCACATCGCCGCACAAAAGACGCCCAGCGAGCGCGTGTCGCTCTTTCTCGATATGGCCAAGGTCTACGAGAACGAGCTGTCTGATCCGCACCGCGCGCTCGAGGCGTATCAAAACGCGCTGGCGCTTGACCGCCAGGAACGTGCGGCCGCCGAAGCCGTGGCACGGCTGTATCAGCGCATCGAGTCGTGGGACCGCGCGGTCGACGCGCTGGAGCAAATCGCCGCGACCTCGGGTGAGCTAGGTGTTGGCTCGTGGGCCGATGCCGCGCGGATTTCGCATGAGCACCTGGACGACAAGGCGCGCGCCGAGCGCAATTTCGAACACGCTTTGGCGCTCGCCCCGACGCACTTGCCGTCGCTGCGCGGCCTGGCAAATTTGTACGAGGCCAGCGGGCGTTGGTCGCTCGCGGTCGATACGTGGCTGCGCGCCGAACAATCGGCCTCGGCGCGCACCGAGCGGGTGGCGCACCTCTCGCAGGCGGCTAATCTCTTGCAAGACAAGCTGCAAGACGGCCACCGCGCCATGAATATCCGCGAGCGCATCCTCAAGGTCGACCCGGAAAACCTCGACGTCGCGGGCCATGTCGTCGACCTCTATCTCGAAAAAGACCGCTTCGAAGACGCCGCGCCGGTGCTCGAAATGATCGTGCGCCGCAGCGCGCAGCCGGCGGGCGAGGGCAGCGAACTCGATCAACCCGTCGCGCTCGATCGCTTTGATCGCGCGCGCCGTCACGCTCAGCTTGGCAAGTGCTACGACGAGCTGCATCGCAGCGAAAAGGCCGCCGAACACTATCGCCACGCGGTCGAGCTCGACTCCGAACAAGTCGAGGCCGCGCTGGGGCTCGCCAATGCCTTGCTCGAGCAAGCCGACGCGCGCACCGCGTCTGGCCCGGAGCAGGCGGCGGGCCTGTATGCGGAAGTGGACAAGCGCTATCGCGAGATTCTCGCGCGCCATCGTACCGCCTTGGCCGACAGCCAGGTTGCGGAGATTTGGCTGCGCCTGGGCCGCGTCAGCGATGCCCTTGGCGACGAGAAAAAAGCCGAGGCGTCATTTCGCCGCGCGCTCGAACGTGACCCGACCCACGCCGCCACGTGGCAGGCCATGTCTGATCTTGCGCAGCGGCGCAGCGATTGGAAGGGCGTCATCGAGGCTCAGCGCGCGCTGCTCGCCAACGAAGAGCCGGCAGAGCAAATGCGCCGCCTCGAGCAAATCGGCGATATCGCGCGGCACAAGCAAAACGACGTCGCGGCGGCGCTCGGCGCCTATCGCGAGGCCTTGGCCATCAGGCAAAACGATACGGGCCTGCTCAACAAGCTGCTCGAGGTTTACACCGAGAAGTCCGATTGGCGCCGCGCCGTCGACGCGCTCGACGCGCTCGCGATGGCCGAGGCCAGTCCGATCCGGCGCTCTAAGTTCCGCTATGCGGCGGCGGTGATCGCGCGCGATGAGTTGCGCGACGCCGAGCTGGCGATCGAGCGCTTTAGCGCGGCGCTCGACGATGAGCCCGGGCACCCCAAGGCCTTTGAGGCCTCGGAGAAATTGATGATCGATCGCCAGGACTGGAAGGGGCTGGCGCGTGGCTATCGCAAGGTGCTCAAGCGCCTTGGCGACGAGGCCTCGGTCGAAAAGCAAAGCGAGCTATGGTCTAAGCTAGCGGACGTCTGCCTTGATCACCTCGGTGACAATGACTCCGCCATGGCGGCGCTTGAGGTCTGTGTTGATCTGCAGCCGACCGCCGCCAAGCGGCGCGAGCAACTCGCCGAGCTCTACTTGGGCGCCGGCGCCGACAAGCGACCCGACGCAATCGCCGAGCTGCAAGCCCTGCTCGCGATGAATCCCGACCGCGTCGAAATCTATAAGACGCTGTCGAGCCTGTATCGCGAGACGGGCGAGATCGATAAGGCGTGGTGTGTTGCCGCCGCCTTGGTGTTCCTCGGCGCAGCCTCACCCGAGGAGACGGCTTTTTATCAGAAGCACCGGCCAACCCAGTTGGCGACGTCGACGCGGCGCCTCACCGAGGAGCTGTGGCAAAAATCGGTATGGCATGCGCGCGAAGACCGCCATGTCAGCGCGATCTTGGCGGCGGTGTCACCACACCTGGTGGCCAAGCAGGCGCAGGCGCCTAGCGCGTTTGGCCTTGATGCCACGCAGCGTCTCGAAGGCGAAGACGGCCTCTACAAGATGGTAAAATACGGCGCCAGCGTGCTGGGGCTCGATAACACGCCGCAAGTGTGGAAAAACCACGAAGAGGGCGTGCGCTATGCCAACACCATCGGCGTCGGCGATCAGCAAAATCGCGCGATTCCTTCGATCTTGATCTCGACCACCATTCGCGACGAACGCGAAATCTTGTTTGAGATCGGCAAGCGCCTGGCGTATTTGCGCCCCGAGCGGCTCGCGGCGCTATCTATGCCGAGCGCGCCTGTGCTCGAGTCGGCGCTGATTTCCGCGCTCATCGCGGCCGGCACGCAGGCGCTGACGACAACCGGCCAAGAAGTTGGTGCCGTGGACGGCAATCGCCAGCTCTCAAGCGAGCTACAAAAGTCGCTGCCCGAACCGGTGTTGGCGCACGTCGCGACCATTGGCCACCGCCTCTCTGGGCGGCTCGGCAACGGGCTGGTCACGGGTTGGCGCACGGGCACGGACATGACGGCCAATCGCGCCGGGCTGGTGCTTAGTGGCGACCTTGAGGCCGCCGCGCGCGTGGTGGCCCGCGAGACGGGCTCGCTGTCAAGCCTGGGCCCCAAGGAGCGCCTCCGCGATCTGCTCGCCTACTCGGTCTCCGAGGAGTACTTCGCGGTGCGTCGTTACCTCGGGCTTGAAGTCGCCGAGCGCGCGCGCGCGTAGGTATCATGCGGCATCGCCTCATCGTGGTCGTGCTTGCGCTCGCCGCGGTATCGGCGGGGCGGCCGGCCGATCGCGCAGGCGGGCGTCGCGGCGGCATGGTGACCGTGCCGCGGGGTGCGTATCTGGTTGGCCTGACCGAGCCGGAAATGCTCGAGGCCGCGGCGGAGTGCGAGGCCGCCACCGAGGCGCAGGTGTGTTTGGCCTATGCGGCGCTGCTAGCGCAGATGCCGGTGCGCACAGCGGTGGTTTCGACCTTTCAGCTCGATCGCTTCGAGGTGACGCGCGGGCAATACGGCGCCTGCGCGGCGGCGGGACATTGTGCCTCTCGGCCGTTGTGGTTGCCGGTGCCGCCAACGTGGGGGCAGGCGCACCCCATGACCTACGTCACCTGGTTCGATGCCCAGGCGTATTGTCAGGCCCAGGGTGGACGCTTGCCGACGGAGACCGAGTGGGAAATCGCGGCGCGTGGCAACGGCGCGCGTCGCTGGCCTTGGGGCGAGCAGGCCGATGGCTCGCGTTTCAATCACGGCGCGGTCCTGCGCGGCGCCTTTGCGGCGGTGCTCGGGCAAAAGGAGAATTTCAACGTGACGAGCGCTCCCGATGCGCGCGACGGCCAGGCGGACCTAGCGCCCGTCGGTACGTTTGCGCTCGGCGCCGGGCCGTTTGGCACCTACGATCAAGCCGGCAACGCCGCCGAATGGGTGTTTGATGCCTGGGTAGAAGAGGGCTACGTTGGCCTCGCCGCCATCAACCCGCAGCGCGACGTCGGCATCGGCGGTCTGCGCGTGATTCGCGGCGGCTCCTGGCTGCAGCCCGAGTATCTCGGCCAAGGAGGCTTGCGCGATCCGCACAACGGCTTTGGCATTTACGACGCCGCCATGGCGCGCGTCGACGTGGGCTTTCGCTGCGCGCGCAGCGGGCGCTAACCATGCTTCGTCCAGGGCGACAGTCAGCGGCGCGCGAGCACATGCTTCGTCTCATCGGGGCGGCAGTACGCGGCGCGCGACCACATGCTTCATTTCATCGCTACGGCTGTTCGCTCTGCTCACGACGCCTTGCGCTCAGGAGGGTACTACCTGCCAAATGGCTGGAGCCAACGTGCCTTCGCGAAACGCTCTGAAACGAACATGTGTCGCACACCGCTTCTGCGCTGGGCTTCCACGGCGCAAAAACTTACCGGCAGGTAGCGCACGTTTCTTCCGCGAGCATAGATTGCAGGGCGGTGTTCGTGGCCCCGAGGGATGTGGATACCACAGGCATCTCGTCATGCCCCGGAGGGTCGCTATCTGCGAGCAGGAAGACACGTGCGCCCACCTGCCGGTCAGCGCGGATACGCCGCTCCGGCGAGCAGGAAGACATGTGCGCCGACCTGCTAGTTACCGTCGGCGGTCGCATCCGAGGCCGCATCAGCGGCGCCGTCACTCGTCGCGTCGCTGGCCGCATCGTCCGCGCCATCGCTGGCGCCGTCTTGTGGCAGCATGGCGTCGGGCTCAAACGAGGCATCGGGGTCGATGTCGGCGCTGTCTTGGCACGTATCCGTGGCCTTGTTGCATACGAGGCCTGATTTGCAATCCGAGTCGATCTGACAGCGACTGCCTTCGCCTTCTTTGCAGGCCATCAGGCCGCAAGCGAGCAGGACCAATAAAACGGCGCCGCGCATCATTACCATATGACCTAGTAACATGAATTTAGGTTGCCTCGACGGGGGCGGGGCCGCGAAAAAGCGCGCCGCGGTAGTACCGCAGCTCTTCGATCGAGTCGCGAACGTCTTGCAACGCGCGATGGGCCTCGCCCTTGGGTGGCATGGCGGCCAGGGTTTCGGGGTACCACCGCCGCGCCAATTCCTTGATGGTCGAGACGTCGACCATGCGGTAGTGCAAGCGTGCATCAAGCGTTGGCATATAGCGGCGGATAAACCTTCGATCTTGGTGGATCGAGTTGCCGGCCAACACCGGGCGATCGGTGCCTGGAACATGCGCGTTGATGGCCGCCACGATCGCGGCTTCGGCGGCCGCGACGTCGATCGTGCTGGCCGCCACCCGCGCCACCAAGCCCGAGGCCGTATGGGTGCGCGTGTTCCATTCGTCCATGCCCGCGAGCACTTCGGCGCTCTGGTGGATGACGAGCTCGGGGCCTTCGGCGATGACCTTGAGCTGGGCGTCGGTCAAGATCATCGCCGCCTCGAGGATGCGCTCCTTGGCGGCATCGAGGCCGCTCATCTCCATATCCATCCAGACCAGTACGCCGCTCATGGCAGTCGTCATACCAAAATCGCGCGGATGCGGCCCTATTGCGGGTGACAGATCCCACGCGCAAACTTGAGATAGTCGCCCTCAATGAAGCCCGGCGACACCGGGTGATCGCTGCCGGCGCCGCCCTGCCGGGTGAGGCGCCAGGTGATGCCGGCGTCGTGGGCCGCCGCGCCGAGCATGTCTAAGAAGGCATCGCGCCGCACGTGGCTTGAGCACGAGGCGCTGGCGAAAATGCCGCCCGGCGTCACCGAGCGCATGGCCAGCGCGTTGAGTTCGCGGTAGGCCGCCAGCCCCGCCGCCAGGCCGCGCTCGCTGGGGGCAAACGATGGCGGGTCGACGATGACCAGGTCCCAGGTGCGGCCTTGCGCGCGCGCCTGCTTGAGGTAGGCGAAGGCGTCGGCGGCATGCGCCCGCACGCTCGTCCGAACACCGGATAGTTCCGCGTTGGCCAACGTCGCGCGCGTCGCGGGCGCGGCGATATCAACGCTGTCGACGCTGCTGGCGCCGCCGAGCGCGGCGTGGATGGAAAAGCCGCCGGTATAGGCAAAGAGGTTCAGCACTGAGAGGCCCGCGGCGATGCCGCCGATGTCGAAGCGGTTGGTGCGCTGGTCGAGAAAGAAACCGGTTTTTTGTCCATGCACCAGGTCGACCTCAAAGCGCGCGCTACCTTCATAGAGCGGCACCATCGCCGGCGGCGTGCCATGTGGCGTGCGCGCCTTGGCTCCGACGCGCCGCAGCCAGGCGCCCCGCACGCCCCGCGGCGCCAAGAGGGCGTCTAGGGCTGGCAGATAGGGCCGCCAAAACGCTTCGGCGCCTTCGCCGTCAAAGACGATGGCGAGGGCGCAGTCATATTGGTCGATGACTAGCCCCGGGCAGCCGTCGGCCTCGCCGTGGACCAGGCGCCTGCTATTGGTTTGCGAAAGGTCGGGCGCGACGTCGCGGCGGGCGATACATCGCGCGAGGCGATCGCTCATGCCGGCCATCGTGATGGGCGCGTCGCCGACGGCCAGGACGCGCGCGGCAATGGGGCAATCGCGATCGACATAGGCTGAGGCAACGACGCCTTTTTCATCGATGAGCTGCACCACCTGGCCGCTCGCCACACCTGCGGGCAACGCAATGGCGCGATTGAAAACCCACGGATGGCCAAGCTCGATTTGGCTGCGCAGCGGCTTGGTTAAGCGCGCGCGTGGCGTGACCGAAAGCGGGGCGGCTGCCACTAGAGTTGTGATCGCAACACGTGCGCGACGGTTATGGATTCGCCGCGGCTGGCGGCGCGGGAGGCACAGGCGGTGCGGGCGGCGATGGCGGCACCGGCGTCGCGGTGGCCGTTGCCGGCGTCGGCGGCGTCAGGCGACGTTGATAGGCATGGCCATACGAATTTTGCACTTTGACCAGGCCGGTGCCGCGCGCAAACCACAACGTGCTAATCGCCTGGCGCATATCGAAGGGCTTTTCGCTGCCCTTGGCGATCACCTTGCCAGTGGTGTCGAGGGCGAGCTTCGTCGTGTCGTAGGTGGTGTCGACGATGATGAGTTTCTCATCGCCTTCGCTGATCCAGCGCCGGGTTAGCTCGAGCGCGCCGCTGCCGAGGTCGCTGCCTTTGACATGGGCGGGCCTTCGATAGGTGGCTTTGAGGTCGTCGCTCCACTCGGCGGCAAATTTGGCGCGCGCGCCCGCGCCGGTGGTTTGCAGCGTCACGCCAGGTCGAACCACATCGGCGAGTTCGATGCCAAAGGCGCCGCCTGGCTCACCCGAGAACAAGAAGCTCTTGGGGTCGACAACGATGCCAGCTTTTTCGCAGGTCACCGTGGTCGGCACGACGACCTTGTCGAAGGTCTCTTCCAAGGTCACGCGGGCGCCGCCGGTGGCGGTGGTTTGCACGTCGGTGACCTTGATGGCGATATCTTTAGGCTGGCGAGGCGTGATTTGGCCCGCGACGGGGGTCACCGTGATGACGGAGAGCGTCGGCTCGAAATACCAAACCTTGCCGGTTTCGACCGGCAGAAACGCGCCACAGGCGGCGGGGTTGGCGGCAGCGTGCTGGGCGCCTGCGAAGGCACAGCATGTTGCAATCATTACAGCAATTGGCATCGCGCGCATGCCGGCGTTTTACGACGCCGGGGTTGGCCATGCAAGGGCAAAGTCTGGCTTGTTCGGCGCAGCCCAGGTCAGGATAGCTTGGCTAAAAAGCGCGCCTTGAGGAGCTTTTCGCCGTGGCCAGGGAAGAAGGCGCAGGCGGTGTCGCCAATCATCCGCACCACTTCGCCATCGCCCCACGTCGCGTGGCGCACGAGGTCGCCTTTTTCGATGCCAACGCTGCCAGGTGTCACCTTGGCGCGTTCGATCTTAAGCGCGCGGCCGCGGCCGACGAAGGTGCGCGATGGGCGAGCCTGAAATTCGCTGGTTGGGCGCGACTCAGGCCGTGCCGCACCGGCAGGCGCGTCGCCCAGCCGAGCTGGCGCGGCAGGTTCTGGCGGTGCGACAGGGCGGGTCACCCCGGTGGCAAAACAATTGTCGCACGCGCCGCACGGCGCACCATGCGGGTAGCCAAAGTACGAAACGATGAGGCGATTGCGGCACAAGTGTGATTGCGCGTAGCGCAGCATCGACGCCAGGCGCGCACGATCTTGGACGCGCTTCTGCTCGTAGCGGGCAGTCGCCTGCGCTAATTCGTCAAAGGTGGGTGGCCGGGTGGTGAGCGCAATAAATTGGGCGCCCGGCATTTCCTTGCACACGCCAATGTCTTTAAGAAACGAAAGCACGACACGTGCCTTTTTTGCGGGCGTGTCTGACTTCTCGGCGATCGCCTTGAGCTCGACGGCGCCGCTGCCTTGTGCCTGCAGCGCGATGAGCGCCTCGGCAACTGATAGCGTTTGCTCCGGCGTTGGGTAGCGACCGCCCAGAAAGAAACTCTGGATGCGCTTGTCTTCGGGTTGATACAGCAAGACGCAGCTCGCGGGCTGGCCATCGCGTCCGGCGCGGCCCGCTTCTTGGTAGTAGCTCTCGAGCGAGCCGGGAAAGTTGTAGTGAATGACAAACCGAATATCGGGCTTGTCGACGCCTAACCCAAACGCATTGGTCGCGACCATGATCCGCGGGGTGCTATGCTCCATGAACATCGACTGCGCGAGCTCGCGGTCCTTGGCGCGCATGCGCCCGTGGTAGCGGCCACACGGTACGCCATTGAGCGCCAAGAAATCCGCGAGCGCGTCGACCGCCTTGACCGTGGCGGCATAGATAATGCCCGTGCCTTCGGTGTGCTTGGCGATCAGCCGCATGAGCAGCGCCTGCTTCTTGCGCTCGCTGGTGGCGCGAAAGACATAGTAGTTGAGGTTGGGCCGATGCAGCCCGATGTCGATAACGGCGGCGCTGGGCATGCCAAGTTGCGCCAGGATGTCATCCTTGACCTTGGGCGGCGCGGTCGCGGTGAGCGCTAGCACGGGGGGGCTGCCGAGCGCCTTGACCGCTTCGCCCAGGCCAAGATACGCGGGCCTGAAATCGTGGCCCCACTGCGAAATGCAATGGGCCTCGTCGACGACGAACAAGGCGACCTTCACGCTCGCCAGGCGTTGGCGAAATTTCGCATCCGCGAGGCGCTCGGGCGTGACGTACGCAATGCATGGCCTATTTTCAGAGAGGCGGGCTAGCGCGACCGATTCATCGCGCGGCGACAGGGTCGAGTCGAGGCGCAGCACCTGCATACCAAGTTGATCGAGCTTGTCGTACTGATCCTTCATGAGCGCGATTAGCGGCGACACGACGAGGGTGACGCCCGCCAGCTCGAGCGCCGGCAACTGGTAGCATAGTGATTTGCCGGCCCCGGTTGGCATGAGCGCCAACGTGTCGACGCCGGCGAGGACATTGCGAATGGTAATGGCCTGGCCGGGGCGAAAGGCCGTAATCCCAAACCACTTACCCGCCAGCGCGAGCAAGCGGGCGTCAATGTTCGCCAGCTCGGCGGCGGCAAGTTCAGCGACGGCCGCAGCGGAAAGCGGCTCGCGCAGCGTCGCCTCATCGTCGTCGCCAAGGGGTGGCGTGGCCGTCGACGTGGGGATGTTTCGCAACGGTGCGGTGCGCTCGGTATCCGCGTCGCCTGCCGCGAGGGCAATGCCGCTGCTAGCGTCCGCAGATTGCGACGCTTCGGCTGCCTGAAGAAGTGACCGATTGGTCATCTGAAGCACAGTCGCAAAAGTGCGAAGCCCCGCGCAAGCAAAAACGGCACGGCGCGCGCGCTGAACGACGGGGGTGGAGATCATCGCAACCTATCGCGATGATTGAGAAAGTTTGTGGGCGAATATTACAGCGGTAGTGCGCGCCAACGGCCAACTGCGTGGCCACTAACGAAATTGCGGCGCGAGAAACGCCCGCAGGGCGGCAGGAACTTCGGCTAGCTCCTCGGGCGATGGATCGACGATGACGCCTCGGCACTGAGGGCTGCCGCAATAGCAGCGTTCGGCGACGGCGCCCGCGAACGCATAGTCATACGTCAACTCTTCGCCCGCGGCGATGTCGCGGGTGGCAAGCCACCACGCGCGAATGGTTTTCGTTTCTGCGGTCCATGAAGAATCGATTTCGGTGTTGGGATCGCAAGAGTGATTGATCCATCGCGTCTGGTCGACGAGATCGTAGTAGAGCGGCGGGCCTTCCTCGCCGGCAGCCGTGGCTTCGTAACCGGGCAGGATCAAGGCATAGGTGTCGTCGAATTCGTCGTGGTCGCGATACAAGACGCCGTCGCCATACACGAGGACCTCACCTTTTTTAAACGCGCGCAGCGTCACCATGCCGTAGCCATGGATGTTGGACGGTTGGATACGGAGGGCTTCTAATCCAGGCATGTGGCCCTAGTTCGCAAATCCATCTGATAAAGGCAAGGCGCGCGCCCGCCAATAGGTAAGTTGTGCAATTATTCGGCATGAGCAAACGGATTGGCATCCTGACGGGCGGCGGTGATTGCCCGGGCCTCAACGGCGTGATTCGCGCCGCGACGCTCAATGCGCGCATGACCTACGGCTACGAAGTGGTCGGCATTCGCAATGGCTTTGAGGGGCTCTACGAGGAACAGTATGTCGAGCTCAATGAGCGCATTGTCGCGCAGCTCTTGCCGCGCGGCGGCACCATGCTGGGGTCGTCTAATCGCGCCAATCCCTTCGCCTATCCCGTGAAGTTGCCTGATGGGCGCATCGAGATTCACGACGTTTCGAAAAAGTGTCTGGAGAGCCTAGAGAGCCTGGCGCTGGAGGGCCTGATCGTGGTTGGCGGCGATGGCACGATGTCGTTTGCCAACAAATTTATCGCCCAGGGCGCCAAGATCGTCGGCGTGCCCAAGACCATCGACAATGATCTTGAGGCAACCGATACCACGGTCGGCTTTCAGACCGCGGTGGAAGTCGTGGTCGAGGCGCTCGAGCGCCTGCACACCACCGCCGAGAGCCACCAGCGAATTATAGTTGTCGAGGTGATGGGGCGGTATGCGGGGTGGATCGCGCTGACCGCGGGCGTCGCGGGCGCGGCGCATGTCGTGCTCATCCCCGAGATCGAATACGACATCGAGAAGGTCATCGCGTCGTGTCAGCAGCGGCAGGCGCGCGGCATCACGTATAGCATTGTGGTGGTGGCCGAGGGCGCCAAGCCCAAAGGCGGCGGGCTGTCGGTGGTGACGGCAGGCGATGCGACCAAACAAGAGAAACTCGGTGGCGCGGCGGAGTCGCTGGCCGCCAAGCTTGCCGCGGGCAGCGAATTCGAAGTGCGCACCGTGGTGCTTGGCCACGTGCAACGCGGTGGCAGCCCGTGCGCTTTTGATCGCGAACTCGCCACGCGCTTTGGCGTCAAGGCGGTCGACCTCGTCGCACAAGGCAAGTTCGGCACCGTCGCCGCCATCGAAAATGGCACGCTGGTCGCCAAGCCGATCGAAAAAGCGATTGCCAAGCTAAAGCTCGTTAACCCAAACGGCGAGCTCGTACGCACCGCGCGCGCGGTCGGCATCGAGCTCGGTTAGGGGCAATGCCGATAAATATTGATCGAAAACATACGGACCTGTGGCATGGTCGCCATCTATGCGAAACGCACTAGCCATTGTTGTCATCGCGCTATCGGCTTGCTCCGAAAAAGGCGCCACACCAGATAACCGCAAGCCTGCCGCGCCCACCGCGGCGGCCCAGCCCCCCGAAGCGAACCAGCCTCCCGCGCCTGGCCGTGACGCACCGCCTATACCTACATCCGTAGATGTCTCGAGCATTGACCGGGCTCAGTACCGCGCCATCGGCTCCAATTCAGGAAGCCAAGAAGTCACGCTAACGCTCAACGTGAAATCCGGCGAGGTAAGCTTCCGCAGCGAAATGATTTCTGACTCGCATGCTGGTCGATCTGACGTGCTTAAAACCGCGGAGGGTGTGCTCGACGCGCAGGAGCTCGCCCGCTTCGTTAGCGCGATGACCCCTGCGATGCTGTCGCAGCTCGACAAAGATTGCGCGCAAGCGCCACCCGGACCAGACGGTATTTATATGGAGCTCGTCCGCGGCGATGCCACGAAACAGTACTGGTGCAAAAACGAGGACGGCAAAGAATTAGCGGACGTGTTGGCTTTCGGCAAGGCCGTCGATGCCTTCGAAGCCGAGCTGCAAACGGCGGAGAAGACCAAGCGCTTCAAGCTCGAAGTTCGCGATCGGTCAAACAGCAAGCCGCAGCTGTAGCAGCGCTGCGGCAGAATCCGTAGGCCGCGTCACTCCCACCGCGGTACCGTGGCGGGGCGCGGCGCTCAAATTTCTTGCGACGGCGGTGGCCCGGCGAGCCTGCGCCTCGTCGCTACGTAGCGCAGGGGCGGCGCGCTTGAGAGAACTCGTGGCACTGCAAAGTTCGAGAAGGGGCGGTCAGGTTGCCGAATTGCCGTAGACCCTCACGCATTTTTTTAAGGACAAGCGCAGGGCCTAGGTTTATAAGCCGGCGTCCACCGTCTACCGAGGAGCGCGTATGTTGCAAAAATCTTGTCTGATTATTTCTACGGCCATTTTGAGTTTGGCAGGTGCCTGCAAGCAATCCCAGCCGGCCTCCGAGACCAAGACCAAACCCTCAGCGACCGTAGACCTAACGGCCAAGGCGGCTGAGGATTCGGGCAAGGCGCCAGCGGCGATTGGCGTGGCCGACACGGCAGCGGCAGCCAAACCCAGCGCCGCCGCGCCGACACCAGCCAAGTTGCCATCAAAAGGCATGTACCGCATGATTGATCCCATCGATGGTGGCGAGGGCTACGCCTACATTATTGAGATTCAGGGCCCCGAGACCGCACCCAAGGTGTTTTGGTGGACAGAAGGCGATGCCAATTCCATCACGCAGCTCGAGCTTTCGGCAGGCGCGCCTGGCGCACTGCAAACCAACGGCACGTGCTACGCCGACGACGGCAGCGTCGTAAAAGACGTCGTGCTCATTACCGCCTTGCCCAATGGCAATATTTTGTACCATCCCAAGGCGCCGCTTAATGAGGCGGGCGGCAAGTGTCAGTACACGCCTGGCACCGGCCTAACCTTTGGCGAGTATGAACGCTTTAAGCTCTAGGCGTTAAAGCCGTTAGATACCGGCTTGACGGCTACGGCGTTGGCGCGAACGTCATCGAGAATTCAAACGCCTCGGCGTTCGGGGTGGCAATGGCGGCGAGCGCTTTGCTTATTTCTTTGACTGGCGCGGTGCCGCGCATCA
This sequence comes from Myxococcales bacterium, assembly GCA_016716835.1. Lineage (NCBI taxonomy): Bacteria > Pseudomonadati > Myxococcota > Myxococcia > Myxococcales > Myxococcales bacterium. The sequence continues at coordinate 1,410,962 of JADJUW010000001.1, read as the reverse complement.
GCTGCCATGATGGCTGCCCCTGGAAGGCCCACAGCCCGCTCGGCCCTGCGACCGCACGTTCGCCAACCTTGGTGCAGTTCTGCATCGCGTAGGCGATAGGCGTATCGGGGGTTTCACCTGAACCACTGAACTCGGTGCCTTGCGCAATCCACCAACCACCACCCAACGTTGTCGAGGTCAAATCGCCATAATTGGCTCCATTGTCATTAAATAGTTTGACGGCAGGTGTGCCGCCCGTTTGACAGCTCGCGGTTTGAGCCGGTGAGTCCGGTCCTGCCGCCGCAAAACTCACTTGCAGCGCGGCATCCTGGACCGCGACAAACGTAGCCGTAGGTTTGCGCGCGGCCGGCGCCTTACGCACCATCACGGCCTTGCTGCCGTCGATGCGGACATACGTCAGGTCGATGCATGGGTCGGCGTCGCCTTCGTAGCCCCAAATGCAACGCCCCACCCAGAGCTGCCCGTCCTGAGTTGCGACGTAGTCATCGAGGCGATACCACGGCACTGAATTGTCAGCGTCCGGCGATTTTTTGACGAGCCAGGTTTTCTTGGCTGGTAATTTGCCGCGCTTGGTCAGGCCTGCAGCGTCGATCGAGATCCAGGCGTCTTCTCCGATGCACCAAACCTCATTCTGATTGCGCCAAACACATCGCTGAGCGCCTGTAAGCTCGATGCGAGGTGAAAGGGCGATGCCATCCTCGGACGTGGTCGCCATGACCGCCGCGTCCGGGCCCTGCACAAATATCGTCGAAGCCGGCAGCGTGGACGTAGGCGCGACCTCCGCGATAGGCGCCGGCCCCGCGGGCGTGGCGACGGGTGGAGCTGTCGGCAAAGATGTCGGGGTAGGGGCACCCGAATCAGGCGTTGCCTGGGTTGGTTTACTTTTGCATCCCGCCGTCATCACCGTTATGAAGAAGAGCGCGCTGGCCGCAAGGTGCCGACGCGAGCCTGACGATTGGTTGTTTTTGTTGCTATGCATTGCACGCGTTTATCGCAGTGCGACCATAAAATCCACTGCTGTTTGGGCGCCGTCGCGGCTCGCTAGTCAAGCCGTGTGACGCTGCCCGATCCAGTCACAGTCGAGGCGACGTCGTTAACTGGCCCCCGATAGCGAAGCGAGCCAGAGCCGCTGATGTTCGCGACCAAACGCGTCGTGGCGGCAATCTCTACGGTGCCAGAGCCGCTAATCGCAACGTCGGCGTTGGCGGCGGTAAAGCCTCGACCACTAACATCCCCAGAGCCAGAGATAACAAGGCTCACAGCATCCGCTGCGCCGGAAATTTCAAGATGCCCTGAGCCAGACAGCTGAATCTTGAGCGCCTTCGCCCGCACGTTCTGCACGACGGCGCGTCCCGATCCCGTAATCTCAAGTGCCGAGAGCGCGGGCATGACAATGCTGACGCGCAGCGGCAGCTTGGTGCGGTAGCTGCCTTGGGTCGAAATCTGCAAGGCGCCGCCTACGACGGTGGTGCGCACCAAGGGCACGAGGTTTTCGTCGCCGCTAACCGTCACCGTAAAAGCCTCGCCAAACGCAACCTGGGCCTCGATGGAGCCCGCCAGCTCAATCGCTGAGAAATTGGCGACGTCACGTGCTTCGGTCTTGGCAACGCCATTGCCCGTAACCATGTCGCACGCCGCTACAGAATGGGCGCAAAGCGCAACGGCAATGAGTACATGCTTCATCGCGCCATCATAGGCTAGCGCAATTAGGCAGTTCAATACTGGGTGGCACTTCGTCAAAGGTTCATTGCAGCGCAATGGCGACTCGCGTAGCCAGCATGAAATGGTGGGGCTGCGACGTTTGCCCGCTAGCGATCAGCCGTGCAATTTGTTTTTGGCTTCGTTAGGCACGTTTTGTGGTACCGGGTCAGTCGGAGGCTCTCCATGCGTAAGCGACACGGTGTATCGACCATAATCTTAAGTGGCATGTTGGCAATCGGTTGCTTGGATGCCGCGCCCTCGGAACGAGATGGCGATGAGGACGCGGACAAGATTGCTGGCGGCAGATTGGCCAAGCCAAATGAGTTTCCGAGCGTCGTTGCGTTCATTCGAAAGAACTATCGCGGCCCTGATTGCACGGGCACGCTGATCGCGCCACAAACCGTTTTAACGGCGGCGCATTGCGTTGACCTCGCGAATCCAAAAAATTTGCTAGTTGCGACCGGCAGCGTCGACCCGTTCCGAGAAGCCTCGGTGGACTACGAGGTTGACCGCATCCTGATTCATCCAAGCTTTGACCTTTCAACGTTCGAAGGCGAGCGCTTTGACGTGGCGCTGGTCTACCTCAAAGAGCCGGCCGTCGATGTGCCTTTGATGGAATTAAATCGCGCTGACGCCGCCGCAGGCCTGGGCGCCAAAATTGTCCATGCTGGCTTTGGCGCGGTGCTCGCGGAAGACGCCGCGACCGCGGGCGCGTTGCGGACGATTACCCAAAAGGCCAAGGGTTGTGACACCGTCGAAGATTACATGTACGCGGACGCCCCTGGCAGCGAAGCAATTGACGAAGTGCCCGACGACAAGTACGTCTGTCATGTTGAACGGAGAGATATCGGCATTCGCGCGGGCGATAGCGGCGGCCCCGGCATGATACGCAAGTCACGCACGCGGCTCGTCCAGGTTAGCGTTCATCATGCGCTTGCGCCGACCGATGGGACGCCTAGCTATACCTATGACGTGCGGCTCTCGGCACACATGGCGTGGATCGACGAGCACATCGACCCGCCCGCCGAACAATAAACTAGAAAGGTCAATTACGGGTGGCAAAGGGCGACCGTCATGCCACCGTCTCGGATTTACTGTTCGAGAACAACTTGCGTGCCGTTAGTTTGGTCCCAGGTTAAGGTCCCGCGCTCGAAGCCCTGCTCGTAGACACCTGGCCGAATTTCGTATTCGTCTTCGATGGGTGGTCCAAGTACCGTGAAGAGCGGCTGCGGTGCGGAGAGCTTGTGGGGCGCGGCGTAGGCCATTTTGAACCCGTGCTTGACGATATAGCTCTTTCCCCGCGCGACATTCGCGACGAGCCAGCCATCGCCAAATTTGAGCGCACCACCGGTAAAGCGGACCGCCACGCTGTTGTCTACCAGAAACGGACCCATCAATTTGTCTACCGTAAGCGTAGGATCGGATCGGACCCGATCGCCTATCAAGCGCGCCCACCAACCGCCTGCCGGATCGTAAAGACTGGTTGCGTCGCCAGCCGCCGAAAACAAGATGTTGCCTTTGTTGACGTCGATCTCAACGCCGGGCAAGGCGGCGCGCGCGGCATGCTGCACCGCTTCTATCTCAGAGCTTGCGCGGATCTGGGCCTCGCTCGATAACGTATCAAAATGAACTCCTTCGCCTAGTTCTTGCAGCATCGCGAACCGCCCCGACCGCCTATGTTTAGGCAACAGATGTTTGTAAGCGGCAAAGGATGAAGCCTCCCGCAAGCCATCAATCACGAAAATATTCATGTCGCGGAAAAACGTCCGCATTCTCGGATCTTCGGTGGGCATCAAATTGCCCGACGAGATAATCGGCTTGATTCGCTTGTAAACCCAACGTTTGTTTTCGGTCCCCTGCGGTTTTAGTAGATACGCGTCCGCCGTCCACCCAGACCGCTTCCACTCATACCCTCGGCGCGCTACGGCTGCATCCGTGCGGCTAACGGGCTTGACCCTTGCCGCGCCGTCACCGCGCGCAACGTTCACAGGGCCTACGGATGCGACGATCGCGGTGAGTATAGAAAGCGTCAGCAAGCGCATAGCGTCAACTACCTGTGCAAGCCGGATGCCACGCCGCCCTCGGCACGCTAAGCCGCCGCAACTCGATGATGCCGTGTCGCGCGCGCCCCAGCGGTCTGAGGTTCGTTGTCGCCAGCCCAAGGCGTTTTTACGAAGCAGCGCACGGCCGCGGCAGGGGCCCCAAGTGGCATACCATTTGCTTAGCTTGACCGCATGTGGAGCCCAAAACTCAGTGCCATGCTTGCGAGGGCCGCCGGCATTTCCCTCATATGTAGCCTTTGGAGCACCGCTGCGGTCGCCAGACCCAAGTGGACCACCACCCGCGCAGAATTGCGCCGCGGCGCCATGGGGGCGGCTGATGGTTCGGCTCACGCTAGCTATGCTGGCGTAAGGAAGCGCTTGGTTACGCAACGCAACGGCAAGGTGGTCCAGGCCGTAACCAAGGTCGACCGTCACACCGTGGATCATGAGGTGGCGGCGTACGCGCTGAGCTTGGCTGCTGGCTTTGACTTCGTGCCGCCAACGTCGGTAACCCCTAGCGCCGAGGGCGGGGCCAAGATGATGCGGCAAGCGTTCGTCCAAGGCGACATGTCGCCCACCTATGAAATCATGGCTGACAGCTTTTTTGCCGATGTGCCGCAGCTTATCCGCCTCAACGTCTTTGACTACCTGATTCAAAACCCTGATCGCCACGCGTGGAATTGGTTGGTGCAAACCAACGATGGCGAGAAGTCGCTCGTCGCCATCGACCATAGCTACAACACCTTTCCCGATGCCGGGAGCGACGGGGTCCCAGCCTACGGCCAGCTGCGCATGAAGCTGAGCGGCGGCCACGCCATCGACGAAGGTAATCGCCAGTTCATCGAACGCATCTCGCCGCGACGCGTGGCGGTATCGCTGCGAGCGGCAGGGCTACCGCGCGCCAAGGTGCAGGGCGTGCTGCAACGGCTAGAATATCTCAAGCAGGCGTTCCCATCGCTGGCCTCGGGCGCAACCGCGAACACGTCAACCTCGCTGGCCAGTCTTAATCCGGCCGCGCAGGCGCGCATTGCGGCGGCGTTAGCGGGCCTCTAGCCGACGGCGCCATCGTTTTCACCACTGGTGATGAGCGGTCTTTGCAATTGGGAGAAAGGCAAACCGACTTGGCGTCGTGAAACGGATGCTTGCGCCGATGGCGGATGCGCCTACTGCGCGGTCGGGCGGCGGTGTGCCAGGAGCGGCTCGCCATCGCGGACGTAGGCAGAGCCGTTAATCGCTTTTGCAATCGACTTGCCGGTGGCGGCGGCGGTGGCGAGGTTGGCGAAGGAATCCACGGCGGAGAGCGAGACGGCGGCGATCGACACGCTTATGGTTTGGAACTTGCGCATGACGCCCCAGCGGTCTTTGGTTTCGATGTAGCCGCGGGCGCGATCTTCTTTGTTGTAGTAGAGCGGGATGACGTGATCGAAGCGCTCGCAGATGGCGATGCATAACTCATCAGCGCGCGCGGCGTCGCAGAGAAAAACAAAATCGTCGCCGGCGATGTGGCCGACGAAATCGCCGGGGCTGCCATGGCGCGAGACCATGTCGCGAATGAGGTCGGCGGTCTGGCGGATGACGCCGTCGGCCTTGGCGTAGCCGTAATAGTCGTTGTAGGCCTTTAAGTTGTCGAGATCGAGATAGCAACACACGGTTTGGCGCGTGGTGTCGGTGAGTCGGCGGTCGACCTCGGCCTCGATCGCGTCGGCGCCCGGGAGTTGCGTGGTGGGCGAGGCGCCAATCTCGCGCGTCTTGCGCTCGATGCATTTGCCGACGCGTGCGGTGAGCTCGGCGGCGTCGAACGGCTTAACGATATAGTCCTCGGCGCCGAAGCGAAAGGCCCGCACCTTGTCGGCGGTTTCGCTGCGCGCGGAGACAAACACCAACGTGGTGAGGCTGAGCACCGGATCGGCGTGGATGCGCTCGGCGAGGCCAAAGCCGTCAATGCCCGGCATGATGACGTCGAGCAGGATGACGTCGGGGCGGAAGCGCCGCGCCTCGGCAATTGCCAGCTCGGGCTTGGCGACGTCGCGCACCGCGTAGCCGTGGCTAGACAGCACCTCGCGGCAGATCGCGCGTGCGGCGTCGTCGTCGTCGACGATGAGAATGCGCGGCGCCTCGGCCTGCGCCGATTCGCGTAGCAAGCGTTCGCACGTCTCGCGAAACTCGGTCGGTCGCAACGGCAGCTGCAAGATGTCCTTGGCGCCCGCAAGCAACATGTCGCCACCCGTGGGCCCATCGACGATGGCGAGAATTGCCGATTTGCGCGTGTCCGGGTCGTGATCGAACGTTGAGATTAACGCGGTGGCGCTGTCGACCATGGCGGCGACGATGATCAGGGCGTGGCGTTCATGACGGGCCGTGGCCAGCGCCGATTCCGCATCGTGCGCGACGTCGACCTTGTGCCCCGCCGCCATGAGCATGCCCTTGGTGAGATAGGCGCGGTGGCGATCATCGTCGACGATGAGCACGCGCGCGGTTTCGGCGCCTGCCTGGACATGCGTGGCGAGCGAGGCTTGCGCCTTGGTCGGGCGCGCCGGCAGGGTGAGAATAAACTTGGTGCCGCTTTCGCTCGAGTCGACCCAGATTCGCCCGCCGTGGGCTTCGACGATGGCGCGCGAGATGCCGAGGCCCAGGCCCGTGCCGGCGACGCGGCGGGCGGCGGCGCCGGTTTCGAAGATGCGTTCGCGCTCGGCGGCGGGAATGGGTTCACCCGCGTTGGCCACCGAAACGCCGACGGCATCGGCGACCACGGGCGGTCCAAACACATCAATGCTAATGCGGCCGCCGCGCGGCGCGAACTTGATCGCGTTAGATAGCAGATTCCCCAGCACTTGCGACAACTGGCCCGGATCGCCGTGAATCGGCAGCGAATGCGCCGCAAGCTCGACATCGACGCGCACCTCTTTGTTGGCGGCAACGTCGCGGAACCGGCTGACCACGTCTTTTGCCAGGTGCGCGAGGTCCATCGCGATCGGCACCAGCGTGATTTGGGCCGGCGGCGTGCGCGTCTGTTCGGACAACGTGTCGAGCAGCTGCGTCATCTTGTTGGCGGCAATCTTCGCCATATCGAGGTATTGTAATTGCTTGGGCGAGAGCTCGCCGGCATAGCCCGAGGTGACGAGTTCGATGGCACCGGCGATCGAAGTTAGCGGCGAGCGCAGGTCGTGGGCGAGCTCCGAGGCGACCTCGGCACGCTTGCGTTCGATGGCACGCACCGAGGTATCGATGGCGCGCAAGACGATGATGGCGCCATCGATGGTGCCGTCGGTTGAAGGCGCGCGCACCACGTCGGCATCGGTGGCGGCGCGCGCGGCCGCTTCACTCGTCCGCGAGACGACCGCGCCTTGAAATGGCGTGACGACCGATTCAAAGCGCACGCCATTGATGGCAACCTCTTCCCGGATCTCGCCGGCCGAGGCCACGAGCTCTTGCGGATAGAAGCTAAAACGCTCCTTGAGCACCGTGGTCGTGACCGCGGTCTGCGGCTCGACGCCAAAGATGCGCCGCGCGGCAAGGTTCATCCAAACGTGCGGCTCTGCCGCCTCGACGACCAAAACGCCGTCGGACATCAGCTCTAGGGCACGGAGCAACGCGCTCACGCCGTCAGTTTCTCATGCGGGCGCGGGCAATGAAACCGTTTTGGCGGCAAACGACCGCTGCAGCGCCGCAAAGGCGCCGCCGGCCGCGACCAGCTCGTCGTAGGTGCCGCGCTCGACGATCTCGCCGCGTTGCATGACGAGCACCAGGTCGGCGCGCGCGATGGTGCTTAGGCGGTGGGCGATGATGATGCTGGTTTGCTGCCGCGCCAAGGCCGCGAGCCCGCGTTCAATCGCCTGCTCGGCCTCGGGGTCGATGTGGGCGGTTGCCTCGTCGAGCACGAGCACGTCGCTTTGGCGCACCAAGGCCCTGGCGAAGGCGACGATTTGGCGTTCGCCCGCGGAGAGATTGCCGCCGCGCTCGTCAATAGGTGAATCGAGCGACAGCCCTCGCGCCGCGAATAAGGCTTGGGCGCCAAGGGTCGCGAGCGCGGCGGCGATGGCGTCGTCCGCGATGTCGGCGCCTAGCGCGATGTTTTCGCGCAACGTCCCCGCGATAAAGAACGCATCTTGCGAAATCACCGAGATGCGGCGGCGTAGGTCGCCACCCGCGATCGACGTGATATCCCGCCCGCCGAGGTAGATGTGGCCGGCGTCGCATTCGTAAAGGCGGGTCAGCAGCTTGATAATCGTCGACTTGCCGCTGCCAGTGGCCCCGACGATCGCGATGGTCTGCTTGGGCGCCACCGTGAGGCTGACGTCGCGCAAGATGGGCTCACCGTCGCGGTAGCCAAACCCGACGTGGCTAAATTCGATGTGGGCGCCGGGCTCGGGAGGCGTTTGGGCGGGCGCGGGCGCGGCGATGACCGGCGCATCGGGCTCGTGGTGGGTGAGCAATTGGCGCAGGCGCTCGAGCGCGGCGGTGGCGCTCTGCAAGACGGTGTACTTGGCCGAGAGGTCGCGGATGGGCATAAAGAACTTGCCGCAATACTCGATAAACAGGATCACCACGCCGACGGTGGCGATGGTGGAATGGTCGACGCGCAGCGCCAGCGCGATCCACACGCCGACGGCGGCGATCGCCAGCACGCCGATCATTTCGACCACGGCATACATCACCGAGTCGGCGCGGATCGAGTCGAGGTAGGCATCGCGATGGCCGGCATTGAGAACGTCAAATTCGGCGGTGGCGGCGGGCCCCCGGCCCAAGGTCTGCACGATGCGAATGCCGGCGAGGTGCTCGTAGGCATGCCCATTCATCGCGGCGATGCGTTGCCGGATCGCGCGAAAGGAGCCGCGCATCGCGTTGCGCGCATAAGCCACGACCCAATACAGAAAAGGAAACGTCGCGAGCACGACCAGGCTCAGGCGGAAATCGATCGTAAACATGATGACCAGGATGCCGATCATGCGCACGGTGTCGGCGAAGATCGTGACCACGCCTTGGGCGAACATCTCGTTGATGTTCTCGATGTCGCTGGTGATGCGGGTGGTCAGGCGCCCGACCGCGACGCGATCGAAAAACGAGGCGCGCTGCCGCATGATGTGGTCGTAGGCGGCGAGCCGCAGATCGTGCATGGTGCGCTGGCCGAGCAGCTGGACCGTCCATTGCTCGAAATACGAGCTGATGCCCTGCAGCACCACGAGGGCGGCAAACAGCATGAGCAGGCGCGCCAGCCCCTCAGGCTTGCCTGCGGCAATATGGTCGACAAACGCCAGCTTGACGATGTAGGGCTGCGCGAGCTCGAAGGCGACGGTGAGCGGCACCAGCAGCCAGTTGAGAAATAGGAGGCGGGCGTGGGGCCGGATAAACGGCACCAGCTGGCGCAGCAGCGCCGCATCCGGTGGGGCATTGCTGGCCGCGAACACGTCGCCGGCGGGGGTGTCGCGACTCATGACGGCTCCTGGGCGCTGACATGCGGGCCATACAGCGAAAAAAATAGGCCGCCTTGCGCGAGCAACGCTTGCGGCGTGCCGACCTCAGCGACCTTGCCGCGATCGAGCACATAAACGCGGTGCGCGCGGGCGATGACGTTGGGCCGATGCGAAACCAAGATGGTGGTGGTGTTCGCCACCCAGGCGTCGAGGGCCTCCAAGATCGACGCTTCGGTCTTGGCATCGACCGACGACAGCGAATCGTCCAAGATGAGCAGGCTAGGCTTGCGAATCAGGGCGCGCGCCAAGGCGACGCGTTGGCGTTGACCGCCCGAAAGCGTGATGCCGCGCTCGCCGACGACGGTCCGCAGGCCCTGTGGCATCGCCGCAAGATCGGGCGTGAGGCCGGCCGCATGCGCCGCGGCCTCGATCGCCGTGACATTTTCCGGATCGGCGAGCGCGCTTTGCGCCATGGCGGTGGTGCGGGGGTCGAGCTGGTCGAGCTCCTGCAGCGAATGCCCCGCGAGCGCCGAGCCGCGCCCCAGCCCAAACGCAATGTTGTCGCCGACGGTGGTCGAGAATAAAAAGGCATCTTGCTGCGCGTAGCCAATGGCACGGCGGGTAGCGAGTGCGGCCGCGGAGGTCATGTCGGTGCCCAGCACAAAGACGCGCTGGCTTGGCAGCTCAATCAGGCCGCAAATCGCGTCGCACAGGGTACTCTTGCCGCTGCCGGTGGGGCCAACAATGGCGATGATTTCGCCGCGTGCCGCATGCAGCGTGACGTCGGTGAGTAGGGCATGACCGTTGATGGTGACGGTTAGGTGATCGATCGCAACCGCGTCCGCATGGCGCGCACTATCAGGCGTCACCTCGGCGGCCCCAGTTGGCGCCGGCGCGTTGGCCGCAAGCGCCGCAGTCTTGGGCAGACGACGCAACATCGCCTCGATGCGAAGCCAACTCGCCTGGCCGCGTTGCCACAGCGAAAGCATCCACCCAAGCGCTAGCGTCGGCCATACCAGGCGCGCCAGCAGCGCCGAGAACTCGACGAGATCGCCCACGCTCAGCTTGCCCTCGATGGCCTTGAGGCCGCCGTACCACAACACCGCCAACGTGCCGAGGGATCCCAAGGCGGCAAGCGTTGGCCCCAACGTGCCGCGGATGCGCGCGAGCCGCATATTGGCGTGGCGAAGGTCTTCCGAGCATTGCGCGACCGCCGCGCGCCGATGCGGCCCCGCGCCATAGGAGCGCAGCACCGCAATGCCACCGAAGTCTTCCTGCAGCGCATTGGCGAGCTGCGCCAGTTTTTTCTGGGTTGCCTGAGAGGCGCGAAAAATATGCTTGCCAAAGGCGCGTCCTACCAACACGATGGCCGGGTAGGGGATGATGCTGAGCAGCGTCAGCCACGGATCGATGCGCACCATCATGATGAGCACCGTGGCAAAGGCAAAGATCGTATTGGCGACGTTCAAGACGCCCGCGCCCCACAGCGCCCGCACGGTCTGCATGTCGCTCGAGAGCGCCGTCATGGCTTCGCCGGTGCCGCCGCGATAGTACGCGGGCTCCAGTGTTAGCAGGTGCGAAAATAATTCGCCCCGCAGATCGTATTCCGCCGCCCGCGCGGCGTTGAAAATCAAGAGCCGCGACCCGATTCGTGTGATGGCGGTGGCGATCGCGTAGGCCGAGAGCCAGAGACAGTGGGTGGCGACGGCGTCCGCCTGGCCGGCACGCAGCGCCTCGACCATGCGGCCCAGGGCCAACGGGATGCCAAGATAGAGGGCGTTGGTGGCCAGCAGCAGCGCCGTGCCCGATATGAACGCCCACCGATGCGGCACGATGTATGTCCAAGGTGAACGGGCAGACACGCGCCATATCTACTCGCGCCCTCGGCGGTGCACAAGTACATGTAGGTGGATTGCAGGCCATGGCGCCTAATGGTTCGCGGTGAATGCCAGGCTCGGGCGTTGTCGGTCGCGCACGCGGCGGCTACCATGGAGGCACCAAACATGGCTGACCTTGCGTCCCTGCTTGCGTTACTGGATCGAGACGCAGACGAGCAAACGCTGTGGGGCGAGCTTGCGGTCGCGCTTGCCGAGGCGCCCGCGGTAGAGGCCATCGCCGTGGCGCAGCGCTTGTGTGATCGCGGCGCCTGGCAAGCCGCGGTGCGATGGCTGGCCTTGGTTGAGGAGTCGTTGGCGGCGCGAGGCGAAGCCTCGCAGGGGCATCGCGCGGGCGTGTTGGCGGAGCAAGCGCGCGTGGCCTTTGACGAAGGCTGCGACGTCGCGGGCGCACAACGGGCGCTAGGCGTCGCGGCGACCTTGGGCCCTTCGGAGCGTGCGGCCGAGGTGGCTGCCCACATCGCCGACGCAAGGCAGCGCGCCGAAGAGTCGATGCAAGGCGAGGCCGAGGCGCTGACGGCGACGCCAGAGGGACGGCGTGGGCGCGATGGCGAGGCAAGCAGCCGTGCGGTTGCGCTGACGCGGCTTGCCGAATCCGCCATGCGATTTTTTATTGACGACGAGCGCATCGAAGGCTGGCTAGGGGAGGCCGTGGCCCTCGCGCCGAAAACGCGACGCGCCTGGCGTGCACGCGAGCGCCTGGCCATGTTGCGCGGCGATCAGGGTGCGCGGGCGGCGGTGTTGCAGGAGTCACTCGCCGCCTGTGCCGACGTCGACGAGCGCAAAAGACTCTACATGGAATTAGTCCGTGCCTTTGCGCTGCTTGGCGAGGCAAGCCGTGCCGACGAATGCGCCGCCAGCGTGCTGGCGCTCGATCCCGCGCATCCCAGCGCGCTGGCGCACCTCGCCGACCGCTACAAGGCCGGGCAAAATTGGAGCGGCCTCGTGGTGCTGCTGCAATCGGCGCTCAAGGTGCGGCCAGGCGATCGCCTCGAAATGGAGCTTAGCCGCGAACTCGGCGACGTCTTGTGGCAGCGCGTCGGCGACCTCGCCGCGGCGGAGGAGAGCTTTACGCGGGTGCGGCGTGGCAATCCCGCCGATGCGACGATGTTGGAATTTTTTCGAGCCCTTTTGGCGAGCCGTCAAGAGGTGGGAAAGTTTGCCAGCTTTCTGCGCCAGGCCGAGCGGCACGTGCTCGCGCAGAGCCCGCCGGATACCGCGCGCGCGCGCGCCTTGGCGCTCGATGCGGCACGTACGATCGAGGCGAGCGCGCCGGCCGACGCCGCGATCGAGGCGTGGAAGCACGTGGCGCGAGCGGACGCGGCCTCGGCGGAGGCCAAGGCGGCCTTGCGCCGACTGTATGAGGCGAGCGGCAAGTGGAATGCCTTGCTCGAGATCTGGAAGGAAGAGCTCGAGCGCTTGCCGCCTGACGACGTGGCGGCACGCACCGGCATCTTGATGCAGATCGCGGCGATCTATCGCGATCGCCTCAAGCTCGACGTCATGGTGGTTAACACCTACGTCGCCATCCTCAAGCTGGATCCCGCGTCGCGCTCGGTCATGCAATTGCTCGCGGATAAATATCGCGCGCTCGGGCGGTGGAATGATCTCATCGCCTTGCTTGGCCGGCTGGCGGAGTCGTCCGAACTCGCCGTGGATGAACGGTGTGAGGTGTTGCGCGAGATTGCGACCCTGTGGTGCGATCGCTTCAGCAATTTCGCGCAGGCGGTGCGGCCGCTCGAGCGCATCTTGGAGTTAAGGCCCGGCGATCGCGATGCCTTGCAGCGGCTTAAAGAGTTGCACCTTCGGCGACGTCAATGGCGACCGTATCTCGACGTGCTGGCGCTGGAGCTCGCCGAGCTCGACGGCCAGGCCAAATACGACGGCCTGCTCGAATTGGCGCGCGTGGCGGCCGAGAAGCAAGGCGATGCGGCGCTTGCGGCCGCGACCTATGAACAATGCCTCGCCATCGAAGGGGTGGTGCCTACCGACGCGCTGGCGGCCCTGGCGACTTTGTGGGAGCGCGAGCGTAACTGGGCTCGGCTCGCCGACGTGTTGGGGCGTCAGGCGCATGCCGCCACGTCGCCCGAGCGGCGTGTCGCGGCGCTAGAAAAACTTGGCGCCACGTATCAAGACCGGCTGGGCGATCAAGCCCGTGCGGTGGAGGCCTATCAGGCGATCCTCGCGCTCGACCCAGGGCATGCCAAGGCGATGCGGATCCTGCGCGAACTTTATGCCTCGACGCGGCAATACGATCGGTTAGAGGCGCTCTACGCCGCCGCCGGCCAGAGCGACGAATTAGTCGACGTGCTGCTGGGCGCAGCGGATCGCACCGAAGACGAAAACGAACGCTTGCAGCTCGCGACGCGGGCGGCCGAGTTAGCCAGCGGCAGCGCGACCGACGGCAAGGAGCGCGCGATGCGTGCGTGGGAGCGCGTCTTCGCCAGCTCGCCGTCTCATCGCCGCGCGGCGCTGGCGCTGCGAGACCACTATCTCCGCACCGATAAATGGTCAAGGCTGCTGCCGGTGCTCGAGGCGTTGCTTGCGACGGACGACGAGGGCGACGCGAGGCACGCGCGCCTGCTCGAGATTCGCGCGCTGTGCGAACAACGCCTCGGCTCAAAGGCCTTGGCGTTTGCGTGGACGTTGCGTGCCCTGTGGGCGGACCCCAGCCAAGCGGCGTTGCGTGCCGACGCGGCTCGCCTCGCGCATGAGCCCGAGCAAGTGGTGGAATTGTTGCAGCTGTTAGATGAGGCGATGGAAAAACACCGCCCATCCGCCGCCGCAGCCCTTGCCATCATCGGTGAGCAGGCCAAGCTGGCGGCGCAACGTCTCCATGATCCCGCGCTGGCGCGGGGGTACCAGTTGCGCGTCCTGGCGCTTGACCCTGGCAATGCGCAAGCGCAAGCCCAGCTCGAAGAGCTCGCGCTATCGCTTGGCGACTATGCAGGCCTGCTCGCGTTGTACCGCCAACGGGTGGAGCGAGCCGAAAGCGCCGCCGCCAAATGCGAGCTGCTGTTTAGAATTGCCGCGATGGAAGAGGAACGCCTGGGCGACGTGCCCGCGGCCATCGCCACGTATCAAGCCATCGTCGCCGTGGATCAGACCTCAGTGCGCGCCTTTCGCCAACTGGCCAAATTGCATGCCGGCCGCAAGTCGTGGCGAGGCGTCCTCGACGCGCTCACCGGCGAGCTTGCGACGGCGTCGTCGCCTGAGAGCGAGCTCGATTTGCTCAGCCGCATGGGCCAGCTCCATGAGGCACAGCTGGCGGCGCCGCAAGACGCCTTCCCGCTGTACTGGCGCGCCTGGCAGGTGGCGCTGCGCGTGGGCCTGCCCAAGACGGGCCTATTGGGGTTGCTCGAGACCTATCTTCAAGTGCCTGCCAAGCGCAACGCCTTGGCATCAGGCGATCGCTTGGCCTTGGCAGAGGCCTTGCTGCCTTTGCTGGAACAACGTCGTGATGGCGAACGCATTGCCTCGGCGCTGGAAATTATCCGCGAGGAATCAAACGATGCCGAGCAACGTCAGGCGATCGATGCGCGCCTGGTATCGCTCTATGGCGGCGTGCTCGCCAACCACGACGCGGCTTGGGACAGCGCGCGCCGCGTCGTCGAGGCAAGGCCCTTTGATCGCGAGGCCCGCGCCGTCTTGGCAGAGTTGGCCAGCCGGCAAGCGCGTCACCCGCAGTATGCCGCGGTACTTGCGGCGTTGCTGGCCGGCGCCGCGGAGCCCAGCGGCCCAGACAAGCGCGTGCACGCGCCGTTGCGAGCGCTCGCCACCGAATTGGCCCATGTGTGCGAAGATCCGCTAGGCGACCTCGCGGGCGCCGAAAGTGCGTGGCTGACGGTGCTTGGATTCGAGCGCGACGCGCGCGATGCGTTCGATGCGTTGGCGCGCATGTATCACGCGGCCGAGCGATGGGATGAGTTGTGCGACTTGCTCAATCGTCGCATTGAGGCCGTGGTCGAGGACGCCGATCGCATCCAGACCTTGCAGGCGCTCGCGGCGGTGGAAGAAGAGCGACGCCATCAATGGTCGCACGCGGCCGACGCCTATCTGCGCCTGCTCGAAATCGACGCCGAAGCGCCGACGGCCTATCGCGCCCTCGAGCGCCTCTATACGACCCACGAACAGTGGCGCGCGGCCGAGGAGTTGTTAGCGCGCGAGACGCCACACCTTACCGGCAAAGAACAGCTGGCGGTGTTGGTGCGTCGGATCGAGCTAAAGGCGACGCGGCTGCAAGATGCCGCGGCGGCGCTGACGCTGGCCGAGGAGGTGTTGGCGCGAAATCGTCAAGAAAAAACGGTGCGAGACCTCGTCGCGCGGCTGCTCGAGGACCCGCAGGTCAGGGTGCGTGCGGCGGCCTTGCTAGCGCCCATCTACGAGGCCGAGCGTCGCTACAAAGAACTCGTTGGCGTGTTGCGCATCGCGGTCGAGCACCAGCCCCCTGGGCCGAGCAGGTGCGCGCTCTATCTCAAGATCGCCGAGGCCGAGGAGCACGGGCTTGGCGCACCCAACGCGGCCTTTGCGTCCTATCGCGAAGCGTTGCTTGCCGATGCCAGCTCGGAGGTGGCGAGGCTGGCCGTGCAACGTGTCGGCGCGCAGCTGAGCAAATGGGGCGAGCTGGCCTCGCTTTGGCAACTCGTAGCGGCCGACGCGACGACCGATCATGAGTTGCGCCTGCGCTACCTCGTGGAGCTGGCGCGGATGCTCGAGCTGCGCCTGGGGCAACCGGCGCGCGCGTTGGTCGCGTACGAGTCGATCGTCTCGTTGGCGGGCACCTCCGCCCCGCACGTGCGCGACGCGTTGCTCGAGATCGTTCGGTTGCAAGGCACAGCGGCCTCGCCCGAGACCTTGGCCTCGCTGCACCATCAGCTCGCAAATGTCGCCGATAGCGCGGCCGGTCGCATCGATCATTGGCAACGCGCCGCCCACTACGAGCGAGCGGGTGGCCAGCCCGAGCGCGCGATCGCGACGTGGCGCTACGTGCTCGCCGAGGCGCCCACGCGCCAAGAGGCCTATGTCGCCCTCGAAGACCTGTTGGTGGCCGCGGCGGATTGGCCGGCGTTGGCGGCGCTGTTGCGGCAACGGCTCGATGCGGGCGGGGTAGGCGTGCCGCAGGCAGCCTTGCTAACCCGTTTGGCGCAAGTCTATGAGCAACACCTCGGCGATGCCGATCAGGCGATCGCGACCTATCAAGAGCTAATCGAACGCGATCCCGATGATGCCGCGTCGATGGTCGAGCTCGCACGCTTATTCGAAGCGCAGAGGCGCTACTTCGATCTCGTGGACATCCTTGAGCGCCGCGTCAGCATGTTGCGCGAGAAGAGCGCGCCCGAGGCGGGCGTGGCGCAGCTCAGCGCTGACATCGCGTCCCTGCTGGCGGACAAATTGGGTCGCGACGTCGAGGCGCTGGAACGCTGGACCATGCTGCTTGCCAGCCCAACCGGCCGCGAACGCGCCGAGCTGGCGCTGGAGGCCATGCTTGCGCGCCCCGAGCTAACGGCCGCCGTTGCCGACGTGCTGTGGCCGCACTATCTTGCCAGCGCGCAATGGAGCCGTGTGGTGCGCCTCGGCGAAACGCTAGCTGCCACGGATCATCTCAAGACCAAGCTGGCGCGGCTGGGCCAAGTGGCGCGCGTGTATGAGGACCGCCTCGGCGATCGCGAGCGCGCGTTTGCCGCACGGGTTGAGGCGCTTAAGGCCGCGGTCGGCGAACCTGAGATTATGCTCGAGATCAACGAGACCGAGCGCCTCGCGGGGCTGCTCGGCAAGGAAGACGCACTGATCGAGCTGTATCAAGACATCGCGCCGCGGGTGCTTGATGGCGAGATTGGACGGCGCCTGTATTTAGACATCGCCGAGCTGGCGCAGGCGCTGCGGCAGGATCTCGCGCTGGCCGAGGCAAGCTATCGCAGCGTGCTCGCGACGCACCCCGACGACAAGATGGTGCTCGGCGCGCTCGAGGTGATGTACCGGGAACGCGACGACGTCCCGGCGCTCCTCGCCATTCTCGCGCGCAAGACGGAGCTAAGTGGCGGCGAGCCTTCCGAGCTGCTGCGGCTGTGGGTGGAGATGGCACGCCTCTACGCGACCCGCGCGCACGATCAGGCCGCCGCGATCGAGGCGTGGCAGCAGGTCTTGCTGCTTGAGCCAACGCATCGCGAGGCGCTGGCGGCCTTGGCGGCGCTCTATGCGGGCAGCGAGCGCTGGCACGATCGGCGCGAGGTGCTGCTGCGGCAACTCGCCACCACGCGCGACCACGCGGCGCAAGTCTCGTTCTGTCTCAGCCTAGGCCAGCTCGCGCGCGACCACCTCGATGACGGCGAGGCGGCGATCATGCACTTCGATGCCGCCATGGACCTCGATCCAAATAATCAGGTCGCGCTCGCGGCGCTCGAGCAGTATCTCGATCATCCCACGTTTGGCCACGAGGCCGCAGCGGCGGTAGAGCCGCGGTATGTCGCGCGCCAGCAATGGCCGCAATTGGTCAAGGTGTATGAGATTCGCCTGCGCGCGGCCGCGGGCCCCGCGGAGCGCAACGCCCTGCATCGCCAGATCGCGCGCCTGCACGAAGACCAACTCGAGGATCTCGAGGGCGCCGCGCAATGGTACGCGCGCGTGCTGCGCGACGAACCCCACGATGACGCGACCCACGGCGAGCTCGAGCGCATCGTGCAATTTCTTGGGGCGTGGCCGCTCTTGGCGACGACATATCAGCAGATCCTTGATGAGCTGGGCAGCGAGAGTGCGCGGGTTCGGGCCTATGCCTGGGCGCTTACGCAGGTGCTCGATGCGCGCTTGCATGAGCCGCTGCAGGCCTTGCAGGCCGCGCGACGCGCCCTTGAATGCGACGATGATGGCGACCCGACGGACGCGCAGATCGTCGCCTACCTCGAGCGCATGCTTGACAGCAGCGGGCTGCACGCGGCGTTGGCAGAATTTTACCGCGAATTGCTCGGCGGCATGGGCAACAAGGGCGCGCCGCTGCCGGCGGCATATCTCGAGCTGGCGCACAAGCTCGCTCTTCGCTGCGAGCGCGCGCTAGGCGATGCGGACGGCGCGATCGAGGTGTATCGGGATATGCTTGCCATCGCGCACGATGCCGGCGACGATGCGGCGTGGGAGCGTGCCGCCGATGAACTGCAGCGGCTGCTCGACGTGCGTCAGCGCTGGGATGAGCTGGTCGATCTAACCGAGCAACGCATCGCGCGCCTGGCGGGCGACATTAAAGAGTCGTCGCATCGATTGACGCTGGCGGGCCTGCTCGAAGCCAGAATGGGCGACCTCTCGGCGGCGGTCGATCAGTACGAAATCGTGCTGGCATCGGAGGTCGGCGGCGAACGCGCCGTCGCTGCGCTTGAGCGTCTGGTGATGCAGGATGCGGTGCGGGAGCGCATCCTGGCCATCCTTGAGCCGCTTTACCGGGGGCGCGATTGGTGGCAAAAGCTCGTCATCATCCTCGATTCAAAGCTCGCGTACATCGCCGATCCGCACGAGCAATTCGAAACGCTGGCCGAGGTGGCGACGTTGCACGAGCAGCGCGGCGGCGACGTCGGCTTTGCGTTAAACGCATGGGCACGTGCCTGGCAGCTCGACGTCGACAGCACGCAGGCAGGCGATGCCGTGTTGCGGTTGGGGCAGGCGCTGGCCGAATGGCCGTTGGTCGTGAACGCGCTGCATCGCGCCAAGGAGAACGCCAGCGATCCAGATCGTCGCGCGTTTTATGGCGCGGAGTATGCGGCCGTGGTCGAGACACAGCTCGGCGATCTCGCGGCGGCCTTGCAGGCGTGGCGCGCGGTACGCGATGTCGCCTCCGATGCCACGGAGGCAAATTTGCAGATCGAGCGCCTGTTGCTCAAGACCTCGCAGCCGCTTGAAGTTGCCAAGGAATGGGAGCGCCGCGCGCTCGATGCCGATGGCGACGAACGCGAGATCTTGCTTAGCCGCCTCGCCAATCTCTACGAGGACGTGCTGCACGACCACGCCGGCGCCATTCGCACCCATGAGACGTTGCTCGAACAATTGCCAGGCCATGCCGCGTCGCTCGACGCCCTCGAGCGCCTGTACGATGCCGCGGGGGCCGCCGCAGAACTCGCGCGCGTGCTCGCGATGAAGCTCAACTACGCCGACGGTGATGGCGATGAGCTGCGGCGCTTGCGGTTTGCCTTGGCCGCCGTCTATGAGCGCCGGCTTGGCGATCAGGCCACGGCGGTCGAGGTATACGAGCAGGCGCTGGGGGTGGATGCGCGGGATATCGAGGTGCTCGCCGAGCTGCGGCGTCTCTATGCACAGCGCGAAATGTGGCCCGAACTCGTCGACACGCTTGAGCGCCTGGTAGAGGCGCTGCCGGACGCCGCGACGGCGCGCGCGGAGGCGCTGACCGAGGCGGGCGATATTGCCGACGCCAAGCTGCGTGAAACCGAGCGCGCGGTGGGGCTCTATTTGGCGGCGCTGGCACAGGCACCGTCGCATCCGGCGGCGCGCGCCGCGTTGTTTAAGAAGGCCATGACCGACGAACAGTCTGCCTCGGTCATTGCGACGCTGCTGGCCTTGCACCGTGACGAAGGCAACCTTGAGGCGGTGGAGGCCTTGCTCTCGCGCAACGTCTCGCTTGCACGCGAAGGCGTCGAGGGCCTCGATGTCGCGGCGGCCACCGCGGCGCTTGCGGCGTTCCATGAAACCGAGCGGCACCAGCCCGCGCAGGCATATCAGGTGTGGCGCGGTGCCTTGGCGCACGAGTTAACGTGGCGCGCCGCCATGGCTCAGGTGGAACGCCTCGCGCTTGGCTTGGGTAACTGGGCGCAAGTCGCGGGTGACGTGCGGCAGGTATTGGCGTCGCCGCTGCCACCCGAGGTCGACTACGGCTTATCCATCTGGCTGGCTGGCATCGCCGAAGAACGGACCGGCGATCTCTTGGGTGCGGCGAACGCGCTCGAGCGGGCGCTGCTCTTGGCGCCTGAGCCGACGTCCGTGCTTGCCGCGCTCGAACGCGTGCTGGCGGGGGCGCAGGCGTGGCCACGCTATCTTGAGGTAGTCCGCCGGCAGGCGGATTTGGCCGAAGATGACGCGCAACGCGCGGACCTGTTTTTTCGC
This sequence comes from Myxococcales bacterium, assembly GCA_016716835.1. Lineage (NCBI taxonomy): Bacteria > Pseudomonadati > Myxococcota > Myxococcia > Myxococcales > Myxococcales bacterium. Next base: position 1,390,817 of record JADJUW010000001.1, on the reverse strand, counting down.
TTGGGTGAGGTTTCGGCGCAGATGCGCGGCGACTTGGATGCGGCGGTGGGCTGGTATCGCGAGGCCCTGGCGTCAGATCCATCGCATACGCCGACGTCGCAAGCGCTGGAGCATCTCGTCGCCACGGGACGCGGTCCGGTGGATGAGATCGTCGAGCTGCTGGAACGCTTGTTTCGCGAACGCCAGGCCTGGCCTAAGCTGCACCACGTGTTAGCGCAGCGCGTGGCGCAAACCGCCGATCGCGCCGGGCGCGCCGAGCTGTATCGCGACATGTATGAAATTGCGTCGGCGCATCTGGCCGACCCGCTGGCGGCGCTTGATGCGGCGGGGGGCTGGCTCGCCGAGGCCCCCGACGAGCCCGATGCCCTGGCAGCGGTCGAACAACTGGCCGATCAAACCGGGCGCTGGGCGGAGCTGGCGGCGCGCCTCGATGGCGTCGCCGCAGCGACCGACGACGTCGCGCGGCGCAACTTGCTCTATCTCCGCATTGGCGGGGTGCTACGCGATAAGCTGGGTGACGGCGCGCGGGCGGCCGCCGCGTATCGCAACGTCCTTGCGAGCGAACCGCGGCATGTCGACGCGCTGCGCGCCCTCATCGGCGTGTATCACCAGGCGCGCCAGGCGCAGCTAGAGGCCGAGACATGCCTGCAGCTCGCGCCGGTCCTCGACGATCTCGACGAACGCCGCGCTATGCTGATCCGGGCCGCGGAGCTGTGGATGGGCCTAGATCAAGGCGACGCGGCGCTGGCGGCGTGGATGGCCGTCTTGGCGACCGACCCCTACGATGTGGCGGCGTTGGGACAAAGCGCGCGCTTGCTCGCGCAGCTCGGGCGACATGCCGAACATGCCGCAATGCTGCGACGTGCGATCGACGCGACGTCTGACGACACGGCGCGCGCCGCGCTGCTCGAACAGCTCGCCGCGGTGTGGCAGGCCCATCTCGGTGACGGCGCGCCGGTGGTTGCCGCTTGGCAGGAGCGCGTGGCGCTGAGGCCGGATCTTGCGAGCTTGCGCGCGCTTGAAGCGGCGCAACGACGCCTGGGCGACGTCGAGGGCGCCATCGAAACCATCAGGCACATCGTCGACGTCACGCCGGGTCCGGCGCGGCGCGATGAGTGGGGCAGGTTGGCGGCGCAGTTGCGCCAGGCCGGGCGGCCAGACGACGCCGCCGAGGCGTATGTTGCCGCGCTCGCGCTCGATCCAACGTGGATTGTCGGGCTAGATGCCTTGGCCGCCTTGTGGCACGCACCAGACGACGCAGAGCGCTTGGCCGCGCAATGGGAGCGCGCCGCGATGGCAAGCGCCGAGCGCGGTGATCTTGTCAACGAGGTCGCGCATCGCGCCGCGCAAGTCGAGGCGTTGCTCGCGGGTGGGCTCGCCCGCGAGGCGCGGGCGCCATTGCAGGCCATCTTGGCCAAGGCGCCGCAACACACGCAAGCGCAGCTCCAGCTCGCCAAGATCGCGGCGCTCGAAAACGATTGGGCCACAGTCGGTGGTCTGGTCGAGCAGCTACTCACGGCAAACCTGCCGCCGCCGCAGCAGGCGGAGCTGTGCGTGATGCAGGCGCGTCTCGCGCTGCAACGCGATGATCTTGGATCGGCGCGGCAGTGGTACGAGCGCGCGGTTGCTGCGGACGCCAACCACCGGCCCGCGATTAAATGGCTCTACGAAGACGCGCTGGGTCGCGGTGACGGCGAGCAGGCCAATACGTGGCTGCTGCGACTGCTCGGCGTCGAAGACGACGCGTCGCGCGAAGCGCTAGTACAAACCTGGTGGAGCGGTCAGCAGCCGGGCGTCGTGCCGGCGCACGTGCTGGAGATGGTGCCGTATGTGCGCGAGGTCGCGCGCCGGCGCCCGCGCGATAGCAGTTGGTCCTTTGTTGTCGCCGATTGTGAGATCGGCGCGGGGTTGGTCGACGAGGCGCAAGCGCGCCTGCTCGAGGTTGCGGATTTGGCCAAGGGGCAGCGGCGCAACCGCGACCACGCGCGCGCCAAGGAGCGCTTGGCGGGGCTCGCGATGCGGCGCGGTGAGGTCGCCACGGCGCAAGGCCTTTATGAAGAGGCACTTAAGCTGCAACCCGGCGATCCGGCCACGATGGCGGCGCTCGGCGCGCTTTACTTTGAGCATCGCGATTGGGAGAACGCGCGCCGCATGTATCGCGCCTTGGTCTTGCAACCGCTTGATGCCAGCAGCGGCGTCAGCAAGGGCGATGTCTACTGGGCGCTCGGCGCCATCCATCTCGAACTGGGCGAGGCGCGCCAGGCGCGCGGCATGTTCCAGCGCGGGCTCGAGCTTGAGCCGCAGCATGAACGCCTCCGCGCGGGGCTTGCCGCGACCCCGGCGTAGCAGGGCTGGCTAGCGCGGCGGAAAACACAGGCGCAGGGCGTGGCTTGCGGGAGTGGCGAGTTCGGCAAACGGTAGCCGCGTTAAGCGGATTAAGGGGACGCGGGCGCCCGCCTGGCACGTAGGCGCACGTTGCGCGACGACGGCAATGGCGGCGCTGACTAGGTCACTCGGCCAGCGTTCGCTGAGGGTCGCAAGGATCATGCGCTCGGTGTCTGGGTGCGGGTCGAGCGCCAAAGCGCGCAAAAGTTCGAGCGCCAGCGCGTGCGCAATGTCGTTGCCCGAGGCTGTGCTTCGCCAGGAGGAGAATTGGCGCAGCAGCAACCGGCGCTCCGCTTCAGTGAGCGGCGTGGGCGTGCGGCTCATTAGGTCGCTGACCCGTGTTATCGCGGCGATGCGCACAGAGGTGGCGACTTTGCGGGTTTGCGCGATCCCGATGAGGGCGGCGAGCGGGCTAGCGCCACCGCGCTGCGCCTCACATTCCACCACGGGGATGGCGGCGGCCTGCACTAGATGGTGGTCATCGCGCGCGAGCCTATCGCGCACGACCGCTTGCCCCGCGCGGTGATCGCAACGACGCGCCAGCACCGCAACCGCGGTGGCGCGGGCACGGCTGGCGCGCAGGCTGGCGGCGTGCTTGGCGAGCTGCGCAAGGTCGAGGTCGCTCCAGGCTTCGTGTTCGTCGACCGTCTCGGCGAGATAGCTCGCGGCCCCCACGCTCGTCGCCAGATCATCGCCTAGCAGCATTTGCACCAACACGGCATGCCCACTCGGATTGGCGCCCGCGCTGCGCGCCGCACGCTGCATTAACGCCGAGCGCTCGGGACGAGACGAGGCGACCAGCGATGGCCACGCCCGCAAGAGTTCGTCGCTCCCCCCGCGGCGAAACAGCGCCCCAATGCCAAGGCTGGCGTCAGGATATGGCGCGGCAAGTGCCGCCGCCAACACCTCTTGGGCCGCGGCGGGCGGAGGATCTGCGCGGGCGACGACGGCGTAAGGCCAGAGCAGTCCCGTTGCCAAAAATGCCGATGCTACGCGCCATGCCGCCGATGCCATGGTGGCATCGTAGCAAACCGGCGAGCCGCCAGCCTTAGCCTCGCCAGGGATTGCATCTGCCCGCCGCATGCGCTACCTCGCCGGCGTGCAGCTGCGCACGGACTACGAATTTGATCTGCCGCCTGGCCAGATTGCGCAGCATCCGCCGCCAGAGCGCGGCAGGTCGCGGCTGCTCGATATGTCGTCGTCGCCGCCGCGCGATCTTATGTTTGACGACGTCGTCGACCTCATCCCCAACGACGCGGTGCTCATCGTCAATGACACCCGCGTGCTCAAGGCGCGCCTGCTAGGCCAGCGGCCAACGGGCGGCGCGCTCGAGCTCTTGTTGCTGCATGCCCTTGAGGTGACCCCCGATGGTGAAATCTGGCGTGCGCTGGCCAAGGCGCGGCGCCCGCTGCGCAAGGGCCAGGTCATGCAGCTCGCCGCGGGCGACCGGGCGGCGACGCTCGAATTTGTCAGCGATCGCCACGACGACGGCACCATCGACGTGCGGCTGCCGTCGCCCGCCTTGCCATTTATCGAGGCGTGGGGCGCCTTGCCACTGCCACCCTATATTGAGCGCGCCGCGGCCGACGACGACGACGCTCGCTATCAAACCGTGTTTGCCAGAGCCCCCGGCGCCGTCGCCGCGCCTACCGCGGGGCTGCATTTTACGCCGGCGCTACTGGCTCGCCTTGAGGCGCGCGGCATTGCGCGGGCGAGCGTCACCTTGCACGTCGGGCTTGGCACCTTTAGCCCGATGCGCGCGCTGGCACTGGCCGATCACGTTATGCACCGCGAGCGCTATGAGGTTCCCGCGGCCACCGCCGAGCTCATCGCCAGCGGTCGTCCAATCGTCGCCGTCGGCACCACCGTCATGCGCACGCTTGAGGCGGCCGCTACCTCGCCCAAGCGCGTTGCCTCCGGGCCCGGCGATACTGATCTGTTTCTATATCCGGGCAAGCCAGGCCTGCGCTTTTGGGCGGTCGATGCGCTGATTACGAATTTTCATCTCGCGCAATCGACGTTGCTGATGCTGGTGTGTGCGTATGCAGGGTATGAGCGCACGCTGGAGGCGTATCGACTGGCGGTTGGGCGTGGCTACCGGTTTTTTAGCTACGGCGACGCGATGTACGTCACGCCCGATGCGGTTTGGCACGCGGGCCTGACCACGCAACGCATGCATATCCGCTAGCCGGCGTGCGGTAAGTCGCTTGCGCTTTGAGGCGGTTATGCGATCATTAGCGGATGGTATCTCTTCGTTGCCTTTTCGCTGTAGCTGCGAGCGCGCTGGTTGGCTGTGGTTCGCTCATTGATCCCAACGTCGCCGCGATTGACCTGACGCTGTCGTCGCAAGAATTCGCGGTCGACATTGATGCGCTCGGCATAGGGGACGTTAGCGCCGTTGCCGCCACACCCTGCTCGGGCCAGCCCGATGCTTGCAGCCAAGCGGCGTCGCTGGCGTGCCCTGACGGCGCGTGCACCGCCACGTGTAACGCGGTCTCTGAGACCTGCGATGTTGCCATCAAGGTCGTGTTGTCGCGGACAATCGACCTGCAGGCGGAGCGCCCGGAGCTGGCCTCGATTGATGCCAACGCCTTTGTCAGCGTGGAAATTGAACGGCTGCAGTATCAGATCGCCGACAATACGCTCACCGTCGCGACGCCCGAGTTTAGCATGTACTCGGCGCCGGTCACGGTGATGGATCCCGATGATCCGGCTGCCGGGTTTGTCGCCTCGATGCCATCGGCGGCGCCGATGGAAGTTGTGCCGATTACCGACATGACGACCGATAGCGCGGGCTTAGCGCATCTTTCAGACGCCATGATCGACTTCAAAACCCCCTTTGCGATCCTCGTCGCCGGTGAGATCCTGGTTAACTCGCAGACGGCCGTGCCCAGCGGCACCGCCTCGGTGCGGGTGCTGATCACGGCGTCGGCGAGTCTCTAGCCACCTACAGCGATCGCTGGGGCTGATATGTGCCAAACACGTCGCGCATGACGTCGGCGATTTCGCCTACCGTTGCCGACGCCTTAACAGACGCGAGCAGCGCCGGCATGACGTTCTGTGAGCCTTGGGCACAGCTGCGCAGGTCGGCCAAGGCGGCGCGGTGGGCGTCGCTATTGCGCCCTGCGCGCAGCGCGGCGAGGCGGGCGACTTGCTGCGTTTCTAGGTCCGGGTCAAGGCTGGCCACCGGCATCTCGGTTTCGTCGTCGATGACAAAGTCATTGACCCCAACGACGATGCGTTCGCGGCTTTCCACGGCGCGTTGGTGCTCGTAGGCGCGGCGCTCTATTTCGCGCGGCTGAAACCCCTGTTCGATCGCCGCGACGGCGCCGCCAAGCTGCGCAATCTTATCGAGATAGGCCTGCGCGCGCGCCTCGATTTCATTGGTCATCGCCTCGACGGCATAAGACCCCGCCAACGGGTCGACGAAATCGGCCACGCCCGATTCATGCGCGATGACCTGTTGCGTGCGCAAGGCGAGGGTGGCTGCCTCAGGCGTTGGCAGGCCGAGCGCCTCGTCATACGAATTGGTGTGAAGTGATTGGGTGCCGCCTAGGACCGCGGCGAGCGCCTGGATCGTAACCCGCGCGACGTTGGTGAGCGGCTGTTGCGCCTGCAGCGTAACGCCCGCAGTTTGGGTGTGAAAGCGCAACATCTGGCTCTTGGCGTTTTTGGCGCCAAAGGTGTCGCGCATGATGCGCGCCCACATGCGGCGGGCGGCACGAAACTTGGAGACCTCCTCGATGAAGTTATTGTGGCCGTTAAAAAAGAACGAAAGGCGCGGCGCGAAGTCGTCGACGGCCAGCCCGCCGCGCACCGCCGCCTCGACATAGGCCATGCCGTTGGCCAGCGTGAAGGCGACTTCTTGCACCGCATCGGCGCCGGCCTCGCGAATGTGATAGCCGCTGATCGAGACCGTGTTCCAATTTGGTACCTCGTGGCTGCAAAATGTGAACACATCGGTGATGAGGCGCATCGAGCCCGACGGCGGATAAATATAGGTGCCGCGCGCGATGTATTCCTTGAGAATATCGTTTTGGATGGTGCCGCGCAGCTCACTACGTGGCACGCCGCGCTCATCGCCGACGGCGACATACAGCGCGAGCAGCGTCGCCGCCGTAGCGTTAATTGTCATTGAGGTCGAGACCTGATCGAGCGGCAGGCCGTCGAGGAGCACCCGCATGTCTTCGAGGGAATCGATCGCCACGCCGACGCGGCCGACCTCGCCGCGTGCCATAGGATGATCCGAGTCGCGGCCCATTTGCGTCGGCAGGTCAAAGGCGACCGAGAGGCCCTTGCCGCCTTGCGCGAGCAAATACTTGTAGCGCTGGTTTGACTCGGCCGCGGTGCCAAAGCCGGCGTATTGCCGCATCGTCCATAGCTGCCCGCGATACATCGAAGGCTGCACGCCGCGGGTAAATGGATACGCGCCAGGCGCTCCAAGCGCCGCCTGCGTGGCGGACGCGTCGCCGAGGTCGCCCGGGCCATACGCCTCTTTGATGGCAATATCCGCGTGGGTGGCGAATGACGCCTTGCGCTGCTTCATGCACGCACCGTCGCGTCGCCGACGTCGATCTCGGGCACGTGACTAGGCACAATCAGCCGGCCTTCCGTGGCAGCGACCAAATCGGTTACGCTGACGCCTGGTGCCCGCTCGCGCAGCATGAGGCCATCTGGCGTGACGTCCATGACCGCAAGATCGGTGCAGATGACGTGGACGCAGCGCACGCCGGTGAGCGGCAGCGTGCACGCCGGCAACACCTTGGACACGCCGTCTTTGGTGGTGTGCTCCATCATGACGATCACGCGCTTGCTGCCGGCCACGAGGTCCATGGCGCCGCCCATGCCCTTGACCATCTTGCCGGGAATCATCCAGTTGGCGAGGTCGCCGTGTTCGGAGACCTCCATCGCGCCGAGCACGCTGACGTCGACGTGGCGGCCGCGAATCATCGCAAACGATTCGGCCGAATCAAAAAACGCCGAGCCAGGGATCGCCGTAATCGTTTGCTTGCCGGCATTGATGAGGTCGGGGTCTTCGTCGCCCTCATAGGGAAACGGCCCGATGCCGAGCATGCCGTTTTCCGACTGCAAGATGACGTCGATGCCGGCGGGGATGTAATTGGCAACCAAGGTCGGCATGCCGATGCCGAGGTTGACGTAGTTGCCATCGCGCAATTCGCGGGCGACGCGCATGGCAATTTGTTCACGGGTTAAGCGGATCATGGGGCCTCGTTGCGTGGGTGCGGGCTTGGAGCGATAACAGAAGACACGGGGGCTACGCGCGTTTGCGCACGGTGCGCTGTTCGATCGGCTTTTCGTAGTGTTTGCCGACAAAGATGCGCTGGACATAAATCGACGGCGTGTGGATTTGGTTGGGGTCAAGCTCACCGACCTCTACCAGCTCTTCCACCTCGGCGATGGTGATCTTGCCGGCGGCGGCGGCGAGCGGGTTGAAGTTGCGCGCGGTGTGGCGATAGATAAGGTTGCCCCAGCGGTCGCCCTTCCACGCCTTGACGATGGCGAAGTCGCCGCGCAGCGCAGTCTCCATGACGCAATGTACGCCGCCGAGATCGCGCGTTTCCTTGCCCTCGGCGACCTTGGTGCCAAAGCCCGTCGGGGTGAAAAACGCCTCAATGCCGGCCCCCCCGGCGCGAATCCGCTCGGCAAGCGTACCCTGTGGGCAGAGCTCAACCTCGAGCTGGCCGGATAAGAACTGCTTCTCAAAGATTTTGTTCTCGCCGACATACGACGCGATCATCTTTTTAACCTGGCCCTGCGCCAGCAGCACGCCGAGGCCCTTGTCGGTGGTGCCGCAGTTGTTGGCGATGATGGTCAGGCCCTTGGTGCCCTTGCGCGCCAGCTCCAAAATGCAGTTTTCGGGGTTGCCCGAGAGGCCAAAACCGCCTGCGATGATGGTCGCATGGTCGTGGACATCGGCGAGGGCGTGGGCGGCGTCGGCGCAGACTTTGTTCATGCCGCGCGACCATAGTGGCGACGCCAGCGGCAGGCAACAAGCGCCGCGGGCAATTGCGTTGGCAAGCGGCCTGTGTAGTATCGCCCAGGCTATTTTGGCGGGTGCGGCAAAGAAGACATGAAGCAGCGGCGAGCGGATATTTTGGTCGAAATCGACCGCTTGGCGTACGGCGGCGATGGCGTGGGGCGAGATGGCAGCGGCCGCGTCGTGTTCGTGCCGCACACTGCGCCCGGCGACGCCGTCCGCGTCATCGTGCATCAAGAAAGCGCCCGCTTTGCCAAGGCCAAGCTCACCAGCATCGTCACACCCGGCACGGCGCGAGTGAAGCCGCCATGCCCCTATGTGAACACGTGCGGCGGTTGCACCTGGCAGCACGTCAGTTATGAAGCGCAGGCCGAGGCCAAGCTCTCCGCCGCGTCGTTTGCGCTGCGCCGCTTTGTCGCCGCGGGCACGGCCATTGAGTGGGTTGGCATGAAGCAAGTGACCGCGTGGCGGCGGCGCGCGCGGTTTCACTTTCGGCGCACCGAGGAAACGTTTTATTTTGGCTTCTTCGCGCCTCAAACCCATCGCGTGGTCGATATTTCGGCCTGCCTGCAGCTCACGCCGGCGCTGTCGCAGCTCATGGGGGGCCTTCGCGAGCGACTCGTGGGGGGCCGCCCGGCAGCGGCGATGTCGCGGTGCTTGAAGGCAGCGCAGGGCAGCTGCACGTGGCAATTTCCGGCGTGCCCGACCGCGAGGTGTTGGCTTCGATCTTAGCGCTGCCCGGCGTGGTCGGCGTCACGGGCTATGGCGCAGGCGGCGACGTCGTGCTTGGCCAAGCTCAGGTCGAACTCGATCCCGGTGTGTTTAGCAGCGCGCGCGATTTTGCCCAGGCCGGCCGCGAGGCCAATGAGGCGATGCGCGCCGCGGTGCTGCGTGCCGCGGGCCCAGGGGAGGGCCGTCCCTTATTAGAATTGTACGCCGGGGCAGGCAATTTCAGCTTGCCCCTGACAAACGCCGGATGGCGCGTCGTGGCCAACGATCTAGTGCGCCCCGGGGCGGCACTGAAAGGCGTCGACTTTGTCGCGCAGGATGCGGTTGAATGCGTCGAGGCCCTGGTAGCGCAGGGCCGAACCTTTGGCACCGTCGTGCTCGATCCGCCCCGTGCCGGCGCACTTGCCGTGGTCGAGCAGTTGCACGCGCTTGGCGCCGCCAAGGTGATCTACGTCTCCTGCGACGTGATGACGCTGGCACGCGATGCCGCGGTGTTGCTCGGAAGCGGCTTCACCCTGCCGCAGGTGGTCGCCATCGACGCCATGCCGCAGACCTCACATTTTGAGGTGGTCGCGACCTTTGCGCGCAGCGAAGGTTAGTTGTCGTTTGGCGGCGCCTGCAACTCCGTGTTGCGGTTGCGGCGCTTCGTGGCATGATGGCGCCATGAAACGGCTCGTCGGTACGGTTCTGGCCTTTGCGATTACTGCGAGCGCGGCGTGCGCCGGCGGTCCGGACGAGTTGGTGCCACCGCCACCCCCGCCGGATGCACCGGTTGACGCGCCGATCGATAGCCCCATAGATGCCCCGTCAGATGCGCCCGACGGCGCCACGGTGATTGCCCCCTATGACCCAGATGGGCTCCCAGATATCGTGCTTGCCGAAGCGCGCATGCGCGACTCGTGGTTTGTCAGCTCCGAGTTCTTTACCGACGAGGCGTGCGAGCTCGTCGAGGAGTGCATCGGCGGCACGGGGCTGCGGCGGCTGCTCCGCTTTGACACCGCTACCGGCAATGCAGGCGCGCGCGATATCACCTTGGGGCCGGTGCCACCCGACGGCGTCTCGGAGGGCATCTATGCATGGTCGGCCTGTCATGGCCACCACCACATGACGGGTTACGCCGACTACAAGGTGGTCGGGGGCGGCGGCATCGTCGCCAACGGCCACAAGCAGGCGTTTTGCCTGATGGACATCAAGCATATCGACGGCTCGTCGATACCTGGCTTTGGCTATCACTGCGGCAACCAAGGCATTTCACGCGGCTGGGAAGACGTCTACGGCGCCGGCCTGCCTTGCCAATGGGTCGACATCACCGACGTGACACCGGGCACCTACACGCTGCAAATTTCGATCAACGACGAAAAGCAAATCGAAGAGATGAACTACGAAAACAATTCGGTGACCTTCGAAGTCACGTTTTAGTCTAAGCGTGGTTCTTTAGGCACCGGGCGCGGTTGCAAAGGGCCAGCGCCCCGGCGCTCCTTCTTCTACCCACGCCGTTCTTGGGGGATAGGAAATTTAAGGCGAAAATTGCGATGGGTGGTACGAGCCGGGCAAGGGCTTGCCTGGAAGTCTAACCGAACACCGCGGATAGGTCGAGGGGACGCACGGGCGCGACCCACGCACCCTTAACGTGACTTATGCGTCGTTGCAATAGGCATACGTCAACGTCTCACACGAGCATCCCGACGCGTCACACGTGCAGTCGGTGCCGGCATAAATCGGTTGGCATGACGAGGCGCTCTCGCACGCTGCTTGGCCAAGCGATCCACACGCCGGCGATTCGCACGCGGCTAGCGGGATACAGTAACCGGTCCAGCAGTCATTGGCGATGCCAGGTAACGTGCCTGATGGACATGCGGGCTGCACCATTTCGCACAACACCGTGCCATAGCAATTGCCCGGCAGCGGTGGTGGCTCTGTGGGAACGCAGCGGCCATAGCAAACCTCCGGGCACCCCTGCTCCCCGCCGCACCCCGGAGGCGACAAACATTCGGTATCTGCGGTGCAGTCAAAGCCTTCGCCGCAGTCCTGGTCGCCGTAGCAACCTTGCTCGGCTTGCTCAGCGCGGCACGCCGCAAACTGGTGCAGCGGCGGTGGAACCGGCTCGTTCTCCGTTTTCTGCGCGAAATCGCTATAGATCGGACTGCAGTCGTCGCGCATCGTGCAAGGCTCGGCGACCAACGACTCACAAGGCTGCATGGACGATAAATAGTTTTCGGCTGTTGCCCAGCAACCCCAAAATGTCGGATCAACGAGGACATCTTCGGGGCCCATATACTGTTCGTAAGCCGCCTGGCATCCGCTGGTCGCGGCGCATGTAAGTTCATCGAGGGCTTCGCATTGCGAATAGCAAGCCGCCCATGGGAATTGCGAATAGGGGGCCGGCTCCTCAGCTCCAACCAGCGTGTCACCATCACAAGACGTTGGCCCATAGCCGCCGTGCTGGTCACACTCGCCCGTATACGGGTTGCGCGTTGGCGCCGCCAAATCAACGATCGCCTCACATTTGTTGCCCTCAAAGATGCAGCCGCTCAATGACGAAATAGCCGCCAGCGATAGCACGAAATTTTTCACATTGGTTCTCACGATGATCATCCTTCCAAATCGCTGGTGCAACCCCAGTATTTGTACATGCAATCTTCCGTAGGGAGACATTGCTGATAGAGCGGCGCGCAGTCGGGTCTCGCAATACAGGAGGCTTCCCCTGAGACGGCCTCACACATTGGCGCTGGTTCACACGCTGACACAGGGATGCAGTAACCGGACCAGCAACCAAAGGCTATGCCTGGCAGCGTTTCGCCAGGACATGCTGGCGGCGCAGCATTGCAAACTACATCGCCATAGCATGTGCCTGGCTCATCGCCATTGGCAATACACGCTGGCTGGCAGTCCGGCGGCGTCGCCTCGTCTTCAAAACACACCTCGCCATTAGGATCGATCAATTCGCAATGCGTGCCGACGTTGCATAAAACGTTGGCGCACGAAAGCGGCGGCACGTAGGTATCCGCGCTGCAGCTATCAAATGCGGTGGCAAGATCCCAGTTGCCTTGTTCATCTGGGAAGACTTCTAGAGTGACGTAGTTGGGATTGCATTCCGAGCTCCCGGAACACATGGATGCATCGAGTTGGTCACATGACACCAATCCCTCCCAGGCCAGCGAATAGTTGATCTCCCAACATCCCCAGAATGAACCATCTATATAAGCTGTCTGACAGCTGCCGTTCGCGTCGCAGTCGGCTTCACCTAGTTGTTCACACACCGTGCCACATGCCGCCCAAGCTTGCATTGGCGCCGTTGGCGGCATAGGCCCACCAGGCCCACCGGTTTGCGGTCCCATGTTGCAATCCCATTCATTTCTGTTTTCGCAGCTACCCGTTTCCGGATTGCGTTCGGGCGCATAAGCGATATCCGGACATGGCGGAGGGGCCGTAACGTCCTCCGTTGGCACAAGACAGGCCCCAAGCGCCACCACCACGAGACCCAACACGAACCGCATGTAGACGCGACTAGCTAGCGATTTACTCATTTGGCCCAACCATGCAACGGCGAGGCCACCGCTGCCAACCGTCTTTCTCATTAGTTACGTGCGATACGTCTCAGAAATCTGAGAGTGCGATACGTAAAACTGAGCGATAATCAGCACTAAGGTGGATGCTCGCTTACTTAGCCGCTGGCGTGCCGCCCGCCAACAACACATCTCGCATCTGCAAAGCGCGCTCAACCGCGGCAAGCATGGCGACGGTAATGGTCTCGCGCCACACCCGCGTCACCACATCTAAAATGACTTCGCGCTCACCAACCGCCAAGCGCGAGCTGCGTCGCGATCACATCAAACATGTCGGCGCGAAAATCGTTGCACTCGCCCTCCGACAAGGCCAAGCGCTCGTCGCGCAAGCGCAGCCACCGCGTGCTTAGCTCCGTCACGAGGCCTTGCCCTCATCTGCGCTAAACGCAAACATCGTTAGCGTCGGCCGCTTGGTTTGCGAGCGCGCCTGCGCCTCGATCACCGCGTACTCATCGCGCACCAGGGCAATGGTCTCGAGCGCGCTGGTCGCTAATTCGCGCATGAGGCGAAACGAGGCCGCGGTCAACGCCATGGGCAGCTCATTATCTGAGACATGCAGCGGCAGGTTCTGGCGCATGCGGAGGCCATGCATCATCACGCTTAAGTGCTCGACAGCCTGGGTCGTGCGATGCCACAGCTCGGCCATAATCGCGCGCTCCATCGGGCGCTCGCTAAAATCTTCACCGCAACGATCGAGGGATCGACGCCGGTCGCAATCTCGCACTTGCTCTGGGCATACGCGCGAACGTCGCGTGGCGTCGCCACAAGCTTGCTCTGCAGCGTGCTAACGATGGGCTGCGCGTCTGCTGACAACGGCGGCTCGGGCTTGGGGACCACGGTGCGCCACACCTGGGTTTGCACGTCAGAAAACGTGTGCGAGGCCGACCGCTCGCGCCGCCGCTAACGCTGTGCCGCCACTTGATCCTGCAGCTCGCGCAACTCATACGCCAGCATCGTCGCGATCTGGCCATTCGCCGCGACGAAGCACCGCAAGACCACGTCGAGCACCATGGTCTTGCCTATGGTGTCCGAGGTGCCAGCCATGATTGCCGCCTCGGCCGTCGCCGCGGCTTCTGCGAGGAATCCGACTAAGTCTTCGATGGGGGATAGGAAATTTTAGGCGGAAATCGGGGAGGGTGGCAGGCGCCGGGCCGGGGCTGGCGGGGTTCAAAATGCCGACTCCGGGGGGATTTGAAGCCCTCAGATAGCTGAGATTGGAGCGCTTGCGAAATTACCGGCGAGCCATGGGGCAATCCGGCGCGCCCTTTGAGCCGCACGAGCTGTTTCTAAAAGAGATGCCGCTTTACTAGCGGCTTGTGTACCGTGTTGTCAGAAGTCGCCCCATGAAGGGACGCCCTGGTCGTAAACTCGACTCAAGGCAAGAAATCCGGGTGTGTTTCCGGTGCACCTATTCACCGCACTGGCAGGCGGTGATGCGAGCGAATTCTGCCGTTTCGGCTGATGTTGTGAGTGTCTATCTGAGTTATGGATGGGCCAATTATTCGGAATGAGTTTTTTTACATTGAAACATAGTAGAGATCGCCATACGTAAATACTTGAAAAAATTAGTATAAAATATAGTGATTCTGAAAATTTCCAATCAGCGGCAGTTTTCAACCTCCGGTGAAATATATTCATTGATTGGTCCAATCAATTCTTGTTGACGAGACATGACTGTAAATCGTACAAGCAGCGTTAGTTATGAAAAACCAAACGCGTAAAAAATTGTCCCTCACTCGTCTAAAGATTCAGGACCTCTCTATTGCTGTTGGCGCCGGCGAACCTGCTGGTGAACAAATTTTTTGCAATAGTTGCCGGTCAGCGGTGTGCACCTTTCCTACCTACAACTGTGAAGACTCAAATACTCCATGGTGAACGTATCGTTGAGGGAGTGACGACTGCCCTTGGGGGATACGAAATAGCCACGTTCCGCCATTTGAGGCTTCATGTTGGCTTTCGCAACCGTGTAATGCATGGTTGCAATTGGGCCAAATTTGCTGGCGACATACCTTAAGCCGCACACGCCTCGATCGTGAATTCCAGGGCTTACGGTTGGCGGGCAACGCATGATGTCTTGGCTATTTTGCCAATAAACTATAATGTCGCGGCATGACCTCGCCCGCGTTTCCAAGCGCCGAGGCCAACACGGCTCATCTTCAGACCACGTCGAATGATCAGATCGACGCCATTCTGACGCGGCTGCAGGGGCGCAAAGACGCGTGGGTGGCAACGCCCATTGGCGAGCGGATTTCCCTTCGGGGATAGGAAATTTTAGGCGGAAATCGGGGAGGGAGGCAGGCGCCGAGCAGGGCTGGCGGGGTTCAAAATGCCGACTCCGGGGGGATTTGAAGCCCTCAGATAGCTGAGATTGATGTGGGGCGATTTTGCCTGAGGCTGACAAAGCCAGCGAGGTGCCTGAGGGGCTGCCGCTAGTGGTGGTGAAGACGACCACCGACGAAAAAAATTGCCACTCCTCGCCGGCCCGACTCGCATAGCGATCGATCGCGGCGTGTCGTGGGTGCGCGTGCTGCCGTTTTTGCAGCGGCTCAAGGCGACAGGCGTAAAGCCCGTGTTTCTCACAGGCTACCGCGATGAGGCGCGCGCGTTCTTGCCGACCGACGTCATTTCCGACAAGCCGCCGATTACCATCGACGTAAATCGAGGTGGCGATTTTTGCGTTAGCCCGTCCAATGGTTTTTATGACATCCCTGTTTCGATCGGCGCGCCGTCAAAAGGTGAAAATATTGAAAGCGTGTGCATCCAAACCGACATGGTTTCGATTAGCCGCGCCAACGTGCGCGAATCGATGCGCGAGGCGATCAAGCAATATGGCGTCTACGAAGTGATGATTCGCATGGACGAGCAGGCGGCCTGGCTCGACATGGTCAAGGCGGTCGACGGCGTGCGCACCCGCTGCGGTAAGACGGCGATGAAGGCCGCGGTCGCCGGCGTTTTAGCGAGATGAGACGCGTTAACGGATTGTAATATATAGCGAATTAAGCCAGAATATATTGGTCGGACGAATTTGTTTGACTGGCCGGACCTCATGCGTTAGGCAAATGCCATGAGTAACCGCCTCCTTGTTGCCTGTGCGTTATCGCTGCTCGCTGCGTGTGGTCCGGATCCTTTGGATGGCCCAACGCCAATTTCCTATGATGGCCCCGACAGCGACGGCGACACGCTGACCGATGCCGAAGAAGGCACCGGCGATTTTGATGGCGACGGCACGCCCAACGCACAAGATCTTGACAGCGATAACGATGGCTACTCTGATGCGGAGGAAGCAGGCGATGCGAATCCGAGCACGCCTTCGGTCGACACCGATGGCGATGGATCAAGTGACCCGTTCGATCTCGACAGCGATGCCGATGGGCTCTCCGACGCACGCGAGTTTGAGCTCGGCACAGGGCGCACAACGCAGGACACCGATGGCGACGGCTACTCGGATCTCGTCGAAGTCACCTTGCACGAACAGTGCGTCATCGCACCCAGCGATTGCAACGGTGATCCGGACCCGCTGGACGCCAGCGTCGGCGTATCCGACGAGGATTTCGTGTTCATCTTGCCCTACGAGGTCGCGCCACAAACTAAGTCACTGACGTTTGCCACCAACGTGTCGCGTGCCGACGTTCAATTTAGCATGGACACCACCGCATCGATGGAAGATGAAATCAGCGCGCTCAAGAGCGGTCTGCAATCCATCATTACCCAAATTTCCGCACCGGATATTGGCATACCGGATGTCGCATTTGGCGTGTCGGGCTTTGAAGACATGCCAATGAGTCCATACGGCGGCTTGGTAGATCTACCCTTTCGCCTTCACCAGCGCATCACCACCAGCGCGAGCGAGGCGCAGGCCGGCGTGGGGGCGCTCAACTTGGGTCAAGGAGCTGACTACCCAGAATCGGGATGGGAGGCCTTGTATCAAATTGCGACCGGCGCCGGCTTAGGTAGCTGGGTGACCGTGTTTGAGCCGCTTTCCGGCTACGTGCCGGCCAAGCATGGCCTGCTCGGTGGCGTCGGGTTTCGCGAAGCGGCGTTGCCAATCGTGGTTCAAATCGGCGACGCGGCGTGGCATCACTCGGGTAGCTCTACGGTGCAATGCGACGACGTATCGTTGTCGTATGTAGGAATTGCCGGCGCAGCGAGTCGTGTCGCCACCAAGGCGGCGCTGACCGCCAAGGGGATTCGCGTCGTAGGCATTGACTCCAATCGATTCTCAAGTGGCGCTCCGTGCGGACCTCACACTGACATGCGCGACGTCGCCAGCGCAACAGGCGCCATCGCGCAACCTAACGCGTGGAACGACCCATACTTTGGCGGCCGGCCTGCCGGTTGCAGTAACGCACAGTGCTGCACTGGGCTAAACGGCGTCGGCCAGGCGCCTACGTCGCTCGGCTGCCCGTTGGTGTTCGAAGTGTCCCCCAGCGGCGGTGGCGATTTTGTCCGCCAAATTGTGCAGGCCGTGCGCGTGCTCGTCAACTATGCGGTCCTCGACCTGTCGTCGCAGCCGCGTAGTACGCCACAGCCCACATTGGAGGGCAATCTGATCGATCCGTCGGATTTTATTTCGTCGATTACCCCGCTCGCGATTTCGCCCGCACCGCCAGGCGGTATGCAGGTCGATTCCAGCGGCCAAATTATGTTGCAGGTGCAGCCCGGCGTAGAGGCGACATTTGAAGTGGTCGCGCAAAATACCATTGTGCCCGGCGCAGCCGAGGCCCAAGTATTTGTGCTCCAGCTTGTCGTGCTAAGTGATGCGGTCGCGGTGCTCGATACGCGCCAGGTTGTCATCATTGTGCCGCCCAATGGCACGCTGATTTTTTAGGAAGGCGACTAAGTTATCTCGGCAAATGTGCCGTTGGTGACAGCGCGGGGCGCAAAGCCTCGCTAGTATCGCGCCATGAAAATCTCCCCTCGGACGCGGCGGACACGTGTCCCGGTCGCGCGCGTGTTAATTCCTATCGCCGTTGCCGCTGCCTTGAGCGTGGGCGCCGGCACGACGCTGTGTTGCCACGATGAAACGCGCACCGTCGCCATGATGGACTTTGACGGGGATAGGAAATTTTAGGCGGAAATCGGGGAGGGAAGCAGGCGCCGAGCAGGGCTGGCGGGGTTCAAAATGCCGACTCCGGGGGGATTTGAAGCCCTCAGATAGCTGAGATTGGAGCGCTTGCGAAATTGCCGGCGAGCCATGGGGCAATCCGGCGCGCCTGACCTGCCTGGCTTTTTGATGCCAATCGTTTCTAGAAATTTGCCGCCAATGCCATTGGTTGTTGTTCGATCGTTTTGTGCTTGAACGCATGAGGCGTCAAGTAGCCCAGACTCGAATGTGGTCGAACGGTGTTGTAGTGGATGCGCCAGGCCTCGATGAGCACGCGCGCTTCGACCCGATTGCGAAACCATTCGAGATTGAGGCACTCGTCGCGAAAGCGACCATTGAAGCCTTCATCGGCCCCATGTTGCCATGGCTTTCCGGGGTCGACAAAAGGCCAGGTCAATCTGCTCGCTGTCTGTCCACTCGGCGGTGCCGTGCGCGATGAATTCCGGGCCATTGTCGCAGCGGATGTGGCGCGGGGCGCCGTGAAGGCTCACGAGCCTGTTCGTGGGTAGGTCGCTGATAATTCGCGCAGCTTGGCGATCGCCGGCGCGTCCAGCACCGCACGCTGCGCTTGGTACGCAAATACCGCTCGCGTCATGCCAAGCAGCGCGCACGCGCGACGCTGCGACAATCCGCGTGCCTGGGCGGCCGCGACCTGGCAGCGGCGCGCGGGTGCGCCTGCCACTTTTTTTGGTTGAACTCCTTTAGGATGTCAATCTCGAGCAGTCGATCGGCCAGCAACTTCTTGAGCTTTGCATTCTCCGTTTCGAGCTGCCGCGGGCGTTTGACATCGTCGGCGGCCGCGCCGCCAAAGCGCTGTCGCCACGCGTAAATCGTCGCCTCGCTCACCCCGTGGCGTTTAGCCACCGTGGCAATTGGGTGCTGGTCGGCCTCCCGCGGAATCGTTACCATCTTCTCTTCGCTAAATTTGTTCTTCCTCATCCCGGCTCTCCTGGCTGGGCATCAGTGTCAACTTTCTAGGAATTTATGGCCTCTTTTCTGCCAGGCAGGTCAGGCGCGGCGTTGCTCGATTTTCTAGCGCGCGCGTGAATGCCGTACATCTCGAAAATCTGAGGCCTGGCTCCGAAATTCTGTGGCCTCGCGTCAGAACCTAACGGTTAACTGGCAGATATCATGTAATTTATCGGTGCACCCACATGGCAACCGATGTGGCACATAACTTGCTCTAGCTACCCGCATGCTGAAAAACAAGAACCTTAGATATAATTTTGCAATTGCCGCTATCTTGTCTCTCGGTGCCGCGTGCGCCTCTGAGTCAAACGAATCAAACCAGCAAAATCTGGAAAACTCGGGGGAGGGCGAATGCCTAACCGACGCCGACTGTGGCGAGGGCCAGCAATGTATAGAATCGGCGATACCATGCGAACTTGATGCCGAGGTTTGCATCCAGATCGTTACTACCGAGTGCGTAGACATTGCGGACCCGGCGCCAACCGACCCAAGCGAACCAACAGATCCAACGGAACCGCCCGAGCCAACGGACCCGACCGATCCAACGGACCCGCCCGAGCCAACCCCAGATAACTGCCCAGGCTGCGGCTTAGGCTGAACATGATTGACGCCGCGGCGGCAAGGCCGAACTCGCGGCAGATTAAGGTTGGGCTGACGCTCATGCCTAGCAAGGATTGGCTGGTCGCCGCCAAACCCTTGCTCATTGGAAATTACGTCGAGGCGCTGGAATGGAGTTGGGATGTCGAAACAACTCAGCCCCCGTGGGCGCTCGGCCTGATCGAATATTTTGCGGGCCAAGGCGCTCTCTATGGCCACGGCGTGATGTATTCGGCATTTTCGGCCGAATTTGAGCCACGGCAACAAGCCGCGCTCGAGAAGACCGCGACGCTGCGCCAACTCGCCTCCGCGGTGCACATTACCGAGCACGTCGGGTTTTCCACTATCAAGGGCATGCTGCGTGGTGCACCGCTGCCGTCGCCGCCCTGCCGCGCTTCGGTGCAAACGGCGCGCGATCAGCTCGGCCGCATCGCCGATGCCGTTGGACGTCCGGTCGGCGTGGAAAATCTAGCCCTCGCGATTTCCATGGATGATGTCGCGTTGCAAGGCGACATGATCGAGGAAATACTAGTCGCAAGCGACGCGCCATTTGTTTTGGATTTGCACAATCTCTACTGCCAAGCGATTAATTTTTCGATCCCGGCCGAACAACTGCTGCGCGCCTTGCCACTGCACCGGGTGCGCGAAATTCACGTCTCGGGCGGTCGCATGCACGCGGTCGCCGGTGGCGCCACTAAGCGGCGCGACACCCACGACCAGCTGGTGCCAGAGGACGTGTGGACCATGCTTCGGCAATGTCTGCCGCAATGCCCGCGCGTTGAGGTGGTATTTTTAGAACGACTCGCTGGCACCTTGCAAGGCCAGGCGGACGAGCTGTTTCTCGATTTTCAGCGCATGAAGCGCGAAGTCGATACGTTTCTCACCGCTTCAAGTGATCTCCATGCTGGGCGCGAATTCGGCGACGAGGCTCGCGTGACCCGGCAACCCTTGCCCCACCCCAGTGAGGCGCACGAGCTAGCCGCTTACCAACAGGCGTTTGTAGGGCTGCTGCGCAAGCTCCCTTCCGTTGTCACGGCGCACCATGCGTCCGAGCTGCGAACGGCACTTGCCGCCGCGACGCCATCGTTTGCTGGCTACGCTATTTCCATCAACGACGACATGCTAATCATTGCCCACGCGGCGTTTTCGCGCTGGCACAAGGTATTTTAGCTGCGCTAAGATGGTTTATGAGCATGCTGCAAGCATGGCAATTGCGCGCGCACTTGCGCTTGCGCCGCCGCCGAAAGCGTAGCGGTGAGGAGCCCATCGCCCGCGGCTTTCTCACCAAGCACCTCGCCCCAAGGCGTCACAATCATCGAATGGCCGTAGGTGACGCGCTTTGAATTGTGCTGGCCCCATTGCGCCGCGGCCACGACGTAGCATTGGTGAGGATAGGAAATTCGGGGCCTAAAATGGCGGAGGGTGAAAGGCGCAGGGCCGGGGCTGGCGGGGTTCAGAATGCCGACTCCGGGGGGATTTGAAGCCCTCAGATAGCTGAGATTGATCAAGGGACGTTCATAAACGCCGACAAGCAGCGCCCAATGTCGATGAACATCCCCCGTGGAGGGTGTGGTCGATCTAGGAGCGGGTTCCCGTCCCTATCTAATTAGGCGTGCAAGACCACCTGCGTGGTGGTGTTTTTCACGTTGCCGAATCGTGTTGGGATGCGAATGTTTCGCCAATTCAGCGCGGTCGCAGCACCAACATGCTCGCTTCTGCGTCGTCGTGGAAGGCTTGGAGCTGCGCGAGATTATCGATTAGGAGGGTAGCAATAGCGCGTGTCGCAGCGTTGCCGACGGCCAGCCAGATGACCTTAGGTGGATGGCCGAACAGCGAACTCAGTTGTCGAAAGTCACTATCTTTCGAGGCAATCACATATCCATGGTGCTTGGCGTAGTCCCAAATTTCCACGTCAGCGGCACCGCGCAAGCGTAGCGTTTCAACGTGGTCAGCCTGTAAGGATTGTGAGCCCAACAAGGGCACAAGCGACGGACTTATATTTTCATCAAGCAAAAGTTTCACGCCGCCTCGGGGTTGGCGAGGCGACGTTCTCGCGCCGCCGCAAACGCCAACGCCGCGCGGATGTCGTCGCGTATGAGTGATGGGAAATCTGCAAGGATCTGATCTTCGCTCATCCCCCCCGCGAGGTACTCGAGAATATCGAAGACCGCGATGCGGGTTCCCTTAATGCACGGCTTGCCGCTTCGAACTGAAGGAACAATCGAAATCCGGTCTTCCCAGCGCATGCCTCATCGTAGCAGCCATGATCCCCGCGCTTCAAGCATCAATTCAGCCGCGTCCCCGCCCGGTCAAATTCGGCGAAGTCGCGATCGCCAGGCGGGTTAGCCCCACCGCCTTGGGGCGCTCCATGAGGCCGACGACGCGGCCATGCGGCACGCCCTTGTCGGCGAGTAGCACCACCTGCGTGGTGGCATCTTTCACGGAGGCCGCCTGTAGCATGGCATCGAGCTCGGCATCGGACACGACTTGCTGTCCGATCATGACGGCGCCAGATAGCGCGATGGTAATGGTGATCGACGGGGATAGGAAATTTCAGGCGGAAATAGCGGTGGGTGGTACGAGCCGAGGGGCAGCCAGGTTGCAAGATGCCGGATCACGGGGCTTTAAAGCCTTCAGATGACTGATATTGATTTGCATCTCGATGCGTTCCACCCCCGATGCCTGGCGCGACTACGTGTCCGGGACCGGCGATTTGCACAGCGAAGAATAGCTAACAGCCACGGGTTAGTTTTTCATGCCAAGCGGTCCGCTCGCGCCAAACAAGACCCCAATCGCGTCCCAGCTGGCGTCGAAGGCCGCTCGGTCCTTGTCGATAATACGAAGTTGGTAGCTGTCTTCCACTGCGCATCGACCGCCTGACCAGCGCATCGAGAGGTAACGCTCGTTCATGTGCATCATCAGCGAGCCATCCGTGGGGCGATACGCAACCGGCGCCGTGCCGGCGTGACCGATGAGCGCCGCGTATATTAGATCAAACTTTGCGTTCGGCACGCGCCAGCACACCGCCTCGCTGCAGCTGCCGGTTTCCGCCACGAGTTCGACGCGGTCGAACCGACGGCCGGTCGGCATGGGGTGGGTGCTGGCCAGCATGACTGAGATTGTGAAGTCGGCGGGGCGCGTGGCTGGCAGACTCGGACAGGTGAGTTCAGTAACTGCGGTTGTCGGGGTGGCTCCCGGTGTGGCGGCGACGAGTGCGTCAGTAGGCTCGGCTTCCGGAGCGGCGAGTGCTGGCACCGAGTGTTGTGGCGAGCGCGTCTCGCTCGCGTGCGCAGGTCTTGTCGCGGGCGGGGACGCACCGGCCCCGCCACCGCAACTCGCGGTCAACAGCGAGGCCAGGAGGCTGACGGCTGGCAGGCGCACCCTGTTGGACGTTTGCAACGTTCTCGCCTGCGTTTCAACCATGAGTCGTCATATCCGGCGGCACCGCGCCGCGCCAGGTGAAACAGCACGCACCGAATCTCTTTTGTCCGCACTAGCGCAGCGCGTTATCGCCGACTACATTGGCGAGCATGTCTGAAGGGGGGATGGGGCTAGGAAATTTTAGGCGGAAATCGGGGAGGGTGGCAGCGGCGGAGCCGGGCTGGCGGGGTTCAGAATGCCGACTCCGGGGAGGTTTGAAGCCCTCAGATAGCTAATCGCTACGCTGAAATTTTCTCTTCAACTAAACAAAGATAGCCCTTTTCAATCAAACGCGCCGCGCCGTTAAGCACCGCCCTGGCGCCTTGATGCGCGCCCTAGCTTGCGCTGTCTTGCGCGCCGCCGGTGTGCGACGCGATGGCATCGATGATGCGGCGCTGGTCGGCCTCGCCGGCGAACCAATCGCGAGGATACAAATAAGCCCGTTCGCCGGTTTCAATGACTAGCGTCGGGGCCGCCTTGTTCCATGGCGAGGCATGACGGAGCAGATACGCCGCCGTGAGGGAGCTGGTGGGAAGCGTCGCTTGAGGGCCGCGAGATGAGCGCGCGGGTAGCTGGGTCTGTGCCGGCCCAACCACGAGCGCCGCAGCGCCAGTGGCCGTGGTGTAGATCCACCAAACGGCATGGTATGCGCCCCAGGCGAGCAGGCCGTAGCCCGCCCATTGCCCGAGGGTGTTGGTCTTGATCACGAGAAATGCGCCAAGCGCCAACCCCACCAACGCGGAGATGCCATGGCGCAGCTGCGACGTACTAAGCTTGACGCTAACGGTCTCGGCGGCACTCGACATGAGGGGCAACGTGCCACGAATTCGCGGCAGCGTCTACGGCTGCCAGGTCGCGGTTAGCTCGCTAACCCGGGCGCGAATCTCGGCGAGGTCGACGTTCACCAAGGCGCGGTCCCGAACCACCACGTCGCCGTCGACCACGACGTCCGTGATGGCGCGCGAGGCCAGCGCGTAGACGACGTTCTTGGCCAGTGCCTGCGCCGGCCACAGGCTGGGGTCGCCAAGGTCCACCGCCACCACGTCGCAGCGCATGCCAGGCGTGAGCAGCCCCACTGGCAAACGCAGCACGTTGGCGGCGCGGCGCGTGCCGAGCGCCAAGCATTGCTCGGCGGTCATCGCCTGGCCGTCGGTCGCGGCGACTTTTTGCAAGAGGCCGCACATGCGCATCTCGTCGAACACGCTGACGCGATTATTCGAACAGCCGCCGTCGGTGCCAAGCCCCACTGGCACGCGCAGGCGCAGCAAATGCGGAATATTGGTGATGCCATCGCCGAGAAACATATTGGAGCCGGGGCAGTAAGCTAGGCTGCCACCGCGCGCCGCGAGCAGTTCGCGCTCGCCCTCGTCGAACCAACACGCATGCACGGCAATCATGCGCGCAACGTCGACGTTCATGGCCGCCACCGCGTGCATCGGGCGCTGGCCATAGCGCGCCACCGCGGCGTCGACTTGATAGCTCTCCTCGGCGAGGTGGATGTGCCACGGCACGCCGAGCTCGCCGGCCACCGCGCTGCCCATTTCGATCATGCCCTGCGACGCGCCGTGCAGGCTGTGTGGCGCGACGTGCACCTGCGTGCGCAGGCGTTCGTTATCGTGCCATTGTTTATGCAACGCGCGTGCATTATCTGCGGCCGCGCCAATCGTCTCGCGATAAATCGCGGGTGCACCGTCCCAATCGTAAAAACACCGCGCGAGCACGGCGCGGATGCCGAGCCGCTGTGCCGCGCGCAGCACCGCATCGACGCGCTCGTTGTCGCCGCCATTGATATAAAAGAAATCGCAGACGCTGGTTACTCCGTGCAGCAGCATCTCGCCAAAGGCGAGCAGGGCACCAGTTTCAATGTCTCGCGCCGAGAGCCCCGGCGAAAAGCGATACAGCGCGCGATCGCGCCATTGCAAAAATGGCAGGTCATCGCCAATGCCGCGCAGCAGCGACTGAAAGCTGTGATTGTGCGTATTGACCGTGCCGGGCAGCATGGCCTTGTCGCGCCAGGAAAGGCGCACGGCGTCTACCGCGCGCGGGTCGGCGTCGATTTCGGCGGGCGCGCCTACCGCGACAATCACGCCATCCACCGCCAACAGCGACGTTGGCGCGAGGCGCACGTCGGTCTGCGTGCCATCACTGCCCACGACGCAGGCGTCGGCGTCGATGCGCAAGGTTTGGCCGGGTAGGGCTGTCGTGGCGGCGGCTGCAGGCACGCGGCAAGGGAAGCAAATTCACGGCAGCCGCGCAAGGCGCTAGCGGCCACACCGCGCGCACAGATCCGGTGTATGGTGCGCCATGGCAACGTGGCCGCCGGCCAGCATCATCGTGTCGGACCAGCCGCTGCTTGTGCAGCGCGCACTGGTGGAGGTGCGCGCCTTGGTGCCGACCTCGCTTGCAGGCTTCAACGTCGATGTCGTCGAGGGCAAGCCTACCGCCGCCCGCATCATTGGCCTAGCGCAGACCATGCCCATGATGTCGCCGCTGCGCGTGGTGCTGGTGCGCGATATCACCGCTATGTCCGCCGACGAACTCGCCAAGCTGGCGCCTTATTTCGCCGCACCGGTCGACACCACCGTGCTGGTCGCGGTCGCCACAAAGGTCGACAAGCGACTGAAATTTTGGCAAACGGCCGACAAAAATAAATGGATCATCGAGCTCAAGGCGCCCCGGCAACTGCAGCCTTGGCTAGAAGCCGAGGCGAAGGCGCAGGGTATTGCGCTTGCGCCGCGCACCGCCGCCCGCCTCATCGAAATCATCGGCGACGACTTGGCACGCCTCGCGGGCGTGTTGCAGCAACTGGCGCTCTATGCCGGCCAGGGCGCGGTGACGCCGGCGCATGTCGAGGCCCTCGTCGCGACGACGCGCGAGAGCACCGTCTTTGAGCTAACCGATGCGCTTGGCCAGCGCGACTTGCCCGCCGTACTCGCCGCGCTGCGCGCGCTTGCCGATCAGCGCGAGTCCGCGATTGGCGTGCTCGCCATGGTGACGCGGTTCGCGCGCCAGGTAATTAAGGCACAGGAGCTGCTCGCGCGCGGCGCTCCACGCGGCGACTTCCCCGGTCAGCTAGGCGTGCCGCCCTTTGCCGTCGACAAGCTGGTCGACGCGGCAAAACGTCTGCGTCTGCCGCCCACCGTGATGGTCGAACTCGCAGCCACCGATGCCGCGCTCAAGGGCGGCGACGTCGGCGATGGCTTTATCTCGGCCGGTCAAATGAAGGCGCTCGGTCGCCAAGACGGCGAGGAAGTCGCGTTGTTGCGAATGGCCCGCGCGTTGATGAACGCGCCAGCGCGGTAGGGTTGCGCGGACGGCAAAGCCGCCGTGCGGTAAAGATTACTCGCGGCCGCGAACGGAGAGGCGCGAAACATAGCGCGACGCGGTGTTGCGCTTGAGCAGGCCCTTGGTAACGGCCTTGTCGATGATAGCGATCGCGGCCTTAGTCGCATTGACGGCGTCCGTCGCCTTGTCATCAATGGCGGCGCGCGCGGCTTTAACGGCCGTGCGCAGCGTGCTCATCGCGTTGCGATTGCGGATGCGGTGTTTCTTAGATTGTCGGTCGGCTTTAGCGGCTGAAGCGTGATTGGCCATGGTTTAGTTCTCTCTGGTACGAACGACGAGTCGCCTTGGGGCGGGCTGGCCGTGGGACGCCGTAGGTAGCGCGGCCCAGCCTAGGTGTCAAGCGCAGCTAGTGCCTTGGCACAGGTGTTATGAGCCAGTCTGCGCCGGGATGACGTCCGAGGCCAAGGCGCGAGGAGGGCGTTTGGTGGGTCCAAACAACCGACGAGCAACGCCGGCATTCGGGCGTCAGCCCAAGCAGGGTGGCTCATGTTATCTGTGCCAAGGCACTAGGTCTGGTGGCTAGTCCGGGCGCCATTTGAACGGCTCGCTGTGGATAATCTGCGGCAAACTAGGGGTTCATGTCGCACAATGTCAGACGCCCGTAAGCTGGGAGGTAGATTGCACAAAAAAGGGTCAACGTTTTGACACTTTCTGCGCCGCTTTGGCCTCGTTCCAAAGCGCATCCATTTCCGCCAAATTTGAATCCGCTGGGCGGAGATTTTTCGCTGCCAGCCGATCTTCTATGTATTCAAATCGCTTTGAAAAACGCGTCCCGGCGTCGAGTAGCGCGGTCTCGGCATCGACGTCAAATTTTCGAGCTAAGTTCACAACCGCAAAAAGTAAGTCGCCTATCTCGTGATGAAGTGCCTTGGCATCGGCGGTCACCGCCGCCGCAGCGACTTCGCCGGCCTCTTCGGTGACCTTATCTAATGAGCCGCGCCAGTCAGGCCAATCAAAGCCAACCTTGCTCGCCTTTTTGCTTAGTTTTTGCGCGCGCAGCAGCGCCGGGCCACTTGGCACACCGGCCAACGTACGCGGCGCGTGCGCTGACTCGCCTGGTGCCGCCGTGGCCGCCGGGCCGGCGGTCGCCTTCTCGCGTGCCTTAATGTCGTCCCACTGCGCGAGCACCTCAGCGGGCGTGAGGGCCTGGGCGTCGGCAGCTGCCGCGGTGAACACATGGGGATGGCGGCGCACCAGCTTGTCGCAAATCCCCGCGACCACGCCATCGATGTCAAAGGCGCCGGCGCGTTGGCGCAGCGCGGCCTGAAACACCACCTGCATCAGCAAGTCGCCAAGTTCCTCGCAGTGATTCGTGGCATCGCCTGGTCCCATCGCGTCGAGCACCTCATAGGTTTCCTCGACTAAAAACGGACGCAAGGTTTCGAGCGTTTGCTCGCGATCCCACGGGCAGCCATCTGGCGCCAGCAGGCGGTCCATGATTTCGCATAATCTGCTCAGCGATTGCCCGCGCGTCATGAGCCTGCGTGTATCATGGAGCCGGAACTCGTTCTATGGCCGCCATCTCAATGCGTCGCGAAAAGGTCTCGTTTGCCGACGCCGAGGCGTTGCAGGCGCTGTGCGGCAGCGGCAACGCGCGCCTCAAGCTCATCGAGCGCA
Source organism: Myxococcales bacterium (assembly GCA_016716835.1). NCBI lineage: Bacteria > Pseudomonadati > Myxococcota > Myxococcia > Myxococcales > Myxococcales bacterium. Next base: position 1,363,087 of record JADJUW010000001.1, on the reverse strand, counting down.
CGCTCGGGGTGGCGCTCCACATGCGCGGCAACGAAATCACCGTCGAGGCGCCGGCGGACAAGGTCGACGCGATCAAAGACGCGCTTGAGCATTTGTATCGCCTAGCGCTAAAGGGCCAGCCGCTCGCCACCGACGATATTATTCGCGCCTTGGGCAACGTCGGCGGCGTCACCGGCGAGGCAGCGGCGCCGGGGGGCGCAGGTGGCCGCGGCGAGACCATTCTGATTCCGCGGTCAGGGCGACCTATCGTTGCCAAGGGGCCATCGCAGCAGCGCTACGTCGAGCTGGTGCGCGAAAACGACATGGTGTTTGCCACCGGCCCGGCGGGCACCGGCAAGACGTATCTCGCGGTTGCGGTCGCCATTCGCGCCTTGCTCGATCAACACGTACGCCGCGTCGTGTTGACGCGGCCGGCGGTGGAGGCGGGCGAGCGGCTCGGTTTTTTACCGGGCACGCTCGAAGAAAAAGTGAATCCGTACGTGCGGCCACTGCTCGATGCCCTCGGCGACATGCTCGATCCGGAAAAGGCGCAGCGTTTCTTGGCCGACGGCACCATCGAGATCGCGCCGCTGGCGTTTATGCGAGGCCGCACGCTCAACGACAGCTTTGTCATCTTAGATGAGGCGCAAAACACCACGCCCGAACAAATGAAGATGTTCCTTACGCGTCTGGGCTTTGGCTCCAAGGCGGTCGTCACCGGCGACATCACGCAAACCGATTTGCCGCGTGGCCAATTATCCGGTCTGCGCGATGCCTTGCACCTGGTGCGCGATATTCGCGGCATTGGTCATGTGCAGTTTGGCGATGCCGATGTCGTGAGGCATCCACTGGTCGCCTCGCTGATTCGCGCCTATGACGCGCGCGATCGCCAGCGCAGCGAAGAGCGCCACGGGCCGCTGGCGGCAAAGGTACCAGCCAGCGAGTAGGAGAAGGGGCCGTCATGACCGCAAAATCTACCGATAGCTTTGCGACCGTGAAAGCCGTGGCGCACGAGCGCGAGTTGGTGCCGGTGCTGGAGCAAGTGCTGCAGCGGGCGCGCGCCGCGACGTTTGCCGATGCGGGCTCTATTTTTGTCGTGGAGGGCGAGCGCGAGGCGCGCAAGCTGCGCTTTGCGGTGGCGCAAAACGATTCGCGCGAGGTCGCGGTGGCAGGGATGCTGCTGCCCTTGACCGAGACGTCGGTGGTCGGCGCCTGTGCGCTGCGGCAGACCGTGATCGCGATCGACGATCTTTATCAACTGGACGCGCCGGGGCAGGGCAACAATCCGTGGGGCTTTCACCACGATCGTTCGTTTGACACGCGCAACAATTATCAAACGCGCTCGATGCTCGCCGTGCCGATGATCTCGGCGCGCGGCGAAACCATTGGCGTCATTCAGCTCATTAATCGCAAGGCGTCGGGCGTCGACGGCTTGGTTGGTGAGGCCGCATTTAGTCGCGATGTTAGGCCCTTTTCTGCCGATGATATTGCGGTCGCCTCCGCGTTGGCCGACCAGGCGGGGCTCGCGCTCGAGAACACCTTGCTCTATAGCGAGGTCCAGTCGCTGTTTCGCGGCTTTGTCCAGGCCTGCGTCAAGGCGATCGAAGCGCGGGACCCAACCACCTCGGGCCACTCCGAGCGCGTCGCCTTGCTGACGGTCGGCCTGGCTAAGGCCGTGAGCGCGCAAACCACGGGCGCGTTGGCCGAGGTGGAGTTCTCGACCGACATGCTGGTCGAGCTCGAGTACGCCGCGCTCTTGCATGACTTTGGCAAGGTCGGCGTGCGCGAGCACATCTTGACCAAGGCCAAGAAGCTGTTTCCGCATGAGCTGGCGGCGGTCAAGCTCAAGCTGGACCTCTTGCTGCGGCAGTACGAGCTCGACACCCTCAAGCGCCTGTGGCATCAGCGCGATGGCCGCGGCGTCGCCGAAGCGCTGGCTGGCGATGCCGAATTCCGCGAATCCAAGGCCGAGCTGATGCGCATCTGGGAGGCCGTGGTCGCGGCTAATGAGCCAAATCTCTTGCCGCAGGCCGTCGCCGACACCCTGTCGCACCTGGGAAATCGCACCATCTCATTATCTGACGATTCGTCGTTGCCGTTGCTTACGCCGGGCGAGCTCGGCGCGCTCTCCGTGTCCAAAGGGTCGCTCACCGATGCCGAGCGCGACGAGATCAACTCGCATGTCGTGCACTCGTATGAATTCTTAAAGATCATCCCGTGGAGCAAGGCGCTGCGCGGCGTGCCGGCGCTGGCGGTGGGTCATCACGAAAAAATCAACGGCACCGGGTATCCGTTTGGCCTGGTCGGCGACGCGATTCCTGTGGGCTCGCGCATGATGGCGGTGTGCGATATTTTTGATGCACTGACCGCGAGTGACCGCCCGTACAAAAAAGCGGTGCCGCTAGAGAAGGCGCTGGCTATTTTACGCGACGAGGCGACGCGGCAAGCGATCGATCGCGAGTTGTTGTCGGCGTTTGTCGACGGCGAGGTTTGGCGCTGCCTCGGTGGCGGGCAGGGCTAAATCTGGTGATTTCCTTCATCGTCGATGCCAGCGTGCGAACGATGCTGCGCCCCGGCGAAGCGCAGCGGCTGCGGCGAACCTGCGCGCGCATGGTTTCGGCAGCGGCGCTGGCGGCAGCGCAGGGGGCGTGCGAGGCGTCGTTTCGCCTCACCGACGAGGCGACGATTTGGCAGCTCAATCGCGACTATCGCGCCAAGGATAAGCCGACCGACGTCCTCGCCTTCGCCGTGCGCGAGGGAGTTGGCGGCCATCTCGTGGGTGGCGAGCTCGGTGACGTGATCATATGCCTGCCGATTGCCAAGGCGCAGGCCAAGGCGCGCTCGCGCGGCGGCTTTTTGCACGAGGTCGAGCACTTAGCCGCACACGGCCTCTGCCATCTGCTCGGCTACGATCATCCAACCGCGCGCGCCGAGGCCAAGATGAACGCGCGCATGGCGCTGCTCTTGACATCCGCACGTGCCGAAGGTCGCATACGCGCGGCCTAGGATCAGGGTCACTCTTGACCCGAAATTCAACTGCTATTTCAGGTGGTTAACTACCGTACTGCGTGATCACGTTCGAGCAAACGTGACAACGCAGCACCTGGTCTAATATCTTGAAATTAATGGATAATTGGGGGGCGAGAGTGACCCTGGTGTCCGTACAACGTAGGCTTTAGGTCGCCGCAGCGATACGGTACTTCTTCCGGCGATTGGCATGGCCACACGGCGAGGTCGGCGCGGGCGCCCACGGCGAGCGTGCCGCGATCGGCAAGGCCCAGCGCGGCCGCGGCGTGCGCGGTGACGCCAAGCCAGGTCTCGGCGAGTGTTAGTTTAAAGTGGCTCATCGCCAGCCACATGTTGAGAGATAGCGATTGGGTCGGGCTGGTGCCGGGATTGAAGTCGGTGGCAATCGCAAACTTGACGCCGGCGTCGCGCAGCATGGCAACGGGCGGCGGCGCCTGGCCGAGCGCAATGCAGGCGCTTGGCAGCATGACGGCGATGACGCCACGCTCCGCCATCGCGCGCGCGGCGCTAGCGTCTACGTGTTCAAGGTGATCAGCCGAGCGCGCGCCGAGTTCGGCCAGCAGCGCCGCGCCGCCGAGTTCGGCAAATTGCCCGACGTGGCCGCGCACGCCAAGCCCCGCATCGCTCGCCGCGCGCCAGATGCGCTGCGCCTCATCGCACGTGAAGGCGCCCTGGTCGCAATAGACATCGACGCTGGTGGCGAGGCGTTGCCGTGCCACCTCGGGGATGAGCTCATTGCAAAACGCGGCGACATACGCCTCGCGCGCCGATGCGCCTCCGGCCACGACCTCGGGCGGCACGATGTGCGCGAGCAGGGTCGGGACCAACGTCGGCTTGGCCACGGCCGCGGCCTTGGCGATGATGCGCAGCAATCGCAATTCGCCGGCGATGGAGAGATCGTAGCCGCTCTTCACTTCGAGCGTGCCGACGCCACCCGCCCACGCATGGTCAGCGCGGGCGACGAGCGAGGCGAGGAGCAATTCGTCGCTCGCCTGCCGCGTCGCGCGCAGGGTCGCCGCTATGCCGCCGCCAGCCGCGGCAATTTCCGCGTAGCTCGCCCCGGCAGTGCGCCGAGCGAATTCCTCGGCACGCCAGCCGGCGAAGATGGCGTGCGTGTGGCAGTCCACGAGCGCCGGCGTCACCAAGCGGCCCCCAACGTCGATATACTCGACAACCTCGCCACTGCCGCGCAACGCCTCGATTTGAAACGCGGGCGGACACGCCGCCTGCGGGCCGATCCACGCGATGGCGCCGCCCTGCGCAACGATCACTGCGTCGTCAATGAGTTCTAGCTGGCCGCCCGGTGCGAGCCCGGTGAGCGCGCGGGCGCCTTCGATTCTGCGAATCATGCCAGCACTATCGCAGGCGGCCTGCGCGAAGGCAAATCGCTGCCGGCCCTGGGCCAACGCCGTTTACTCGGCGGGCGCGTCGTCGCCAAACAGTTCGGGGCATAGCTCGGCCACCACGGCGCAAGCGGCAGGTTGTGAAAGATCGAGGCCTTCTGACTCGGCGTCGGCGCAGGTAAAGCTCGCGACGTCTTCTAGGATATCGCCATAGCCATTCTGGCAAGCCTGCATCTGGGCGACGGTGGCTTCGCAATCGGCAAAATCGGCGAGTTCTCCGGCCGTTGGCGGCTCACAGGTTTCCAGCTCCACATCGCTGTCAGCGACGCAGTCTGCGAGCGCTTCCTCGGTGCACGCCTCGGCCTCTAGCAAGTTAATGAAGCAGCCGAGCTTCTTGCCGCCTTCGATCTGCGTCGTAGAGAGCTGGTAGCTTTCGCACATCTCGACGATTTCGTCGGCGGTCAGCGACGAGATGGTACGCGAGCCATCGATGCCGTCGCCGTCGTTGTTGCACCCTGCGACCGAGATCGCCGCGCTAAGGATTAGATACGAGAAGGGACTAATTTTAATGTGTTTGATCATCGGGCCAGCGTAAGAGCAACCGGCGTGCCAATTGGCGTGAATGCGCGTCGGGTCGCCGCCTTCATCAAGACCTCAGCGCGGTGTGTCCTGGCGTTAACACGCTGGGTGTGAGGGCTATCGCGTCGTGGCCTATCGGCCTGACATGGAGAGGCGAGTACGCAGCGGGCATTAATTTGAGTTAAGGCGAGTGGCCTTCAACTTAAGCACCAAGCGCCTTTGCGCGCTTGCTAGCGGTCGCCGAATAAATCGGCTTCGCCGGCGGCGTTGAGATCTGCACAGGTAAACCCGGCGTCGACGCGCACCATGGTAAAGGAGTTGCCGTTCTCGTTGAGGACGACGGGCGAGTCCGAATCGAATAGCGAATTCGAAGCGCCGATGGTCACCTGATCGTAGGCGTCGACGTCGACCAGACCCTCGATGCGATTGGTACCGACGGTGTCGGCGACCCACGATGCGACCAGCCGCTGCACGATATAGAGCTTCTGCGCGCCAAGGCCGGTGACTTGCAAGTTCACCGTTATGCCGGGCAGTCCGTCGTTATCTTGGTCTTGCACGCGCGCGTCACTGGCCGTGGTTGGCAGCGCGTCCGTCGCGGGGTTGACCAGCACGGCGCCCTGGATGCTTGGCGGCGGCGTCAAAGTGAGCGCGCCGTCGACGAGCGCGCCGGTGGCGACCTCGCTAGGCATGCTAGCGATGTACGCCGGTATTAGCGACGGCGTGGCGAGCGAACTCGACGACTCAAGCACGATGTCGCAAAGGTCATCCGTGCCGGTGCGGGCGGTGCCATCGGCGGTGACCGTAAGCTTGGAGAATGAAATCGATGTTGTCGTCACCACGCCGACCACGGGCACTTGCGCGTTGGCGGAGTAAATGCGTCGCATCGCCCACGAGCCGATGGCATCGCCGCCGGTTGGATTGTCGGGAATCGGGTTGGTCACGGGCGGCGCGTCAGGCGCAGCCGGCGCGTCATCGGTGGTGCCGCAGGCGGCGGACATGGTGGTCGCTGCCAGCGTGAGCGCGAGAAAAAACTTGGTGGTTTTGATGTGTTTCATGGGGTCACCGTAATGGTTAGCGCTAGGGCGCCGATCCATCCGCCCACGGTATACCCCGGAAAGCCGGGATTGTTGGTCTGAAGACCCGCCGAAGCGGCGATCGGATCGTTGCTAATATCGATGCTATCGGGGTACTCGTCGACCAGGGCCGCTAGGTCTTTGGTTTCGCGGCGATGGCGCACGCGGTGGGCGGCCAGCCCGAGCGAGGCGACCACCTTGCCGCGAGCCATGACGCGGGTGACCGCAGTGCCTATGATCACGCGGTCGGCGTCGGCGTGGTTTTCGCGGCCTACCTGTGCCGGCACCGGGGAGCGAACATAGCGCACGCCGGCGTCGATGGTGCTTCCCAGGGCCTGCGCCGTAGCGTGCGCGCCGAGCTCCCAACTATTGCGAAAGGGGATGAGTGGCGCCTCGCCGTGTTGGTCGCGAAAATCGGCGCCGCGACGCATAACGCCTTCGGCCGCGAACGTGAGGTTGCCTTGCGCATAGCGCAGTCCGAGCGCGCCGCGCAACGGTTGCGAGTCGAGGTCGTAGCGGAGATCTTGCGACGAAAGCGCGATGGGATTGTCGGAGGGGGCCCACAGGCGAATCTGCGTCGCGCCGCGGACTTTTTGCGCGCTGCGCAGGCGCAACGAGCCGAGGACGGCAAGCGACGGCGTAAGGTCGTATTGCGCGCTCGCCACCGGCACCACCGAAGGCGCAAGCGCCAGCGTGGTATTGCTATCGTTGACTGCGGGCTCGAGTGCATTGGGCACATAGACGCTCGCCGTGGGTGCGGCGCCGACAAGCAATTGCGCGCCCAGCCCCAACGACAGCGCCGGCGTGACGGCAAACCCAGCGCCAAACGCGATCACTGAAGTGTTGCGATCGTCTTGCAGCAGCGCCAAGTGCACCGAGTTAGAAAAATACGCCTCGCGCTCGTCGGCATAAAAGGTCGACGGCGCGATTTGCGACGCGATGGGCACCGCGAGCACGACGCCCACGCTGGCCCAGTCAGCAACGCGGCGCACGTTGGTGATGACGAGCATGAGTTCTTCGTCGAGGTTGGTGGTGCGGCTGCCGGTTGGCAAATCCGCGGTGGCGAGCGCCGTCAGTCGAACATTGGGATCGCTCGCCCGCGCGCTATAAATGCTGTCGTCGATGTCATAGCCCGCGGGACGCGCATGGCGCTTCACCAAGTTGCCGCCGCCCGACGCGATAATGCTAATGCTGAGCTGGTCGGCCAGGCGAACCAGCATCGCTGGCGCGTTGAGGGTTGCGCCGCTCGGCGTCGTCGCCGTTGCAATCGGCACTGCCTGCCCAACGTCGCGCGCATCGAGGCCAATTAGGTCGGCGGGGCTAGCGGACAATGGTGATGGCGCCCAGTGTGTGATCGCAGCTGCCGCGACGGTCGATATCAGGAGGCGTTGCATTGGCTGCATATAGGCAGCGGTTTACCACACGTCACCGCCGCAGCGGGATCGCGACGCCCTTGGTGGTGGCGGTGGCAATGGCCTCGTCGTAGCCGGCGTCGGCGTGGCGGATGACGCCCATGCCGGGGTCGCAGGTGAGCACGCGCGACAGGCAGCGATCTTGGCGCTCGGTACCGTCGGCCACGATCACCATGCCGGCGTGCAGCGAGTAACCAATGCCGACGCCGCCGCCGTGGTGAAATGACACCCATGAGGCGCCCGCGGCGGTATTGACCAGCGCGTTGAGAATGGCCCAGTCGGCAATGGCGTCGGAGCCGTCTTTCATCGCCTCGGTTTCGCGGTTGGGTGACGCGACCGAGCCGCAGTCGAGATGGTCGCGGCCAATCACAATGGGTGCCTTGACCTTGCCGGTGCGCACGAGGTCGTTAAATAAAAGCCCCGCCTGCTCGCGCTCGCCATAGCCAAGCCAACAGATACGCGCCGGCAGCCCTTGGAACGCCACGCGCTCCTTGGCAAAGCCAAGCCAGGTCTGCAGGCCGGCGTTGTTTGGCAGCAGCGCGGCGAGCGCGGCATCGGTGACCGCGATGTCGGCAGGATCGCCCGACAGCGCGGCCCAGCGAAACGGCCCGCGGCCTTCGCAAAATTGCGAGCGAATATAAGCGGGGACAAAGCCGGGGTAATCAAAGGCGTTGCTGACGCCGGCGATTTGCGCCTGCGCACGCAAGTTGTTGCCGTAATCAAAGACGTGGGCGCCTTTGGCTTTAAGCGCCAACATCGACGTGACGTGGTTAGCCATGCTCGCGCGGGCGCGGGCGACGTAGTCGGTGGGATTGCTGGTGCGCAGCTCAGCCGCCTCTGCCAGCGTCAATCCCTGCGGAATGTAGCCAACTAGCGGATCGTGCGCCGAGGTCTGATCGGTAACAAGATCCGGCACGACGCCGCGCCTGACGACGTCCGCGAGCACGTCGGCCGCATTGCCGCACAGGCCAATCGAGCGCGCCTCGCCGCGCCCACAATAGGTATCAACCCGGCGCAGCGCGTCGTCGAGCGAGTCGGCGACCTCGTCGAGATAACGCGTCTCAAGGCGGCGCTGGATGCGCCACGGATCAATTTCAATATTGAGGCTCACGCCGCCGGCGAGCGTGACCGCGAGCGGTTGCGCGCCGCCCATGCCGCCAAGCCCCGCGGTGAGCACCCACTTGCCGCGCAGCGTGGCGCCTTCGCCGTAGTGCACCTTCGCCGCCGCCGCGAAGGTTTCATACGTGCCCTGCAAAATCCCTTGCGTGCCGATGTAGATCCACGAGCCCGCGGTCATCTGGCCGTACATGGTGAGGCCCTGCGCCTCGAGCGCGCGAAACGTCTCCCAATTTGCCCAATGCGGCACGAGGTTGGAGTTGGCAATGAGCACGCGCGGCGCTTCGTCGTGAGTGCGAAAAACGCCGACCGCGCGGCCCGATTGCACCAGCAGCGTGTGATCGTTTGGCAGCGCGCGCAGCTCGCGGCTGATAATGTCAAAGTCGCGCCACGAGCGCGCCGCCTTGCCGGTGCCGCCGTAAACCACCAGATCGTCGGGGCGTTCGGCGACGTCGGGATCGAGGTTGTTGTGCAGCATGCGCAGCGCGGCCTCTTGCACCCAGCCTTGGCATGACAGGGCGCTTCCGTGCGCGGCCTTCACCTTGCGCGGCTGGCTATCGAGAAACGCGTCCGGCGGCGTCGGCGTGGTCATCGCAGGTTTATAGCCGACCTGCGGCATGTACGAAAGGAGGCGCCTAAGCGCGGCACGCGAATTCGTTTGCTTTCGGTTTTGCGCGCGTTGACAGGCGCGGTCATCGCGCGCTAGCCTATTAATTCGCTGGCCCCATCGTCTAGCGGTCTAGGACACTGGCCCTCAAGCCGGGAACTTGAGTTCGAATCTCTCTGGGGTCACAAACGTGAGTTGCGCGGTTTCGTCATAGCCGACGGCGCTATAGCGGATCGCACGCCCTGCCTCTAATCACACGCGCCGGTGGCGCAAAGGCATGGGCCTTGGCAATGATTGGCAATGACGCCGGTGGCAAAGAACTCCGCCATTTGCCGCCATGCGGCGGGCTGGGTGCGCGTCGCGTAGTGCGCGTTGGTATCGGGCGCCGGGATATTGGTGGCTGGCGGCGGCGCGGCTCCATTATCATAGATGGCCATGGCGCTGGCGCCGGCACCTTGGCCATCCGCTAGCTCGGAGAGCCCCCATGGCGTCGCGGGCGATGGCGTCAAAACGGGTATATTCATCGTTCGCGCCTGCCACTCGGTTGCGAGGTTGGGCAGCTGGTCGTCGCCGAGCGCCATGTGCAGTAGAATCTGCTTGGGGCCATGGCCAAATGCCGTGCCGGCCAAGACGTCGTTGGCGACGCCCGCGGTCTCGCTGCGATCCCAGCGCTGTTGCAGCAAGTTGATGATGAGCGTGCGATCGAGCGCGCTTGGATAGGCGCCCGCCATGAGATCTCGATACGCCGGCCAATCGGTTGAGCGCTCAAGGATCAATGAAAAATTGCCGCCGCCTACGCCAAGCACCGCGCGCGAAATAAATGGGTTGTAAGCAACGGCTGCGGTGCCGAGCACATGGCCCTGCGAAAGCCCGTAAAAGTACATTTTGCTCGGGTCGACGAAAGAGATGTTGGGCGTCGCTGCATCGTTGTCATGATCGTGGGCAAAAAGCGTGGCCGGCCACACCTCCTTGGCGATGTGAGTCAACGCGATTGGATTCACGATGCCTTGGGTCAGGACATCGAACACGGCGTCCCCAAGGCCAATGTTATTGAGCGTGATCGCGACCGAGGCAATGTCGCGCGTTGACATGCCACGCCAATCGGTCGCAACGACGACCATGCACAGCGCGGGCGCGGTGGCGCGCATCGCCGAGGCACGCGCCTCAGAGGCGAGGCCCATGAGTCCGTGGCCAAATACGATGATGCCGACCGGTGCCTTGGCGGTTTTTGCGCAGGTTGGCACCACCGCCGTAAATGGGATGCGGTACATGCCGCCGTACGCCGGTGTATTGTCGGTCCCGCGTGCAAGCACGGTGGTTTGGTCGAAGGCGCCGCCATTGGTTAAAAATAGTGGCGCATCGAACCAGCCATCTACGATTAGGTCAAGTGGTGGTTCGGTGGCAAAGGTTTCGGTAATTTCGTAGGTCTGGGGCGTGCTCGCGAGCGCCGCCAGCGCTTGATCGCGCGCCGACAAGAGATCGCGGCGCACGAAGTCGTCTGAGGCCACCGTAAAATCCCACGCTAGCAGGAGTTCATCTTTGGGGATGCCAGTGGCTACGACGGCGTCGATGGTGGTTTGCAGCTGCGCCGCATAGGCTGCGGTCAGGGTGCCACCGGCGTCGACATCGCCGGCGAGCACGGCCTCAAACGCCGTTGATCGCGGCAGTGGCGCCCCCGTATCATCGCGCAGCGAGCGCCTCAGCGCCACCGCGTACCGATGACCGGGCGTGAGTCGTTGGGATGGGCGGATGAGCAGGGCGCGCTCGGCGGCGCTGGGGGCCCCGGCATCCACCTCGGCGAAATGCATCACGCGTTGGCCTGTGGTGAGATCGAGTAAAGTTGTGGGACTGGCATCGGTGATGCTGGCATCCATGTTGTCGTGGCCAATGAGGCCTAGGGAACTAACGCCTTGGCTAAACGACATGACCATCGGCGCGGCGGCAGAAAACCCATCGGCGCGGTTCCACGACGCGGGGTTGGTCGCCTCGCCGAGCAAGGTCGTGGGGAGAACCTCGGCGGAGAGGGCTAAGCGTTTGCCGGTGGCCGTCGCGGCATCGCCAGTTTCAAAATAGGATGACGGCCAGGGCGTTAGGCAGTGATTCTCCGCGAGCGGATTGCAAGCGGGGTTCGTCGTCGGTGGCGCGCCGTCACATGCGCCTGAAAACAGCGCGGCGATAAAGACGCCGGTACTGAGCAGATTGGCCAAAAGACACCACATGGCGCCACGGTAGCGCAGGTTTCAGCAATAGTTAATATGCCGAACAAGTATCTTGCATGTCAGACATATTTAAGAATTCAAGGAGCCCTGTGCCGCCTCGAGCAAGCTGCCATCGCGCATAAGTTGCTTGATCGCTACAATATCGGTCGCGATCACGCGGTCGGTAAACATCGGCGGCACGCGGCCGCGAATCACCGCATGCACGGCCTCCAGCGGCGCGGTGCTGCGCAGCGGGCGCCGGAGGTCTAGGCCTTGCGCGGCGACGAGCAGCTCAATAGCCAGCCCTGTTTCGACGTGATCGCATACTTGGGCAAACTTGAGCGCGGCGGCGGCGCCCATCGACACGTGATCTTCGCGGCTCGCCGACGAAGGAATGGAATCGACCGAGGCAGGGTGGGCGAGAATCTTGTTTTCGCTGACCAGCGCGGCGGCGGTGACCTGCGCAATCATAAAGCCGGAGTTCAGGCCGCTCTGGGGCGCCAAAAAGGGCGGTAACCCGCTAGAGAGCTGCGGATTGACTAGTTGCTCGACGCGCCGCTCGCTGATATTCGCGAGCTCGGCCACGGCGATGGTCGCTGCGTCAAGCGCGATGGCCACGGGCTGGCCGTGAAAATTGCCGCCGGAGATCATTTCGCCGCTGCCGTCAGCATTTACAAATACCAGTGGGTTGTCGGTCGAGCTGCCTGCCTCGGTGGTGAGCACGCCCGTGGCATACGCCAGCATGTCGCGCGACGCGCCGTGCACCTGCGGCATGCAGCGCAGCGAATACGGATCTTGCACCTTGCCGCATTCGACATGCGCGGCAGCCAGGGGGCTATCGGCGAGCAACGCGCGCAAATGCGCGCCGACCACAACTTGTCCGGAATGCGGACGAGCTGCTACGACGCGCGCGTCAAAGGCGCGCACCGTGCCCATCAGCGCCTCAAGCGACATCGCGCCGGCGATATCGGCGAGCTCACATAGGGCGAGTGCATCGTGCAGCGCCAGCGCGCCGACCGCGGTCATAAGCTGGGTGCCATTGAGCAGGGTCAGGCCTTCCTTAGCAGCAAGTTGCAGCGGGGCAAGGCCCGACTTGGCGAGGGCGGCGACGGCCGGCATAGTGACGCCACCCAATTGCGCCTCGCCTTCGCCGATCATCGCGAGCGCGAGGTGCGCCAGCGGTGCGAGATCGCCCGAGGCGCCGACGGAGCCCCGGCGCGGGATCAGCGGATGCACGCCGCGATTGAGCATGGCGACGAGCAGCTCGCACACTAAGGGCCGCGCGCCGCTGCGACCCGTGGCCAACACCGCGGCACGTAGCAACATCATGGCGCGAGTTACGTCGGTCGGCAGCGGCTCGCCGACGCCTGCCGCATGCGAACGCACGAGGTTTTGTTGCAAGGCGACCAGATCGGCGGCGTTGATGCGCACCTCGGCTAAGGCACCAAAGCCCGTGTTGACGCCGTAAACGGCCTCCGCCGCATCGCCGCCCGCGACGATGTCGTCGATCAGCCTCCGCGAGGCGATCATGCGCGCCGTAGCGTCACCGGCAATTTCGACGGGTGCGTTGTGGCGCGCCACGCGTGCGATCTCAGCCAAGCTAAGTGAGTCACGACCCAAGATGAACGCACGCACCGCGGCACCCTAGCACAGGGCGCAGGTCGCATGCATGCCCACACGTAGGCCTGTCGCATGGCAAACAAAAGCGCGCCGCGCGCATAGCTCCTGCTTTCGATCCTCGCGATAATAAACAAGTCTATGGCCAACGACGGACGTACGTCCAAGCCGCCTCCGTTTCGTCCGCGACCACCCGCGCGCGATTCCGAGCCAGCGTTGGTCGCGCCCAAGCAGGCCATGTCAAACAGCGCCCAGCGCGCGGCCGTGGAAGATGACGATCAAGCCGATCTGCTCGCACCCAAAGCGGCGGTGGGGCCGGGTGGCTTTGCGGCCGGAGCGGAATTTGAGCAACCGTTGCCCGCGCTGGAACCTGCGCCTGAGCAACCGCTCGCGGCGGCGGCGGAAACCACATGGGATCTCACGTTTGATGCGCCGACCATTCTCGAACACCTCATCACCGACCCGTCGCATCAACTGCTTGAGCGCCGCGCCGAGGAAATGCTGGCCGAGCTCGACCGCGCGTCGTCCGCCGATGAAATCGCCATGTTGGCGTATGAATTGGGCGAGCTCTACGAGCGCTGGCTGGTCGATGAGGCGCGCGCGATCAAGTCGTATGGCCGCGCGTTGGCCGCGGAATCGCGCTTTGCGCCCAATCTGTGGGCGATCCGCCGCTTGTTCTATCGCCGCGGGTTGTGGGCGAATTTGCAGAAGCTCATCGATGCCGAGCTAGCGCACGCCGAACGGGTCGAACGCCGTGCCGAGCTCTTGCTCGAACGCGGCATCGTTTGTGAACGCCAAGGCCTGACGGCGGACGCGGCGGACGCGGCGGCCGCGTATCGCGCGTGCGCAGATTTAGCGGAGGCGCCGCTGAGCGCCTTGCTGCACCTCGAGCGCGTTGCGTTGCCGTCCATGTCAGCGCAGGAGCGGGTCGCGCTGTGGACCGAGCTTGCGCACGAATGCGGCGTGCCCGGTCGCCGCGTCGCGTACTGGACCGACGTTGCGCACGCGATGCTTGCGATGGCGGACGGCGATGGCGCCGCGCCGTCGCGCGCGAACGCCGCGCGCGACGCCTTCGACTATCTCGGCGCGCAGGTAGCGGCCGCCGACCAGGACGCCGATGGCATCGCCCGTCTCGCGGTTCGGTTGGCCGAGCTTTCAGGCGATGCCGGACGGCTGGCGCAAGCGTTGGGCGCGCGGGCCAAGACATTGCAGGCCGCGCTCGCAAGCACGACCGGCGATGCGTCTGGCCGTCCCACCGAGCTGGCCGCCGTCCGTCGTCGCCAGGCGCAGCTCGCGCAGGCGCAAGGCGAGCACGGTCAGGCGTGGGACTACTTGCAACAAGCCCTCGCGCTGGCACCCACCGAATTGCTGCTGCTCGAGGAGCTGTCGGTCGCCGCCGAGCGCACGGGCAAGTATGCCGAACTTGCCGACGTCATGGCGTCGTGGCAGGCGTCGGAATCCGATCCGGGCAAGCTGCTTGCGCTTGGCCTGCGGCGCGTCGACGCGTTGATTCGCGGCGGCAAGATAGATCAAGCGAGCGAGCTGCTGGCCTCGTTAGACTCCAGTGGCATCGCGCCAAGCGGCGCGGCGACGATCGCCTTGTTGCGCGAGCGTGAGGCTCTCCTGGCTGGCGACGACGCGTTGGCCGCGCGCGCCCAGGCACGCCTTGGCCACATCTTGGCGAGCGAGTTTAATGACGGCCAGGCGGCGGCCTTTATGTGGACCTGCGCCGCCGAAACGCTTGAACGCGCGAGCGAGCCTGGCGATGGGCACGAGGCGTTGGGGTGGCTTAGGCAAGCCGTTGCGGCGGCACCGGGTTACATGCCTGCGATTTTGCGCGCCCTTGAGCTGTATGCGCGCACGTCGGCGTATCTCGACGGCGCTGCGTTTTGTCGCGCCATGGCCGAGACGCCTGCCACAGGCGAAGGTCATGCGCCAGCGCACGTTCGTTTCTTGCGCGAGCGACAGTGTGAGTTTTTGCGGCTCGCTGGCGAAGAAGCGCAGGCGCGCCAGCTGCTGGGCGAGATTGCCAAGGCCAGCGAGCCGGGCGATCCCGTGCGCCTGGCGTACGATGTCGCCCTCGAGCTCGCGGGGCAGGCCGATGATCGCTTGGAGTGGCTCGCGGTGCTGGCAAAATCCGAGCCCGCGGCGGCGCGTCGCATGGATGCCTGCCTCGCCGCGGCGCGTGTGTGTGAACGGCGCGGCGCGTGGCGCACCTCGCTGGCGTGGTGCGAGCAGGCGATTAGCCATGCGGCGGCCGCGGGCGATGCCTCGCCGACGTATGCGCTCACCTTGGCGATGGCACGTCGACATGAGCTGTGGCAGGACGTCTATCGCCTGCAACGCGAGCGCATGCCGTTGCTCGATGGCGACGAGGCGCGCGCGGCGCAGCTTGAGTGCGCGTGGGTGCTGGAATTTCATCTCGGCGATCCCGAGCGCGCCTTTCGCGAGTACGGCCACACCCTGTTGCGGTTTCCCGGCGATGCCGCGGCGGTTGGTGGCGCCATGCGCACCGGCCTGGCGTCGCTTGAGCTGTTGTCGGCGGCCGAATGCGCGCAGCTGCGCGAGCTAGCGGGGCGCGATCCGATCCTGCTTGCCAACTGGGCGCAGGCGATGAGCAATCGCGATGCGGCCGCGGCGCGCGAGGCCTTTGCGTTGGCCGCCGACGCCGCGCCCGCCGAGGGCGTGGATCCCGGCGCGCCGCGCTTTGCCGCGCAGCGATGGTGGATGCTCGCGTCAGACTCGGCCGAGCGCACCGCCGCCATGGCGCGGCTGGCGATGTTATCGGCGCCCGGCGATGCGGCGGCAAGCCTCGGCGAGGCGCAGGCGTGGCTGGGCCTCGCGCGGGCGCCAGAGCTGGCGACGTTTTCGGCGAGCATCGACGAGGCGGCGCGCCATGCGCACGCCCCAACGCAGCGGCTCGCGCTTGGCACGAGCAAGGCCTTCATTATCGCAAGGCAGGGCGACGCCGATGCCACCGCGCGCGCGTTTCACGACGCCTCGCGTGCGGCCGAGGTCGAACCCGGCGTGTGGGCAGCCTCAACCCATGTTCGCGCGGCCTTGGCCGTGGTTGAAGATAGCCTTAGCAAGTCCCAGGCGCGCCTCGATCACGCACGCCGAGCCGCGCCGCACCGTGCCGATATCCAAGTATTGGCCGCCGACTTGATGGGCGTGAGCGTTTCCGCCGCGGCGCCGACCGACGCGCCGAGTGCGGCAACCATCGATCATCTGATGAGCCGAGCGGATCTCTTGGAGCAGCGGATGGCGCTGGCCGCCGATTCGGCATCGCAACATGCCTGGCGCCTAGATCGCGCCGAAGCCCTTGAATCGGCTGGGCGCGTCGCGGATGCCATGGCCGAGGTGCAAGCGGTCTTGCGCGACCGGCGCAGCGACATTCGCGCGCTTGAGGCGATGCGGCGGCTCGGCCTGATGACAGGACGGCGAGATCTTCAGGCCGCGGCGGCGTTTGAGCTGGCGACGTTTTTGCGCCAACCCGCCGCGCGCGCGGCGTTGTGGCGGCAGGCGGCGGCGCTATGGGATACCGAGGGCGCGGACGATACGTCGCTAAGCAAGGCGACGCTCGCCTATAAGCGGTTGATCATCGACGACCCCGATGCGGCGGAATTTGCGCGCCTGACCGAGCTCCTGCGCGAGTTTGGCGAATATGACGAGCTCGTCGATGCGCTGTCACAAGGGATTTCGCACCTCCGCCATCGCATGAATCAACTGGCGCAGGTCGGCGAGGCGGCGGCCGATCGCGAGGCGGGCCTTATCGCGGCGCCGCTCGCTGACACGTTGTGCGAGCGTGCGCGCTACTATTGGCACCTTGGCGACAATGCGCGCGCCTTGGCGGACTTGCGGCAGGCGCTCGCGCTGGCGCCAACGCACGCCGAGGCGCAGCTCGCCTACGACGTCGCCAACGCGCGGCAAACGCAACACGTCGCCGCCATGGCGAGGCATGCCGCCGAGGTCTCGGGCGTGCATGAATTGGCAAGCGTGCGCGGGACGCCGCGGGTGACGGGCCCGGCCAAGACGCTCGTCGACCGCATGGACGAGGCGCGGGCACAGCTCGCATCGCATCCGCATCGCATGGCCTTGTATGAGGAATTGCTCGCCTTATCGCGCCTCGGGGGCGATCTGTTGCTCGCCAGTCGCTGCGAGAGCGTGCTGCGCTGTCTGAGCAGCAAGGCCGATCCGGCGCCGCCGTTGCCGGCGCGGTTTCCGCCGCTGATCGCCCTCGTGCACGACGTCGATGTGCCCGCGGTCGCGTCCCCACTGACCAACATCTGGCAGGCCTTGGCGCCGACGTTTTTGCAGGCGGGCGATGCCGAGCGTCGCGAGCGCTACAACAAGGCGGCGGGCCCCGAGGTGTCCATGAAGCAGCTCGCCCAGCAATGGCCGGTGCTCGCCTCGGCGGTGGCGGCGACCCAGCGCAGCGTCCGCGTATTTGTCACGCGCGATCATCCTGGCGTGTGTCGGGTCGTCGACGGCGCGCCGATTCATTTATACGTCAGCGAAGATGTTGCACGTTGTGTCCGAAGTTCGGACATTGCGCGTTGTGCGGGCGCGCTCGCCCTGTCGGCGGCGCAGCTGGGCTCGGCCGTCACCTCGGTGCCGGCGGACGTAGCGGGCTGGATCGAGGCGGCGGCCATTACCATGGCGGTGCCGGCGGCAACGCGCCACGCGTGGCTTGATGTCCATGGCGTCGCAAGCGCGGTGGATGCCCGCGTGACGCAACTTTCGTCTAGCATTAGCGAGGCGCAGACGGCGCTGCTCGACGCCGCGTTCGCCAAGCTGGCAACGCTGCCGGGCGATGAACAGATGCAGCTCAGCCAATGGCAAGGCGGCCTGGCCGAGGTGGCGCTGCGCATCGCGCTGGTGACAACAGGCGATCTGGCCGGCGTGCTCGAAGGTTTTGACATTACCGCGGCAACGCTGCAAGAAGACCCCGTTGCGCGGCGCTTGCTGCCGTGGTTTGTTAGCGCGCAATTTTCCGAGCTGTGGAAGCAGCGGCATATGGAGACGTCGCTATGAGCGAAGGCAAGCCCCTCGACGGCCGCGAGGCGCTAGGCGCGGATGCGGAGAGCGTCGACGAATCCGCCTTGATCACCGCGCGCGGCGAGGACGTCTTCGCCGCGCTGTCGGAAACCGATCTCGAACGCGAGCTGTCGGCCTGGGACGAGGAGTTCGATTCGCTCGTCGACGGCGCCAAGAGCGCGGACAACGCCGCGATTTCCATGGACGACGTTAGCGACGACGCCTCAACGCTGGAGGTCGATCTCGAACGACTAACGATGGCGCAGCTCGCGCGTCTCGGCGAGGTGGAGCGTGAGTCGCTGTTTGGCGAGTCGACGGCGGTCGATGCCGAGGCCATAGACGAAGAGGATATCGTCAACGAAGTGCCGGGTGTTGCCGAGGTGGCCGCCGCTGCCGACGTGGCCGCCGTTGTCGAGGTTCCCGCGGCTATCGACGTCGTCGCCGTTGCCGACGTGCGGGCGGATGTCGCGACCGCCTTGGCAGAACTCGGAGCGCCCCTACCGCTCGAAGCGGGCGACGACGACGACGATTTCTACGCTGAACTGGAGATTGAAACCGAGGCGTATGCGCTTAGCGGTGAATGGTCGACCCATGTCATAACGCGCGAAGGCGGGGCCACTGGCCTCGCCACTGCGGTCAGGCCCGAGCCTTGCGGCACCGCGCCCGCTCCGCTGCCCACGCCGGCGGTGGTGCCCGTGCCGGTAGCTGAGGCGGCCCAGCTCGTGCCCTCGCCGAGCTTGGCCGACGAAGAGCTCCTCCCCGCGGTGAGTCGCCGACGAACGACCCAAATGCCGCCAGGCGCGGGCGCCGGGCTGACGTACTTGGGTTCAAAGCCGATCGCGCCGCCGGTGCGCAGGCGCGTGCGCGATGCGCTGCCACGGCTCGTGCTCGATGATTTAGGCGCGGTGCCCAAAACGCTTGCGCACCCGGCATGCGATCTCGAAGAAGATGCCGCGCGGCTGCTCATGACGTATGAACAGGAACTCTCACATTCGGCCGATCCGGCGCGCGTGCTGCTGCTGCGCGGCGAGGCCGGGCGCTTAGCGCTGCGGGTTGGCGATGCCGAGCGCGCCAAGCTGCATTTTGAATCGTCGCTTTTGCGCGACCCAAATTCCTTGGTGGCGCTGCGCGGGCTGCGCGCGGTGGCGCGCGTGATGGGGCAGTGGCGCGAGGCGGTCGCCTATTGTGAGGCTGAGCTTGAGCTCGTCAGCGCGCAGGAACGCGCCGCCGTTGCCATGCTGCGCATCTATTATTTAATTGTTTCGGGCGAGCAGGATCTCGCACGGGTGGCGGTTGGCGAGTTTGTGGAGGAGCATCCTGGCGACGTGGCGGCGGCGCTGCTCGAGGCCGAGCTCGCCTTCGTCGACGGGCGCGCGGACGAACTCTTCGCCGTGCTGGGCCGCGTCTCGCAAAGCACCGTCGATCTGCCGTTGGCGGCGTGGGCGCGCAAGCTCGCGGCTTGCGGCACGCTCGATGCGCAGCCCGCGCGCGCGCTTGCGGCGCTGAGCACCGCCGCGTCGTCGGCCGAACAGGGTGATCCAGGCGCCGCCTTATTGCGCATCGAGGCGGCGGCGTTGCTCGGCGACCACGCGCGCGTCGTTGAGGAGTTGCGACGCTTGGCAGAAATTTCAGCCGGCAGCGATCCAACGTTTGCCGCCGCGCTCGCCTGCCACGCTGCCGAGCTGGCATCGCGCCACGTCTCGACGGCAGCCCAGCAGACGATGGCGGCGATGGCGCTCGCCTTGGCGCCGGCGTCGCCGTTTGTTGCCAATTGCGCGGCCGCGCTGATTGGAAGTGCCGGCGCAGAGACGACCGTCACACAGGCGGTCTATGCCTTGGCCGCACTGGATGACCCGCGTCATCGCGCGTATGTCGCGCAGCTCGCCTTGCGCGCCGGCATCGCCTCGTCGTCCGACGCCGATGCCACCCATGTCGGGCCGTTGTCGCAACACACCGAGCCGATTGCACCGCGTTGGTCGACCCAACTAGGCAGCGAGCAACAGGCCGCGCTGGCATTTTGGCAGGGCGCGCCTGAGGTGCTAGGCAAGGGCGATGCCGCCTACGATGCGCTGCAACGTCACCGCGGCGGCGCCACCGACTTGCCGCTTGGTGAACCTCGTAGCTATGCGTCATGGCTTGGCGCTATTGCCAAGTTGGGAGCCGGGCCGGCCGCCTCGTCGCATCGACAACTCTGGGAGGCGATACACGATGAGGCCGCCACCGCGTCGTGGTCGCTGTGGTGGCAGCGCGCCCGCGCCGTGGTGTGGTTGGAGCGCGACGGGCAGGTCGCGACGCGCGAGCGCACATCGTTGACGGCGCAAGCGGCACCCTATGCGCGCATGCTTCAGGTCGCTGCCGGCGCGGCCGACTCGCCGGCTCGGCCACGCACGGTGCTCGCCGACGCGGGCGGCCAGGATGGGTTTGTCGTCGCCTTGCGCGCCGCCGATGAGGCCTTGCGCGCAGGCGATCCAACAACCACGTTTGCCTCGCTCGCACGCGCGTTGGCAGGAAGGCCGGGCCATCCGTTTGCCTTGGCGACCTTGGCCCACGCCGCCGCCCTAGCCGACGGCACGCAGGTTGCTTTGCCGGTGGTGGCGGAGGTGCGGCGACACGCGGAGGGCTTCGCGGGGGCGAACGCCGGGCCCGCGTTTGAGCTGCTTGCGGAGGTGCTCATCGAAATTGTCCGAGATCCGGTCGGCGCGTTGGCCGCGCACGAGGCGGCGATTCTCGCGAAATCTGCCAGCCACGCGAGTTGGCGCGGGGTGGAGGTGGCGTATCTCGTCGCGGGCCGCGGCGGCGATGCGTGGTTGCTTCGCCAAGAAATGCTCAAGGAGGCTGGGCTGGGCGACGATGGCACCGCCGTCCTGCTCGATACGATCGCGATGGGCGAGCGCGACAATAAACCAGATGCCGAGATGTTGCCGCTGTATCGCCAGATCGCCGCGATCGCCGATATCACGCAGCCAGGCACCGGTCGCGCCCTCCTGCTGCTCGAGTCAATGTTGCGTCGGCAGGGCTCGTCGCGCGAGCTCGCCGATATCTCAGTGCGCATCTCGCAAGTCTTTGGTGGCGAGCCCATGCTCGGCGCGGCGTTCCTTACCCGCAGCGCCGAGACGCTGCTCGATCTGGGCGAGTATCAGCTCGCCACGGCGCATTTTCGCAACGCGCTGGCGACGGTGCCACTATATCGCGCCGCGGCCACGGGTTGGCTGCGCGCCGCCATCTTGCAAGGCAACTGGGACGATGCAGGCGAGGCCGCGCGTTGCGAGGCGGTGGCCGTGCGTGACGCCGTCGCGGCCGCGCACGCCTGGCACCTCGCCGCGGTCATCGAGATGGATCGCAAGGCAGCACCCGATTTATCGGCGGCGCATAAATTGCTGCGCGCCGCGTACGCCCACGCGCCGCGCAATCGCGACGTCGGCGTGCGCTTAATGGCGATCCTCGCGGCGCAGGGCGATGATGACAAGCGCGCGGCTTTTTGGGCCGAGCACGTCGCGCACGAGCAAAACCCCGCGATGGTCGCGACGCTGCATCGCGAGCTCGCGCGCCACCATGACGGCCTTGCCCAGCCCGAGGCGCGCCTGCAGGCGACCGCGCATTGGGAGGCATTGCGGGCGATTGCACCCAACGATCTCGAGGCCCTGCGACGGCTCACCGACATTTATTGGGCGGGCGAGCAGCTCGATGACTGCGCCAAGATTCTTGCCGTGCGCGTCCGCGTGGAGGTCGAGCCTCACACGCGGGCACAGCTCTTTCGCCGACTGGGTGAGCTCTATACGACCGCTCGACCCGACGCGGTCTTGGCGCTACGCGCCTGGCGCGAGGCCTTGGTGTTCGCTCCGAGCGATGTCCACGTGCTCGAGCAAATCGCGGTCGCGGCACAGGCGGCCGGCGACCCCTCGATTGGGCTCGCCGCATGCGAACGGTGGCTCAAGGCGTCGCCGTCACCGCTGATGCAGGCGCGGTGCTTGCGCTATATGGGGCAGTTGCTGCTCGCCGCGGGTGATCCCAAACGCGCGGAACGCGCCCTGGTTGCCGCGCTCGATCGCAATCCGACCGACGCGGAGGCGCTCGCGGCGCTGGTTGGTTACTTCGACCAGCGCGGCGATGCGGGCGCCGCCAAGGTTCGTCTGGACCGCGTCGCGCATGCGCTGCGCAACCTGGCCTTGACCCAGCCAACCGTCGCGGGGCTGCTCGCGTTGGCGCGGGTCCACCAGGCGCGCGAGGGGGTGGGCGCCGAAGGCGCATGGCTGGAAGCGGCCTTTGCGCGCCAGCTCGTTGGCTATTTCGAAGGCGGCGATGCGGCGCCGGTGGAAGATACCAGCGTCGGCCTGGTGCCCGAGCTGTTGCCAACCTTGTTTCCGCAAGGCATGAGCGGCGAGCTGCGCCACATCTTTAGCGCCTCAGGGGACCGCCTCGCCAAGCATATTGGGACCGATCTGCGGGTGTTTGGCGTTTCCCGCGGCGATCGCCTGACCAGTCAAGATCCGGCGGCGCAGCGGCTTGGCGACGCTGCCGAGCGCGGCGGCTTTGCGGAGGTCGACATCTATGTCAGCGACACCTTGCCGCTGGCGTGCATCCCCGTGCTCACCTCGCCGTTGGTGCTTATTGTCGGACGCCAGTTGCTGTCGCAGCCACGCCAATTGCGCGCAGCCGCCGCGGCCGCACTCTTTCTCGCGCAGACCAAGCTGGCCTTGGCGATGACGCTCGCACCGGAGCCGTTTTCCCAATTACTCGCCAGCCTGCTCCATGTCTTTCAAGACGTCGTCGTCGGTGGGCACGAGGCGCGCGCGATCGAGCGCGAGTCGCAAAAATTGCGACGCTTGCTGCCGTCGGCCTTGCTTGCCGAGCTGCGCCCATTTGGCCTCGCGATCGATCCGAGCATCTGCGCCGGCACGGGCTTTCGCGATCAGGCGCTCGTCGCGGCCTATCGCGCCGCGCTGCTCGCGTGCGGCGACCTCGGCGCGGTGGTCGACGTCATGCTGGGTGGCCGGCCCGCAGATCCGCTGACCGCCCTGGCCAATCCCGCGGTGCGCGAGGTGGTGCGGTTTGCCCTCTCTGATGACGTGGCTCAGTTTGGCGCTGCAATCGGTCGCGCGACAAAAATGACGATTCCGCCGCCCCTTGTGGGATAATGGCGGCCATGCCAACCCCGACGGAGAGGGCGCGCATAACGATGGCGACGCGCCGGGTCGCTTGATGGATGGCGGCGCCGCGAGGCCATTTTTGGAACGAGCCGAACTTGCCGGCGAAGGCCCAGGCGTCTTCTGTGACGACGAGTATGGCTATTTAAGGCAGATCTTGCCGTCGCCGCTCGCCGCCGATCCGTCGCCGCGACCTCCATGCAGCTAAGTGCGCGGGGTGAACGCACGGGCGGGATTTGCCTACATTGTGGCTACGCTCGCTGTGGCGGCGCGGCGCGTCGCACGCCGCAAGTCATGGTACATTTAGATGCGTGACGGTCGATGAGAAAAAGACCCAGTTGGGCATGCCCAACGCGGCTGGGCCCGGTGCCTCAGGCGATGCGAGCAGCGGCCGCGCGGCGGCGGCGGCGGCGGCGCAGGCCGCGGTGCACAGCTACCTGCCGGGCGTTGCCGTTGACGATCCGCTGCTCGGGCAAACGCTGGTCGGCAAATATTACGTCGAGAAAAAACTCGGCGAAGGCGGCATGGGCGCGGTCTACCTCTGCCAACACGTGCTCCTCGAAAAAGCGGTGGCGCTTAAGGTGCTCCACGGCGAGTTTGCGCGCAAGCCTGAGCTGGTGCAGCGCTTCATGCAAGAGGCGCGCGCCGCTTCGAAAATCCGCCACGAAAACGTCATCGACATCTCGGACTTCGGCGCGACGTCCGACGGCATCGTGTTTTTTGCCATGGAGCTCTTGTCGGGCCACGACCTGCATCATGAGGTTGGGCGCGCCAAGGTCGACGGCACCTATCTGCCGTGGGATCGCTCGCTTTCGATCTTTTTGCAAGTTTGCTCGGCGTTGGCGGCGGCGCACAAACAAGGGATTGTGCATCGCGATCTCAAACCCGAAAATATTTATGTCGTTGAGCGCAACGGGCGCAACGATTGGGTCAAGCTGCTCGATTTTGGCATCGCCAAGCTGACCGAGCTCGGCGAGGGCGAGAAAAAACTTACGCGCACCGGCATGCTGTTTGGCACGCCGGAGTACATGGCGCCCGAGCAGGCGCGCGGCGAGCAAATCGATCATCGCGTCGACGTCTACGCGATGGGTTGCATCTTGCACCAGCTGGTAACCTCGCGGGTGCCGTTTGAATCTGACAATTACATGGGCGTGTTAAC
Organism: Myxococcales bacterium; assembly: GCA_016716835.1. Classification (NCBI taxonomy): domain Bacteria; kingdom Pseudomonadati; phylum Myxococcota; class Myxococcia; order Myxococcales; species Myxococcales bacterium. The sequence continues at coordinate 1,338,796 of JADJUW010000001.1, read as the reverse complement.
GCAGCACCTAACCTCACCGCCACCGCCCGTCTCGCCGGCCGCGCTTGCCGGCTCGGGCGCGCCACCGGCCATCGCTGGCGTCATCGCCAAGGCGCTCGCAAAAGACCGCGATCAGCGGTATTCGACGATCGTCGAATTGGCGCAGGCGGTACGCGCGGCGGCGGGACTGGCTCCAGAAGATGAGCATGGCACCATGTTTCATTCGTCGACTGGCATGACAGGAGTCGGCGGTGGACCGTCCGGCGGTTATCACGGCGCGCGCCCGGCGACGGCGGTAGAGCCGAGAGGCGGCGAGGGCAGGGTGGGCCAAAAATCCAAGTTGCCCTTGGTGGTCGCGGTTGCGGTGGCGCTGATCGCCGTCGCCGCGATCGCGTTTATGGCGTTATCGCCTGAGGCGCCGCAAGACGCCGCCGTTGGACCCGCGTTGCCGCCAACGCCGGCAGCTGCGGCTGATGTGGCACCTGTGGCAACTCAACCACCGCCCGTCGTGGCGCCGTCCGTGGCGCCGGATGCGGCGCTCGCGCCAATTTCCGATGCCGCGCCGAGTACCGTCCCAGATGCCACGCCAGTAGCAGTGCCTCCTAGCACGCCGAAAAAGCCACCGGGCAAACCGAACAAGCCAAAACCGACGCCGGCTTCCGACGACGGCTTGATTGAGCTTAAGCAGGCGCCGTTGACGGATTCGCCGCCTGCGTCCGCGCCGTAGCCTGCTAGTTAGTGCCCCGTCATGCAATCGTGGATTTTTTGCGCCGCGGCCGTGGTCGGACGACCGGTGGCGCCGTCGCATTGAAAGTTGGCTTCGAAGCACCGGGCCTCGCGGTCGACTGACTCGGTCTCGGCATAGGCGGGTTCAACCCGCGGCAGCTCGGCTAGGCATTGCGCGCGCGCCGCCTCGTCGGTCAGGCCGTTGCAGCAGGCAACCGAGGCCTTCTCGTAGCGCTTGTAGGCGCCCTTGTATTTGGGCTTACCGCACGCGGCCAGCGCTGTGAAACATAGCAACAGGGGGAGTGTGAAGCGGAGGCGACAGAAGCGGTCCATACATTTCCTTTTCGCGGGTAACCGCCCGAACATCCGTGATGGCTGGTAGGGCATGGCTAGCTACAATGCGAATTTGGGGCCAAGCATGTGCGCTGCTGTGCCAGCGCGCTGCGTGGCACATGCCTTGCTATCTCTAGCGAGCATGCAGTACAGCGTCATTGGTTTGGTCGCGGTCGTTATTGGTTGCTTTGGTTCGGCAGGATGTGGCGCGCGCTATCGCGGCACGCTGGCCAAGGTCAGCACAGCGGAGGGGCAAATCGGCGTCGTCGGCCATCAGCCATCGGCGGCGATCGCCGTGCCGTCCGGGGCAACGATTCGGCGTGAGCTAAGCGCAACCATCAATGTGCCGCGCGCGATGGTCGTCGACTACGTCGCCACCTGCGATGGTCAGACGATGCCCGGCAGGGTGGGGCAGCCGTGGGAAGAGTTCTACGCGCAGGCCTTGGCGCACGAACAAGCCAAATGGGATGAAGCCTTTGCCAAGGCGCAAAAAGAGGCGGCGGAGGCGAAGGCCGATGGCGAGGTCCGCGTGCAGGCAGGGCCGATCTCCGGGCGAGTCAGCGTGGACGCCGTTATCTCGCTGCAGCCTGGCTTGCCACCAAGGCCCACGGCGTTGCCGCCGCACATCACCGGCGCAACGACGCACAACGTTGCCTTCCCGGTGGCGCCGACGCCGATGCACGCCTGCACGTTTGAAGTGAACACAAATGATGTCGGCGCGCGCAGCGGCATCTGGGGTGCGTTTGCGATCGCCGCGACGATCGATAGCGCGCCCAACCCTGGCGCGAAGGCCAATACGTTTCGCGGTGAGCTGGTCGCCTCGCTCGAGGCGCAGGGCGCGAGGACGCGGCCGCGCGTTGTGGTCGCACCGCCGCCGCGCGTGGTGATCGCGCCGCCGGTTGTAATTGCGCCGCCGAAAGTTGTGGTGACGCCGCCGCGCGTTGTAGTCGCGCCACCGCCGCGCCGGGTGGTGCCAGCGGCAGGGATCGAAATAAATGTTGGCGCATCGATCAAGCCCGATCCAGTGCAGCTACGTTTGGAGTGGGAGCGGGGGCGCGATCTCGCAGTGCGCGATTGGCGGATCGGCTCCATGAGCTGGATCATCGCCGCCGGGGCCGACACGGGCCTGCGCGCGCGGCAACGGGCCGAGCGCGAGAGTTTGCGTGCACGGCAGCTAGCCGAACGCGAACGCCTGCGTGCCCAGCGAACGGCCGAGCTTGAGGCGTATGCGCGTGGGGTAGCCAGCGCGCGAATTGATTTCCGCGCGAGCGCCGAGGCTTATGTGCGCCGCAGCGGTGCCCGCGACAGGCCAGGGCGACCCGCTAACATTGAAGAGCTCGTGCCGCCCGCGCCATCGGCACAGTCGGAGTGGCATGGCGGCAGTTGGGCGTTCAACGAGGCGGCGTGGCGCTGGGAATGGCGCCCCGGCACGTGGAAGCTCTCGGTCGCCAAGACGGTAAGCGCGGTGCTCGACGTCGCGGGCCAGGTCACGGCGCCCGCGCCACCCGCGGCGCGCGTCGAAGTCGTCACCGCGCCACCATCGGCCGGCGCCGCGTGGGTCCGCGGCACGTGGGTGTGGCGCGATGGCCAGTGGCACTGGTCGGCGGGCTATTGGGTGCAGGCGCACGCCGGCGTGCGCGTCGAGCTTCGTTAATCTGAATTGAGTTTTCGCCTCGTCACCGATCTCGAATTGCCAACCTGCGATTTTGGTATCGCAGTGGGCTGGTCACGAAGTTTCGCCCTGAGCTTGCAGGCTTGCTCGCGAAGCACATTGATGCGCGCGCTGGCGCGTGCGCACGCCGCCGACATGTTGTTGTGCAGACGCATCACACTGGGCCACGCACCTGTGAACTGATGTTCCTGCAACACGCAGCGAAGCGCGCTTGAACAATACACCGCGCGGCTTCGGCGCCTGCGCGCGCGAGGATGAGTGCGGGCGTGTACTTCCGTGACGTACTGGCGCGCATCTTGCTTTGGTTAGTGAACACCGTCCCACACCTAAGGAAACAACATGAAGCACCAACACTCCCTCACTCTCGCAACCATCACCACGGCAGGCATGCTCACGGCGTGCGTCAACATGTCGACGCTGCAGACCGCGCGCACGTTAAAGCCAGGCCAGTGGGAGGCAACCGTTGGCGGCGGCTACTATGAGAGCCCAGACCTAAATGAAGCCGTTGAAGAAGTGGCCGATACGGAAGTCGATCGCATCGCCTCGGCCTATTCCGAGCTAACACTTCGCCGCGGCATTACCGAAAACATCGACCTCGGCCTCAAGGCGACGCTGCCCGGCACCGGCGTCATCGACGGCAAGTATCAGTTCATCGATGCTGGCGGCTTGGCGGTCGCGGCGGGCGTTGGGCTTGGCTATCTGTCGCTCGAAAGCGGCACCGGCGATGAGACCTCAGAATCGACGATCTTTGAAACCCATGGCACGGTCTACGCCAGCTACGACGTCGCACCGTGGTTTGCGATCTATGCCGCGCCCAAATACATTGGCCGCTTTTATGGCGGCGAGTCGTCGGGCACCTCGCACATGGTCGGCGCGACCGGCGGCGTCAAGCTCGGGGGGCGCGTTGGGCTCTATCTCGAGACCTCCCACATGACCGCGCTCAACGCCGACGACTTCACCGCGGCGCAATTCAACGGCTCGCTTTTCTTTGGCTTTTAGCTAACAGGCATGCCGCGCGGCGCAGTTAGAAATCCGACGCAGGGCTTGGAGCGTAAGCCAATGTGGGCAAACAAGAGGCTTCGGATTACGCCGGCGGCAAGAGGCGTATCGGCGCGCCGGGTCTGGTCATCATCTTGGCCACCATCTCGGCGCCGTGCCGCAGGAATCGATCTTCGATGGCAACGGCCTTGGCAACGTCGTGCGCGGCGATGGCATCGATGAGCTCTCGATGATACTCGTAGATGCTCACGTGGTCGGCGACAAATAGTTGCAGCACGGTCGCAAATGATTTGGTGATGTCGCGAATGGTGTTGACGAGCAAGACGAAAATTGTGTTGTCAGCACCCTGGGCGATGGCGCCACGCAGATCAAAGTCGTAGTTGTGCAAGGCAATGCCGGTAGACGTCGTGGCAAGCTCGGCGATTTCGCGCATCTTTGCTACCTGTTCGTCTGTGGCTCGCATGGCCGCTAGCCGTACGATCTCGCGTCCCGTCAGCAGCCGGAATTCAACCATGTCGCGCAGCAGGTCGGTCCGATTTGGCATGGCGTGCGCCAGCAGAATTGGAATGACATCCACGCGGCCGTTGGTAACAAAGTCGCAAACCCTGGTGCCGTCGCCCTGGCGAATGGAAACAATGCCGAGTGCCTCGAGCCGCTTGATGCCCTCGCGCACGCTTGAGCGATGCACCCCCAGGGATTCTGAAAGGTCTCGCTCGGTTGGCAGCTTGCTGCCGGTTGGATATTTGCCGCCGAAGATCAGCGAAAGCAGATGCTTTTCAACGCCGTCTGCTACTTTTTTACGATCGGGTTGCGCTTGCGCCACGGCGCCGACCATAGCGGCAAGCGAGGGCTTGCGGTAGCGGGCCTGGCTTTAACTTTGGTCTTTGGTGCGACAACTTGTTAGCGCGATCACCGAAACTGCCGCTCCCTGGCGCGTCATCATACAAGCTTGGTGCGCGCCCAACGACGTCCGGCATACACGCCTTGACTTGGAAGCAGCCTATCCACGGCGTTTAACGGTGGGAGCTTGGTCAATGGTCGCACCCGTTCTACGAACGCCAAACGCAGATTCTTTCTTCTAGTTACTATATTTGTCTAAATTCGCTCAATCAGGGTCCGGACTTCAGAGGGTCCGGACTTCAGACTTTATATGATGCCCACCGGGCCCATGAATGTGCCCGTGCACCGGTTCATTTGGGCCAGCCGTCCTCACGCTCTCGACGTTACCGGTGAAGAACAAATTCATACCTGCCATAGGGTGATTTAGGTCGAGCGTGACCACGGTTTCGCCAATTGAATTAACCATGGCGCGCACCATGTTGCCCTGTGGATCGCGCAGCGGCAGCACATTGCCAACCGTCAACAAGGCATCAGGTACTTTGCCATTTGGATCGGTAGACATGGTTTTTCTGCCTCAAAGATGGCGCCTTCATCGTACTCGCCATAGGCCTCCGCCGCGGCGACAGCAAAGGCAAACCTGTCGCCCGTCTTAAGGCCGGCAAGATTGGTTTCAAACGTTGGGATCATCGACCCGTTGCCTAAGATAAACCCGAGCGGCGCGTCGCCCTTGGTTGCCTCGACCACGCCGCCATCCGCGGTGCCTTCGGTGAGGGTGTAATGCACGGTTACCACGCAGTTTGGCTGAATTTGCATGGCGCGTTCGTCACCCGACTGAGCCCAGGCTGTGAAGGCACCGCTGTGCCTGACTTCGTGGTCGGAAGGCGAAGGCACCGGGGCCCAAGTTTGTTGGCGCGACTCGAACGATCTGGCCTGCAATTAAGCCAATATATATTAAGTAATACATTTTGGACGGTCCAATTTGTATGATAATTGGCCAGGTTTTCAGGTGACTCATCTGTCTTTTGTGTTGTTTAAATATCCGTAATTATATTATTATTTGCGATTCATTATCTCTGGTGAGGTTTTTGCATTTTTAAAATTTTTAATTGGTCCAATCATTTATTCTTGACTGGCTTTATCGACTAGTCGTACCAACCAGCCAATCATGAAAAACGAGAAACGAAAAAAGCTGTCGCTGTCCCGCTTGAAAATTGAAAAGCTGTCACAGGTCCGAGGCGCTGAAGATACTGGTGGCGCAGGTCACATGTGTAACAGCTGCAATACGGCCTTTTGCGAAACGTGGCGTTGTGGCTACACAGATTGGTCGACATGTTACTGTGTGTGGAACTGATGTTGTCGCTCGTCAAGGAGATGACACATACAGACCGCGATCTCGTAGCACGCGCCAATTTGATGCGACCCCATACATCGCCGCGGTGTGGGTAACAGTTACGGCCCGGCGCTTCATGCATGGCAGACCGTTTCTATATTGAGGCCCGCACCGGCAGGTGTTAGCGTCGCCGAGGTGCCCGACAAGCTACAACTAAATCCCAATACGGTCGTGCGTTGGTCGGGCGAACGGCTGGTCATATCGTGCCTATTAAATGGTGACGTGCTCGCCGTTGACGATCCAAGTATTTGTGAAATTTTGCATGCCTTTGCCGTCGCGCGACCGCGAGCTGGCCTCGACATGGAAGGGATGAGCCCAGACGAAGTTCTCGAAGTCGTCGACCACTTGTATGAAATGCAAATTCTTCGCTCGGTTGATGCAACGTCATCGCCGTGGGAACTCCACGACGCCTTGTTTCATAGTACGAGTCGCAACGGCATGCGCAAGTTAAACGACGCGTCGGCCACGCTCGCGATCGCACCGCCCATCGGCGGCGCAACCATAGTACTTCCGCAGCCAATTGACGGCCTTTCGATGGCGCTGGGAGACGCGCTTGCGTCGAGGCAATGCGTCCGCGACTATCGCGGCACGGAAATAGCGCTGTCACAGCTTTCCGCGCTGTTTTACTACGCAATGCGCAATACGCGTGAAATTGTCGATCAAAGCGGCGCCGTGTCTAAGGTGCAGCGACCATACCCGTCTGGTGGCGCCGCGCACTCGTTGGAGGTGTACGCGGCGGTCACCCACGCGGCCATTGAGACGGTTCCAACAGGGCTCTATCACTATTGCCCGAAACGGCATGTGCTTGAACAAACGTCGTCTCCAGAAGCCGACGTACATGCGGTCCTGAAGCGCGCCCAAGGCGCAATGGGCGCCGCTGCTCCACCGCCCATTGTGCTCGTCATTACCAGTCGGTTTGCCCGCGTCGCCGAAGGCTATCGCGGCGGCGCCTATTCGCTGGTCGCCAAAGAAGTCGGCTGCTTGATGCAAACCGTGCAATTGACCGCAACCGCGCTGGGTCTTGGCAGTTGTCCGCTAGGCGTCGGGGTGCCCTTGCCAACGGCAGATCTTGAGCTTGAACCAACGGTTGGCGAAATAGCCATTGGACTTCCGAAATGAGCCAAGCACCATGATTAAACCAAGCGATACGTTACGCATGATTTCTGGCATCGATGTCGTCGCCAACGAACAAGGTGCGTGCCTGGTCTACGACGGCCGCGGCATTACGAGCATCGGTGCCATAGATGCTGACTCCTTGCGAAGCATTATTGATGCGGTAAAACTTGGAGGCACCGTCACGGCGATAGTCGGTCGCCTTACCGAAGAGTTTGATCCGGACGAACTCATCGAAGCGCTCGACGCGTTAGTGGGGACAGTGTTTGAGCTGGCAAATGCAGGCGACGCGCCCGCCCATCGAGTTGCCGAGCCTGCCGCCGGCAACGTCGTGGTAATCGGCAATGCCGCGCTTGGACACGGCATCGCGGACTATTTGACCGCAAAGGGCACGACGGCGGCGTTTGTCGATGTCGGCACCATTGCCCTCGCCGAGGTGGAGGCCCACGATCAACTTCAACTCGTTTACACGGACAACCAAGCGTCAGCGATTGCCACGACAGCTCGAACCACCGCCGCACAGCTCGCCTCCATCGTCGCGGGCCGAACGCTTGTCATCGCGTGCTTAGAAAATACAACCAATGCGGCGCTGCTAATGGTGAATCAAGCATGTCTGGCCGCTGGCGTACCGGTGCTGTTTATTCAGCCTAAGCGCAGCGACGTGGTGGTTGGCCCGTTTGTCCTGCCGTGGCGAACACCCTGTCTGGGTTGCGCCATTTTAAGCAGCGACTTTCGCTTTGATCCGCAGCAGGGCATTGGCGTCATGGCGCTGATGTCGCTTGCCAGCCCTCACACAGCGGAAGCCGCGACGATTTCAGCGGTAGCATCTGTGGTGCAAATGCAATTGCAGAGCTTTTTTTCCGGGGCATCGCCATCCACCAGCAGCGAACTGCATCGCATCTCAAATTCCGGCCCGCTTACCTCGACCAAGTTTTCGCCTTCTACGTATTGTCCTGCCTGCTTCGGCATGAATCGCGGTGGGTTGGGTTCCGCACAAGACGCGAAATCGCCTCCGACATTGTTGGGGTTTAGTGACCACGCCGGCATCGAGGTCGGAGGCGGCGTTAGAACCGTCGGGCTCGCCGAGGCAGAACAGCGCGCCCACGCCGCATTTGCTGCGTTAGGCGTAAATGTTAAGTATGTTCATGATTCCCCACCAGCCCGCCTGGTCGCCTCGCATCCGCTGCTTCGCGACCTACATTTTATTCGCCTAGACGGTCAACCGCGCTTTGCCGCCGATGCGCGCGTGTTGCGTCGTCAGGCCAGCAGCCGCGCCATCGGCAAGGGCTTAACGCGTCAGCACGCTTGGTGCTCGGCCGCCTACGAGTGGTTCGAAGACCTGTATTGCTTTTACAACGGCGGCACCAAGGTGATTCGCGCCTCGTACCAAGACGTAAAAGCCCACGCCATCGACATGGAGTTTTTCGCGGAAGGGTTGTTGCCGCACTTCGACGGCCATCATCAAGAACGCTTTAACAGCCTAGCGCCCATTGATTGGGTGTGGGGGCGCGACTTGGTCAGCAACCGCGCCATTTTGTTGCCGGCTGCCAACATCTACCTGACCACGGATTTTCAAGTTGCCGGCGGCCGCCTCGCCTTGCCCAAGCGAGGATCATCGGGGATTGCCGCCGGGTGCAGCTTAGAAGACGCGGTACTCGAAGGCCTGATGGAGGTCGTTGAGCACGACGCGTGGTTTTCCGCGCTGGCGACCAGCATAGCGTGCCCATCGCTCGATCTAACCACGGTAACCGACGCCGACTCGCTGAAACTGATCGAGGTGCTCAGAGCTTCGGGGTACGACCTGGTCGTGCGCAACCTCACCAGCGACCTCGGGATTGCCGTGCTGGAAGCGCACCTCACGTCGCGAAATGACTTTACGCAGTATCACGCGGGCGGCCGTGGCTGTCATTTGGATCCGGTCATTGCGTTGCGTCGTGCGCTCACCGAGGCCTTTCAATGCCTTTGTGGATACGCGAGCGGGACGGGAACAGACATGTTCACCGGCCGTGGCAGCCTCATCAATAGCTACGTCGAACGCAGCTTGATGTCTAATCGCATTAGCGGCACATGCCGTTGGCAAGACGTACCCGATTGTCAGCCGGCGTCGCGCCGCGTGGCGGAATACGTCGCGGTTTGTGTCAACAAACTTAAAGCTGCCATTCCACGAGCTAATATTTGCTATTACCAATTCCCCAGCCCGAGCGAGCACGGCATTTTCGTGACCAACGCCTTTGTCTCGGGCGTGTTTGACCAAATTGGCCAACCCGCGCATCTACCCGAGCGCCTGCTCAACTACCGGCGATGCATGGGGCAAGCCGGCGCGCGGTTTGAGCCGCACGAGCTGTTCTTGAAAGAGATGCCGCTCTATTAGCGGCTAGTGCCATGCTCTTCAATCGCGGTTGGGTGCCATGTTTTGCCAATGATTGCAGGACGATTATGGCCGAACAGGAAACAGCGCGGCTCTAGGTGGATAGGAAATTTCAGGCGGAAATGGTGGCTGGTGGCAGGTGCCGAGCAGGGCAGGAGGGTTTCAACGCGCCGGAACACGGGGGATTTGAAGCCTTCAGATCACTGATAGATATGCCGCAGGCTAACTGCCCCATGCCGCGAATGGCGCTACCCGATGCGGCCAGCTCGAAGCCAGGGCTTTGGGTGCCTGTGCAACAAACGCGTTCTCGACCCGCAAATAGATAAGCGAGTGCTCAGAGCCCCTCTGGATACTCCTAACATTGGATTAGGGAGAGACCTGCCAATATAGACTTCGACCTCCGTCGCGGTATGAACAATTGTAGCTCGCGCGGGCCCTGAGCTGATGGGACTCGCGCATAACGTCCTGACGTGCGGCAGGTCACGGGTGTCCTTTGCGCGACACGATTTTAATTGCAAGAGTGGTTGGACCAATTTATGTATGGCGGCATGAAGCATCTCGCCCTCCTTGTTGCGTTGACCTTAGGACATTTCAGTTGCGATCGGAGCCCAACCGCTGAGGAGTTGGCCCCCAATGCTACCTGCGAAGCGTGCCTCGACGACGGCGGGACATGGCAACCTCAGACGCCCCCAACAACAAGCTGCACCCTAAACTGCGCCTATCAAGATGGTGCATGTTTTCGCGAAAGCTGTCCCGGCGAGTGCAAGGTCGGTAACTGCGCTCACTGTTTTTCCCAGTCAGACTGTGTAGCCGCCCAATGTGTCTTTTATTGGCAAAATGAGATCTCTGGTTGTCGCGAACCGTAGGCTAACCGATCTCTGGCCATGCGTTGGGTTTGATCCAGTTTGGTGGCCACCAACGATGAGGAGAACGTATGATTTAGCGAATGTTCAGGCGGATAGGACATTTCAGGCGGAAATGGCGCCTGCCACCCTCCCCGATTTCCGCCTATAATTTCGTATCCCCTGAGGCGCTTAAGTTCGGAGGTTTCCAAGCCGCCGTATTCGCACGCCACGCGTAATACGTTGCGGTCGAGATATTGTGCTGCCGCAGCACGTCCGCCACGGGCACGCCGCCAGCCGCCTCTTTCAGAATATCCGCGAATTGCACTTCGCTAAATCGACTCCGCTTCATGATGCCATCCTATCCGTTTCCAGTTTTGGGTGGCATCACTTTAGGGGATGATGACCGCCCCACTGCGACATTACCGCCACGCGAAGTTGGACCTATGTAACGAAATCGCAGTGGGGCTGGCGAAGGACTCGCCTCGCGCTGCGCGCTCGAGTCCCGCGCGGTGCCACGCACCGCCGGCGCGCAAAGCGTGCCGCAGCCCCACTGCGACATTACCGCTACGCGAAGTTGGACCTATGTAACGAAATCGCAGTGGGGCTGGCGAAGGACTCGCCTCGCGCTGCGCGCTCGAGTCCCGCGCGGTGCCACGCACCGCCGGCGCGCAAAGCGTGCCGCAGCCCCACTGCGACATTACCGCTACGCGAAGTTGGACCTATGTAACGAAATCGCAGTGGGGCTGGCGGGACTCGAACCCGCACGGCTATTAACCCGAGGATTTTAAGTCCTCTACGTCTACCATTCCGTCACAGCCCCGGTTCGGCGATAAACCGACCGCCTTAGTGAGTGCCAGAAAGCGCGGCAAAAGAAAACCGACGAATTATAAAATCGCCCGGGGTTCCAATATGTTATAGGGCCGCAGTGTCGGCCGATCCCGCAAGCACGAGGGCCTCGCGGCCGTGGCCGGCGCGACCGCCGATGTCGACGCGGCGCCGCGTCATCGCCACGCTCGGCATGGTCGTCGCTCTGACCTGGCTGGCGCAGACGCTGTGTCGCCAGCAGGCCGCACAACAGGTCGAGCTCGTGCTCGCCTTTGGCGATCGCGCGTTAGCGTGGCGCGACGTCCGCGTCGATATCATGCGCGGCACCGACCTCATGGCGTGGTCATCGCAAACCTTTGCTGAAGGCACGGCCAAGCGCGAAACAACCTTTAAGACCAGCCTGCCCGCGGGCGATTACACCTTTGAAATCGTCGCGACCACGCGCGAGGGGCAGGTGGTACGCGAAACTCGCCGCGGCACCATCGGCGAGGCGACGCGTCTCACCATTGATCTCAGTGCAAGCGCCGCAACGCGCGGCAGCGACTAAGACCGTTAGGGCTCCGGCTTGGCGTACGCGGTAACGTAGCGCACGATGTGCTCGCGCTGCGTCGCCGACAACTTGGAGCGTTCGGCCATGTCATCGACATGAACCGGCCACTCGCTCGCTGTAAAATCCGCAGGCGCGATCGCCAAGTGACATGAGCTGCACTTGGCTATATACGCCTCGCGCCCGGCCTGCAGCTCGGCGAGCGGCACGTCGGCCTGCTGCGCCCACGCCAGCGTCGGCGTGGGCAACACGGATTTGGCGCACCCACCCCAGAGCGCCATCATGGCGAGGGCTGCGAGCAAACTGCTTGATACGTGCCATTTCATGCCCGCTATCTCCGTTTACAAGCCAATCGCAATAATGGTGCGCGCTGAAAAGTCCTTGGCCTCATCGTTAAGGCCAAAGCCCGCGGTGGCCGCGATCCAAATTTCGCTCAGGGCGCAAAGCTCACCGCCGGCCCAGCGTACAGTTCGGTCGTGCGCGCCTCGCTGTCGAAGGGTTCTTCCATCGCGCCCCAGGTCTCGCCGCCGAGCTTCCATTTTGGCGACGCTTCGTAGGTCACGCCGAGCGCCCAGCCGGGCTCAAACTCAGTTTCGGTGGTGCCACCATCGGGCCCGCTGGCCTGCGTAAAGACAAACTCGGGGATAAGATTGACCGCCAACGTCACCTTGCCAACGTCTTTGGCCAAGACAAGCTTGGGCTCAAGCTTCCACGACGACCCCGCGTACGGGCGAATCAATTCAAAGTACGCGAGGACATCGACCGGGTTGATGCCGCGCTCGCTAAAGCGATACCGCGTGCGCAACTTAGTCGCCGAATACGACAGCGCCCCGCCACTGGGCTGCGAGTACACTTGATAGATCGAAATATCCCAGCGATTGGTAAGGCCGTATTCGATTTCGACTTGCTGCTCAATCGAGCGCGTGCTGGCCTGTTGGATGTCGGTTTGCTGCTGCGTCAGATAGTACTCAAGCTCGAGCGCGTCCTCGGCCTGGGTAACGTACTCATAGGTCCGGGTAAACGCGCGGCGGTCGGCCTGCGCGGAGGCGGCGAGGCTAAGGCCTAGCGCCGCCAAGAAAATGATAATCGTTTTCATAAATCACATATAGCGTGACGAAATCAGGCTGTCAACCCAGGCTGTCAACCAGGGGAGAAGGGGCAATGCGCCGCCCCGCTAGTCGTCGTTGCCGCGGCCCTGGCGGCCGCTTTTGATGTCGGCGCGGGATTTCTTTGCGGTGAGCCTTCGCTCATTGGAGCCGCGGGTCGGCTTGGTCGCCTTGCGCGGCTTGGGGCGTACCAGGGCCGTGCGCAGCATGGCGGCGAGCTTGGCCAAGGCATCGGCTTTATTGCGCGACTGGTCGCGGTGCTCTTCGCAGGCAACCAGCAGGTCGCCCTCCACCGTGAGCTTGGAGCCGAGCTTGTCGCGCAGCCAATAGCGATCGACCGTGGTGACCGCCTCCGAGTAGCGCAGGCTCCAGCGCACGATCACCTTGCTCGACGTTTTGTTGACGTGCTGACCACCTGGCCCACCCGAGCGCGCGGCGCGAATCTCGAGCTCGCTCGCCGGAATGGTGATGCGTTCGTTGACGACGAGATCACCGGCGGCCATGGCTAAGCATAACGCAAATTGGCGCGGCGGGGTCGGGCGCGCCAAGCTCGCTAGCGCCGCCGCAGGCAGACGATGGTTTCGACTTGCGAGGTGCCGGGCATGAGATCAAAGGGCTGCACCGATGTGGTCTCAAACGCGGCCGCCAGCGCCGCGACGTCGCGGCCCAGCGATTCGGGCCCGCAGCTAATGTAGACGATGTGGCGCGTTTGCGAGGCGAGCAGCCACGCCACCAGCGCCGGCGTCAGGCCCTTGCGCGGCGGGTTCACGATCACCGCGCCGGCATCGCGCGGCACGTCCGCCATCGCGTCGTCGACATTCGCCGCCTGTGCAACGATTGGTAGCTCGTTTGCCGCTGCCGCCGCCGCCAGCGCCGCCACGGCGCCGGGATGGACCTCAACCGCGTAGACGCGCAACCCCACGCGCGCGGCGGCAAACGAAAAGCCGCCAAGCCCGGCGTATAAATCGACGACGTCGTAGGCCGCGCCAGCGGCGGGCGCCGCCTTCGCCATTTTCCCCAGCGCCGTCGCGACGTAGCCATACATCGCATCGGCCTGCGCGCGGTTGACCTGAAAAAATTCGCTGGCGCCGACCTCGACCTCAACCCCGGCGACGTGATCGCGCAGGCTGCGCTCACCGGCGAGCACCAACTCGCGCGCCTCGGGCGGCGCAATGCTCGCATTCCTCCGATCGTTAAACAGCGCGACGACGCCGCGTACGGCGGGATGCTTGGCGATCGACGTCGCCACCGCGCGCAGCGCCTCGTCGCGCACCTGCGACGTCACGACCAACGTTACGAGCACATCGCCCAAGGCATTGGCGCGCACCACGACATAGCGAAACTCGCCGTCGCCGCTCGCCTCGCGATAAGGCGCCAGGCCCAGGACCGTCGCCGCGCCGCGCACCCACGCCGCGACCTCGTCGAGCACCGGCGCTACCACCGCGCAGCCCGCGGTGTCGATTACATCGTGGGTTCGCGGCGCATACGCGCCAAGCACTAAACGCTGCGCGTCGCCCGCCACCACATACTTCGCTTTGTTTCGATAACCCCATTGCGCGGGCGAGGGCCTGACCGCCGCGACCTGATTCATCGGCACGCCGAGCGCCTGCGCCACCCGCCGCCGCTTCCACACCAGCTGCTCGTCGTAGGCTAGGTGTTGCCACACGCAGCCGCCGCAAGCACCAAACGCCGGGCATCGCGGCGTCACGCGGTCGTCGCTGGGCTCGCCCTGCGGCGCGATTACGCGTGCCCACGCGGTGCCATTATGCGGGCTGCGATGCTCAATTGCGACCTCGGCGCGCTCACCGGGAAGCATGCCAAGTACCTTGATTTCCTTTGGAATCGCCTCATCGCCGGCGCCCGCTTCGGGGCGCGCGACGCCATAGCCGGCCGCATCGAGCTCCACCACCTGCAGCGACAAACGGTTGTCTTTCATGCCGAGTTCTGGCACCTGTATCGCATCGTGAGCGCGCTTCGTCCACTTCCAACGCCCGGTGACGGGCTCGTCGTGATCGCGCTCTCGGGCGGGGTCGACAGCGCCGTGGCCGCCGCGATGCTGGTCGAGCAGGGCCATCGCGTCGTCGGCATGACGATGCGGCTCTACAATGCGCAAGGCACGCAGGCCAGCTCGGGCGGGCGCTGCTGCGGCCCGCGCGACATGGAAGATGCGCGTCGCGTCGCGGCCCATCTCGGCATTCCGTTTTATGTCGTCGATCTCGAACAAGAATTCACCACGGCGGTGGTCGACGAGTTCGTCGAGGCCTATCTCGCCGGCGAGACGCCCAATCCGTGCGTGAAGTGCAACCAACACATTAAGTTTACGCCGCTGCTGCGCCACGCGCGCGCGATGGGCGCCGACGTCATTGCCACTGGCCATTATGCCAACATCGCGCCGGTTGATGAATCCGGCGCGCTCGGGCTGTTTCGCGGCAAGGATGCGGCCAAAGACCAAAGCTATTTTCTCTTCTCGATGCCTCCGGACGAACTCGCCAGCGTGTGGTTTCCGCTCGGCGATACCACCAAAGAAATGGTGCGGGTCAAGGCGGCGGCGTATGGCCTGCCCAATGCGATCAAGCCGGAGTCGCAAGAAATCTGCTTCGTGCCCGATGGCGACTACGCCGGCTTTGTCAGCAAGCACGCGTCGCGACGCGGGCGCTCGCTACCCGTCGCAGGCCAAATCGTGCGCACCGATGGCACCGTGGTTGGCACGCATCAAGGCGTGCACAACTATACGGTGGGCCAACATCGCGGCCTGGGCAATCTCACCACCAAAGATCGCTTGTACGTCACCGGCCTGCGGCCACAAGAGGGCACCGTTATCGTCGGCACCCCCGCCGAGGCGTCGTCAGATACCTTGTATTTGCGCGATATGCGCTGGCTGGGCCCTGTGCCCGCCGGCGCGACGCAGGATGGCTTTGACGCGCATATTCAGATTCGCCATCGCGGCACGCCGTATCCCGTGCGCGTCACGCTTCACGGCAGCGGCGCGCGCGCGGTCGTGCTCGGCGCGCAAAGCGAACACGTCATCGGCGCGCCAGGACAGGCGGCGGTCTTGTTCGCCGGTGATCGCGTCGTGGGCGGCGGCTGGCTGACCACGAGCAAGCTCGATCGCGATCTTGCGCCGGGCGCTGGCGCCGGTGCCGCGGCGTGAGCGAGATCGCGCTAACCGAGCTGGCAATGCGGCTAGGCCACGCGTTTGCACAGCCGGAGTTGCTGGCGCAGGCCCTGACGCATTCGTCGGCGGTTAACGAGCAGGGCGGCAGCTCGAATGAGCGGCTCGAGTTTCTCGGCGACGCGGTGCTCGGCCTGGTTGTCGCGCAACGCCTGTTCTCGCAGTTTCCTGGCGCGCCGGAGGGCGTGCTGTCGCGGCTGCGCGCCTCGGTGATTAACGAGGCGGCGTTGGCGGCGGTTGCGCGTGGGCTTGGGCTCGGCGCACAGCTCGTGCTCGGCCGCGGCGAGGAGCGCGATGGCGGGCGCGACAAAGACGCCTTGCTCGCCGATGCAGTGGAGGCGTTGTTTGGCGCCGTCTATCTCGACGCAGGCATGGCCGCGGCGACCACGATGATCGAGCGCCTGCTCGCGGCGTCGCTGGCGGCGCTCTCGGCTGCATCGACGCGCGATGCGAAGACGCAACTACAAGAGCGCGTGCAGGCAAGCGAGCGCTGCACGCCGGCGTATGAGCTGGTATCACAAGAGGGCCCGCCTCATGCGCGCGTGTTCGTCGTCGCGGTTAGTTGGCACGGTCGCGAGCACGGGCGCGGCGCAGGCAAGTCAAAGAAAGCCGCGGAACACGCCGCGGCGATCGCCGCGCTGGCAACGCTAACTTAATACGGTGCCGTCGCTACCTGGCGGCGATGCGCACGCCGCTGATAAATTGCGGATCAAGCGATGGCGCCGACAACACGCCATCGGCAATTTCGGCGCAGTAGCGCAAAATCAGCGCATCGAGAAACGGCGACGGGTCAAGGCCTAGGCGCTGCCACAGCGGTTTTAGCGCAGCGGCGGCGGCGGACTCCGCGATATGCGGAATCCCCGCCTCGTATTTGGCCTTGAGCGCGGCAAAGTCGGCGATGTCGAGCGGCGTCGCCGACGGCGTGGCGTCGCCAAGCAACGCGCGGACTACGGCCGTGCGCGCATAGTCGTCGAGCATCACCTCGCCGGTGGCGCGCTGTTGCAAATCGGCGCCGAGGCCCTCGGCGATGCGAATGCGCAGCGCGATGATGGCGAGCGCTTGCGCTGCGGCGCTGACGTCGGCCAGCGATGAGAAAGGGCGCACGCCGGCCGCGGGCGGCGTATCGAGGTCTTTGGGCATCCACGGCCGCGCGCCTGAGAGCGCCGCTAAGATGCGATGCGTGCCGTCGTCGGCAAGTTTGGCGCCGGGCACCAAGGCACGCGCATACTTGGCCACCGCGACGCTGACCGAGAAGCCGACGCGATGCAGGCGCATCAGCGAAATTGAGCCCAGCGCCGCGACTGCGCGCTCGAGGTTGCCGCCACTGACATGCTCAAGGCCCAGCGACAACGTGGCAAACGCGTAGCGCGCGGCGCGGGTCACGGCATCGCTATCGCCCAGCCGCACGCGCGCCGCCGACAGCAGCTTGTTGACCAGCAGGGCGGACGCCGCCTCGAAATGTGCTGCCTCGCCGGGCCGCTCGTGGAGCAGCGAGGCGAGCGCCTTGCCGTAAAAATTGGCGCCGCGCAGTTCTTGCCGCGCCAACTCGGGCAGCGAGTGCGTGACGTCGTTGGCATCGCCGTCGCCTTCGCCCGCAATCGCCGCGTCAATGATTTCGCGCGAGTTCTCGCCGATCTTGACCGACGCGGGTTCGAGCACGCGAAACAGCTCAAGCGCCTCGTAGTAATCGGCAAAGCCGAGGTCGGCCATACGACCCGAACGCCAGCGATAGGCATAGTCCTCGAGCTCCGCAGGCGGCTCGGAACGCGCGCACGTAGTCGTATGGCGCGCGAGGTTGGAATCGCCGCGATACAAATCCTCAATGAGTCTGCGCACGAGGCGATTGTGCGTGTCATCGCCGAGCAGCTTGATGCAAAAAAATGTATCGACCGTAAACAAAAGCTCCGCATCGTCGCTGTCGTCCGGCTCTTCCCCGAGCGATAGGTCATAGATAAACGTATGCCGCTGCAGCAAGAGCGCGCGCATCTCGGTGTCGAGCGCCTCCCACACTGCCGTGACTTTTTCCGGGCCAACTTCAATAATGGCGCCAAGCCACGGCGTAATCGTCGCCATGGTCAGCTCGTGGCGGTCCCACGCGTCGATGTCGATGCAACCGCGCAATTGCTTGGGCGTCGCGAGCTCGATGAGCTCCTGGGTGTCGCCAAAACCAACCTGGGTGACAATTTCGTAGAGCTGCGGCACGGGCAGCGCCGCAACCGCAGCCGCTGGATTTGCGGCCTCAAACAGCGCGTTCATGCGCCCTGCCGCGGAGGGCGCCGAAATGGCGGCGCTACTGGGTCGCGCAAGCGGCGTGGTCGACGACGATGCTGGTTTGTCTGTGTTGTCTGTCATGAGGCCTTACGCTCCACCTAGTAGCACAGGCCATGGCAGAATCACCACTAGCAACACCTCTCCCGCGGATTAACAGACCACCATCAGCCGTCGGCAAGAACCAGGTCGCTTAGCCGCGCGATGTAATCGAGTTGTGCTGGCGTAATCGGATCCATCGATTCATGGATATCAACCCTGACGCAATGCCCCCTGCGCGTTGACCACGCGGAGGCCCACGTCAACACGCGCGCGGCGCCCGTGCCTTGAAAGCAGGAACGCACAAAGGTCGCGCCATGAGGCAGCTGCACCGTCGCGAATTCAACCTCGCCGCTTGTGTTTATTTCCCGGATGTCAGTCTCATTGCACGGTCCGGGAAACGCCTGGACTGCAATGTGTCCTGCAAACGCAGTTGGCGGCGTTTTGCCCAAAATCGGCGTCGAATCTTTCTCGTAGGCAAGGTACGGAAGATGCCGCAGCAACGACGTTGGCCGCTTCACAAGCGCACCGGGGCGTGGGACACGCATGCTGGCGCAAAGTTGGAAGGCGCGCTCGACCTCGGCTTCGCGCAGCAACTTGCCTTCGCAGGTTGCGCCGCGGACATAGCCCACCACTGTGTTGATGCCGTCGCGAATGTAGTGCACCGTCTCGTTGCCGGTTGCACGTGAAATTTGATGGACGGGCGTGCGGCCGAAGGTGGGCGGTGTGGCGCTAAACTCTGGGTTATATGCCGAGCCGCTCCATGTGATATCGACGCGAACGCCGTTGCTCCGGACGTAGATGACGGGGTGCCCGTATGCGAGGCGATCGAGCTCCACCGTGGCGTCAGCGGGTAGGGCCATGCTGACCAATATGGTCTCGTGCTGTAGTGTTTTACGGGCTTCCCCTGGGGATGCTTCAACCTCGGGCCAAACGTCATCCGAAAGCACGAACGCAGCGGGGGCGAGTGGGGCAGGCGGCGGTTCGGAGCCCGTCGTGGTCGCAGGGGGCCGTCCGCACGCCACAAGCGACCAAAGAACCGAGCAGGTTGCCGCGCGCCATTTCATGTCGGCGAGCTTAACGATGATCGCCATTCTCGTCCAGCGGTCGGCCGAACCGGTGGAGGTCGTGCTTCCATAGCCGACGCGGCCTACGCTTTGGGGTATAACCGCCCGGTGACCCGCGCCGCCGATCAGCTCACGCGTGCGCTTAGGCGAGCATTAGCGGGGGCGACGCCCGGCGGGCTGGCGGCGGAAGCGCGCATCGGCGTCGCGTGCTCGGGCGGTGCCGACTCGCTGGCGCTTGCGCACGTCGCGCACGGGATATGGGGCGACCGCGTCGTCGTCTTGCATATTGATCACGGCTTGCAAGCTGGCAGCGCCGAGGTTGGCGCGCGCGTAGCAGCCTGGGCCGCATCGCTGGGAATGCACGCGTTGGTGCGCGAGATTGTGGTCGAGCGCAACGGCTCGCTGGAGGCTGCGGCGCGCAAGGCGCGCTATGCGGCGCTGGCGCAGCTGCAGGCCGAACTCGGGCTGGCTTGGGTAATGACCGCGCATACCGAGCGCGACGTTGCCGAGACTGTGCTCATGAGGCTGCTGCGCGGCACTGATCTCGCGGGCCTGCGCACCATCGCGCCTCGGCGTGGCATTTACCTTCGCCCATGGCTCGCTATGCCGCGCGCTGCGGTTGAGGCGTATGTCAAAGCGCACGCGCTGCCGGTGTGGGATGACCCCATGAACGAGGATCGCGCCATGCTGCGGCCGCGCCTGCGCCTCGACATCATGCCGATGCTCGCGCGCGAGCAGCCGAGCGTGGTGGCATCGCTCGCCGCGGTGTCGCGGCAACTAGACGCTTGGTATCGCGCTGCGCGTCCGCTGCGCCGCCATTGGTGGCAGCGCGTCGTCGCGCCGGGCGGCGAGCTCGACGCGCAGCAACTCAGGTTAACGCCGCCAGCGCTTGCGCGCTGGGTGGTGGCGCGTTGGCTGCGTCGCGCTTCGGGCCACGGCGCGACGCGGCGGCACCGCGAGGCGGTGCTTGCCATGTGCGCCAGTGACGAAACCAAACAACTCAATGTCGCCGGCGGCGTCGTCCGCAAGGAGTTCTCGACAATCGCCTTTATCGCTGACGCGACGCTGGTGCCCCCGGCCGACGCGAGTCGCGCGGCAGCTCCGCCATTTGCCCCGCCCGCGGGATACGCGTGGCGTCACTGGCGAGCTGGCGACAAAATGCGTCCGCTGCGTTTGCGTGGCCGCTCGGGCAAGCTCTCTGATTTGTTTGCGCAGGCGAGAGTGCCCGCGTCGCGTCGCGCCAGCGCCTGGGTGCTGGTTAACCAGCAATCGCGCGAAATCGCTTGGGCCGAGCATGTGGGCGCAGCCTTTGATGCCCCCGTGGGTCCCCAAAATGTGACATCCAGGCCAAACGGTTAGGCTTTCAGGCCACCTGCGGGTGCGCACCTAGGGGGTGCGTGCTACTGTTTTTCTCGTGCGTCAGTCCCATAAAACCATCCTGGTTTGGATCATTGCAGCCCTCATTTTTGTGAGCGTCTACAGCATGTTCACGGATCAGTCGAGCAAGCAAAAAGAGCTCGACGTGGTCGCGTTTCGCGCCTTGCTAAGCGACAAGACGGCGGCCGCGAACATCCAACAAATCCAAGTCGAGCCGCGCGGGCGTAACGATGCGAAGTACGTTATTTCCTATAAGGACAACACCGCCAAGGCGATCACCTACGGCGAGTTTCCGGAAAACCTGCCGCAGCTCATTGCCGCGGCCAACATTCCTTATTCGGTGAAAGCCAAGGAAGAGTCGAGCTTCTGGCCACAGCTGCTGCTGTCGTGGCTGCCGATGTTGTTCTTGTTTGGCATCTTCTTCTTTTTCTTGCGCCAGATGCAGTCTGGCGGCGGCAAGGCGATGAGCTTTGGCAAGTCCAAGGCGCGCCTGCTTGCCGAAGGGCAAAACAAGGTGACCTTTAAAGACGTCGCCGGCGTCGAAGAGGCCAAGGAAGAAGTCGAGGAAATCGTCGAGTTCCTCAAAGACCCGAAAAAATTTACCAAGCTCGGCGGCCGTATCCCGAAGGGCGTGCTGATGATGGGCTCGCCGGGCACCGGCAAGACCCTGCTCGCCAAAGCGATCGCGGGCGAGGCTGGCGTGCCCTTCTTTTCGATCTCGGGTTCAGACTTCGTAGAAATGTTTGTCGGCGTCGGCGCCTCGCGCGTGCGCGACCTCTTTGAGCAAGGCAAAAAGAACGCGCCGTGCATTATTTTTATCGATGAAATTGATGCGGTAGGCCGCCATCGCGGCGCGGGCGTCGGCGGCGGCCACGACGAGCGCGAGCAAACGCTCAACCAGTTGCTCGTCGAAATGGACGGCTTTGAGGCCAACGACGGCGTTATCATCATTGCCGCGACGAACCGCCCAGACGTCCTCGACCCGGCGCTGCTCCGCGCTGGTCGCTTTGACCGCCGCATCGTGGTGCCAAGGCCCGACGTGCGCGGCCGCGTTGGCATTTTGGAAGTCCACGCCGCCAAGGTGCCGCTGGATGCCAACGTTGACCTCGCGGTCATTGCCCGCGGCACCCCTGGGTTCTCCGGCGCCGATCTCGAGGCGCTGGTGAATGAAGGCGCGCTGATTGCGGCGCGCAAAAATCGCGAAAAGGTCGCGATGGCGGATTTCGAAGAAGCCAAGGACAAGGTCATGATGGGCGCCGAGCGCCGATCGATGATCATCTCGGATAAAGAGAAGAAGACGACGGCGGTGCACGAAATCGGCCACGCCCTGGTCGCGCGTTTTGTTGGCGTCGATGCCGACCCGGTGCACAAAGTGACCATCATCCCGCGCGGTCGCGCGCTGGGACTTACGCAACAGCTGCCGACCGAAGATCGCCTCAGCATGACCGGCGAGTTTGCGCGCAATACGATTTGCATCCTCATGGGTGGCCGCGTCGCCGAAGAGCTGGTGTTTGCGCAGAAAACCACCGGCGCCGGCAACGACATCGAGCGGGCGACCGAATTGGCGCGCTCGATGGTCACCGAGTGGGGCATGAGCGATGAGTTCGGTCCGCTCAATTTTGCCGGCAGCAAGCAAGAGGTCTTCTTGGGCCGCGACCTAAGCTCGGGCGAGCGGCACTCCGAAGACACCATGCGGCGCATCGATGCTGAAATTAGAAGCATCGTCGTGGCTCAGTATGAGCGTGCCAAGCAAATCCTCACCGATCAACGCGCCTTGCTCGACAGCATGTCGGAGGCGCTGCTTGAGTACGAGACGATTGATCACGACGACATCGAGGTCTTGTTGCGCGGCGAGAAACTCAACCGGCCGCTGCCGCCACCGCGCCGCAAAGGGCCTGAGGTCAAGCCGGAAGCCAAGGACGAAAAAAAAGACGGTCTGGCCGGGGTATTGGCCACCGAGCCAGCGCCAAAATTGGCGTAGCGCGCGATGCAGACGATGCGCCGCGCGGCGCTGCGCGCGACCTTTCGCACGGGCACGTGGGCCGCTTCGCGCCCCTACTGGCTCGGCGTCCTTAATGTCACGCCCGATTCGTTTTCCGATGGCGGTGAGTTAGTCGACGTTGCGGCCGTGATGCGGCGAGCCGAGGCGTTGGTGGCGGATGGCGCCGATATGCTCGACCTCGGCGGCGAATCGACCAATCCTCGCGCCACGCCCGTTAGCGAAGCCGAGGAGCTAGCTCGCGTTTTGCCCGCCTTGCGCGCACTGTGTCGCTGGGGCGTCGTGCCGATCTCGATTGATACGACCAAGGCCGCCGTCGCCGCGATCGCGATCGCAGAGGGCGCCGAGGTCGTCAACGACATCTCGGGCGGTCGCTTCGATGCCGGGATGCGCACGCTCGTCGCCGCGCAGCCGGTCATATATATTGCCGGCCACGTGGCGTCGTCGTCGCTCTCCGCCATGTTTGTCGACGAGCAATGTCCGCGAGCCGCCCAGATCGCCGACGCGTGGCACGCGCAGGTTCTCAGTTGGCCGCCCGGTCGCCGAGGCGATGTGTGGTGCGATCCGGGGCTCGGCATGGGCAAGGGCGCCTCGCCGGGCGCGCACCTCGAACTGATTGCCGAGATGCCCACCTTAATGGCGGCGACCGCCACGCCGGTGGTGATCGGTGCATCGCGCAAGCGGTTTATTCGCGCGCTGCTCGCCGACGAGGCGTGGGCGGCATCGCGAGGCTTGCGCGCGACACCGACACCCACCACGGCCGAGCTAGACGTCGCCACGGGCCATGTAAATGTCGCCGCGATCGCCGCCGGGGCGCACGTCATCCGCGTCCACAACATTGCGCAATCTCGCCAAATCTACGCGGCTTGGCGCGAGAGTGAGGCAGCGCCCGCCATTTCGCGGTAGCATGCAGCCCAGCATATGACGCGAAAGCTCTTTGGAACCGATGGCATGCGCGGCTTGGCGAATGTCGAGCCTATGACGCCCGAAACCGTAATGAAGCTAGGGATGGCAGTGGCGCTGCGCCTGCGCAAGGGCAACCGCGGGCCGCGCATCGCGATCGGCAAAGACACCAGGCAATCGGGTTATTTGTTCGAGTCGGCGCTCGCCGCCGGCATCGTCGCAATGGGCGGCGACGTGTGGCTCACGGGGCCACTGCCCACCCCTGGCGTCGCGTTTATTACGTCGTCGATGCGCTGCGATGCGGGCATCATGATTTCGGCGTCGCATAATCCGTTTGAAGACAATGGCATCAAGATCTTCTCGCACGACGGCTTCAAGCTCCCCGACGAGGTCGAGGCATCTATTGAGGCGCTAATGGCGTCGCCTGAGCTGGCCGATGGGCGTGTGCGTTCGAGCGAGATTGGTAAGGCCACTCGCATTGAAGACGCGCGCGGCCGCTACATCGTGTTTTGCAAACAGACCTTCCCGGCTGAGCTCACGCTCGAAGGCCTGCGCATCGTCATCGATGCCGGCCACGGCGCGGCGTACAAGGTCGCGCCGGCAATTATGGAAGAGCTCGGTGCCAAGGTCATCAGCATCCATTGCAAGCCCGACGGCCAAAACATCAATCGCCAAGCCGGCGCCTTGCACCCCGAGCAGCTCGCGGAGACGGTGCGGCTGTATCATGCACACCTTGGGCTGGCGCTCGATGGCGATGCCGATCGGCTCATCTTGTGCGACGAGCGCGGCAACGTGATCGACGGCGACGCGGTGATGGCGATCGCCGCGACGCGCATGCTGCAGCGTGGGACCTTAGCGCACAACACCTTGGTCACCACGGTCATGTCCAATATTGGGCTCGAGCGCGCCATGAAGGCGGCGGGCGGCGCCTTGGTGCGGACGCAGGTTGGCGATCGCTACGTGGTCGAGGCGATGCGCAAGCACGGCTACAACCTCGGCGGCGAGCAATCGGGGCACATGGTGTTTCTCGACCACTGCACCACGGGCGATGGCATCATCGCGGCGCTGAGCGTGCTCGCGACCATGGTGCGCGAAGACAAGCCGTTGTCGGAGTTGGCGCGCTGCATGGAAAAAAGCCCGCAGGTGCTGGTCAACGTCAAGGTGCCGCGCAAGGTGCCGCTGGCGCAAATGCCCGAGGTGGAGCGCGCGATCGCGGCGGTCGAGGCGCGGCTTGGCGACGAAGGCCGCGTGCTCGTGCGTTATAGCGGCACCGAGGCTAAGGCGCGCGTGATGATCGAGGGCCCGGACGAACCGATGATTCGCGAGCACGCCGAGGCGATTGCCGCCATGCTAGTCCAGGCCTGCGGGGCCGCTGCATGAGGCCGGTGGTCTCGATCGCCGACATGCTGGCGCTCGAGACCGCGCTCATGGCGAGGGGCGTACCGCAAAGCGAGCTGATGCGGCGCGCCGGGGCGGGCGTCGCGGACGTGGTGTTGGCGCGGTGGCGGCAGGCGCCGGCGGCGCGCGTGGTCGTGGTGTGCGGCCCCGGCAACAATGGCGGCGATGGCTACGTTGTCGCGCGCGTCGTGGCCGCGGCGGGCGTGCCGGTGCGCGTATGGGCCGTGGCGCCACCGCGGACGGAGGCGGCACGCACGGCGAGCGCCGACGCGGCCGCAGATGGCGTGATAGCGCGCGAGCTTAAGCCATTTGCCATGGCCGCTTATCTGGCCGACGTCGAGGGTGCCTTGGTCGTCGATTCGATTTTTGGCACCGGCGTGGCGCGCGCGGTGGATGGCGCCGCGGCGCAGGCGATCGCCGCGTATCCGCGCGCGGCTTATGTGATCGCGGTGGATGTCCCCTCGGGGATAAACGCCGACACGGGCATCGCGGCGGCGGCGGTACGCGCCGACATGACCGTCGCGTGTGGCGCCTACAAGCTCGCGCACGCGGTTTCGCCAGGCCTGGGGCTGGTGGGCATTGTCCGATTTGCGGACATTGGCCTCTCACCGGCCGAGACAAATGCCGTGGCACGCGCGCAGCTCATCTCGCCGCGCGATGCCGCCGCATGGCTGCCGCGTGAGGCGGCGGAGGCGCACAAGGGCGTGCGCGGCCATGTGCTCTGCGTTGGCGGCGGGCCAGGCATGCGCGGCGCGGGGCGGCTGGCTGCCTATGGCGCCCTACGCGCAGGGGCGGGCACCGTCGTGCTCGTCGCGCCAGATAACGTAGAGGTGCGTGCCCCAGCACCGGTGATGACCTCGTGGGCGCAGGATGCCGCGCTGTGGACGCGACCGGCGCATGCGTGTGTGGTTGGCCCAGGCCTCGGCCGCGATGCCGATGCCATAGAGGCGCTGGCGCGAGCGCTGCGCAGCGACCTGCCGCTCGTGATCGATGCCGATGCGCTCAATTTGTTAGCGGCGGGCGAGGTGCGTATGCCCGCGGCGCGGCGCGACGCCGGCGTCACCGTGCTCACGCCTCATCCCGGGGAGGCGGCGCGATTGCTCGACCTTTCTGTAGCCGAGGTGCAGGCCGATCGCGTTGCGGCGGCGCTCGCCTTGGCAGCGCGCTTCCGCGTAACCGCGGTGCTCAAGGGCGAAGGCACGGTGATCGCGCATGGAGCCCGCGTGTTGGTGGTCGCCGCGCACGTGCCGGCGCTGGCCACTGCAGGCAGCGGCGACGTACTCGCCGGCGTGCTGGCATCGCTGCTCGCGCAGGCGGCCGCCGCGCCGCGCCGAGACGATGCGACAGGCCTCGGCTTGCCGTCGCACGTAAGCGTCGTCGCGGCGGGCGTTGGCCTGCACGCGCAAGCAGGTGCGCTCATGGGGCGCCGGCTCGGCGCGCGCGGCGCGACCGCGCTCGATATTGTCCGCTATTTGCCGCGGGCACGCGTGTCCTTACTGACACGCCTGCCGCCGGCAACGCCTGCCGCGATAATTTAGCGCCATTTTTTCAGTAGGTTACAAGGCGCCGCGGGCGCGCGCGGCTTGGCATTTTGCTTGCTCTAGCAAGCCTCATGATCGCAGCCAAAGACGAATTCGCCGCCGTTTGCATGCCGCTGTACCCCGATGTGCTGCGCCTCGCGCGCTACCTCTGCAAAGATCAGGAGCGCGCCGCCGACCTCGCCCAGGATACGTTTGCGCAGGCGCTATCACATTGGCATCAGTTTACGCCCGAGACCAACGCGCGCGCCTGGCTCCTGCGCATCGCCCGCAATACGTTTATCAATCAGTATCGCCGCCGCAAGCGCGAGCGGCGCGCGGTCACCGAGCAAGGCGAGGTCTTGGTGAACGCCACCCACAGCCATGTCGCCCACGTCGACGTCGATGCCGCAAAATTGCGAGACGCGCTTACCAGCGCGGTGGCGCAGCTCGACGCGCGCTTCGCCGAGGTGTTTGAGCGCGCCGACGTCGAGGAGATGGCCTACGCCGCGATCGCCGCCGATCTCAAGATTCCCATCGGCACCGTGATGTCGCGCCTGTCGCGCGCGCGCGGCGCCCTGCGCAAGCAGTTAGCTCCTTGGCACAGCCAACATGAGCCACTGTACGCCGCCTGATCGCTTGGGCTCGACGCCGCCGTCCAGTACAATGCGGCGATGCAGCTCATTGCGTTTCCGTCGCTTGGCAGCGCGCCCCATGAAACGTGGGCCGGCGCGGCCATGGCCTTGGCCGCCATCGCGCAGGATGGCGAAGATGCCGTCGCCTGTCGCGCCCGTCTGCTCGGCGTCAAGCATATCGACGCACCCGCGGTCCCGATGTGGTTTGCGATGTTTGGCGTTGCGGTGGGGGCGGGCCGCGCGCGGCTCGACGCCCCGGTGCGCGACGCGCTTACGCCGCAACCCGGCGCTCGCCTCGCGCAACGGCTGTGGCAGGTCAATCCGCTGCTCGCCGCGACCGTGCATCGGTTGCTCGCGGAGCGGCCGCATAGCCGCGATGAAATTTACAAATTTCTCGGCAGCGCCGCCTATCAAGGCGAGCTCCCGTCGCATCCCGAGCTAGCGAATTGGCTTGCATGGGCTGCGCTGGTTGGGGTGGTGCGCCCGCTTGGCGTCGCGCTCGCCGCGGGCCCAGGCGCCACCGGATGGGATGGACTCGCCAAGGCGTTTGATGCCGACGCGTTTGTCGCGGAGCACGCTGGCGCCACAGTGGAGGCGGCTCCAGCCCCCGCACCTGACCACGCCGATGGCGCGGTGCGCGCGCTGAGCGTCGACGCCAACACGGCAGCCGTCGCGCGTACGTATGCGGCGTCAAGCCCTGGCGCGGCGGCCGCGGATGCTCATCGCGAGGTGCCACCTGCCGTCCTGCGTATCGATGAAACGGTTCCGCTCACGCCAGCCGCGCGGCTCGAGGCGCTCGCCGATTTGCCTGCGACGGCGCAGGCCGCGGTGCCCGCGCTAGTTGCGCGCGTGACGCCCACCGTACAACTGCTCACCGCGCAAGACGCGCAGCTCGATCCCTCGCTGTGGCAAGAAGATTCAAGTCGCGCCTTGCTGCAACTCGGGTTGCTCGCGGCGCTGGCGTTTCGCCCCGCGCCGTCTGGTCACTATCGCGATCGCACGGCGAGCCTCGCGCTGTATCGCACCATGCTCGAGGCGAAGCTGCTCGATGCGCTGATCGAGGGCCAGCTACCGGCAGGCGTCCCCGCCAGCGTCGATGCGTCGTCGTTGCTCTTGGCGTCCGTGCTCGCGCGTCGGCTCGCCGAGGCGCCGATGCTGCCCGACCAACTCGCGTCGGCAGGCAGCCTGCACGCAGCAATGGTTGCGCTTGACGTCGTGATGGGACGCGGCCTCTTAGGCCTCGAATTATTTTGGGTCGCGCGCGCGTTGGCGCAACTCGGCGTGCTGCGCTACCCCGGGCTCGGAGCTGGGCCGGCGATACCGTGGCGCGAGGCACGCAACGCCCTTGCGCGGTGGGGCGTGCTGCCGACTCCGTACGCTGCCGATATGGAAGCGCTTATAAAAGCTTCGAGCGAACTTTCCAAGTTTGCGACCGCAAGCCTGCCCGGCGACGCCGTGGTGCTCGCCTGGCAGGCGCATGGCGGGTGTGCGGCGTGGACGCAAAGCGCGCAAGCGCATGCGCAGGGTTGCCTTGGACGGTCGGCCTGCCTGCCATTTTGCCTTGAGCATAGCGACTTGGCGTAAGCAGCACGGCGAGGGGTGGGGGAAAAGTCCCACAAGGCCGGGGGAGAAGTCCTCACTGAAAATCGAAATACTGACGTAAATACAATTGCTTAGTAAGGTCTTCCACTCCGAAAGCCTGGCGCGACTTGGCGCCGCACTTGCAACATGTGGCTGTATGACGCGTTTATCTAGGCTGCTCGCGGTGTTTGTCTGCTCCTTCACGGCGGCGTGTACGGTCGGCGACGTCACCGATGGTCAGCCCGGCGGCGGCCGTTCGACCGACGACCCTGCGACCGAACCCGGCGCGCCTGGCACCCCAGGTGTCCCGACTCCTCCAGGGCAAACTGGCATCTCGCTGTCAAATCCTGCGGCCGTTTCCACCAAGCTTGGCACTACGATCGAAATCCCCATCGCGGTCTCCGCGGCGGGCGTGGCGGGCAACATTGCCTTGACCGCCACCGGCGTACCGGCCGGCTGGACCGCCAGCGTCGTACCCGCCAGCGTCTCGGGCACCGAGGCCACCGAGGTTCACCTCGTGGTGCAAGTACCAACTAATGCCACCGCGTCGGCCTATCAGCTTGGCGTATCGGCATCGGGCAGCGGCGCAAGCCAGGCAGTGGTTGCCCCGGTTACCGTGCAAAACCAACTCGACCTTTCGATCGCCAGCGGCGGCGTGCACAGCTTCAGCGGCGTCGTCTACGTCAAGGCGGGCGCGCAGCTCCTCATCAAAAATAATGACACGGTGAATCACCAGGTCCACGCCTCGGCGCCGCTGCAGCATCAGGGCAGCCCGATGGCACCGGGCGGCACGTATACCCAAACGCCGGGCGGGGCCGGACAAGTGACCGTCTATTGCCACATTCACGGCCAAGGATCTGGGGCGCTCAACATCATCGTGCAGTAGGCTAGCATCTGCCCAGGAGGGTGCATGACGACGCAACTAGCAAGGCCGCAATCATTTCGCGAATTCTGGGACTACTACGTTAGCCAACATCTAAATCGCACCAATCGCCGCTGCCATTTTGTCGGCACGACGATTGGCTTTGGCTGGCTCGTGCTCGCCATCGCCTGGCGCCAGCCATGGTTCATCTTGGCGGGCCTTGCATCGGGTTATGCCGGCGCGTGGTTCGGACACTTTGTTTTCGAAAAAAACAAGCCCGCGACGTGGGGTTCGCCGTTATTTGCGGTTTGGTCGTTTGGCAGCGATTGGATCATGTGGGCAAAGATGCTGACCGGTCGCATGGATCGCGAGGTAACCAGGGTTGGCGCGCTGGCCCGCAACGATTCATCGGGTGTTGCGCAGGCGATGGCTTGAATCACGCGTCACATCCCG
Source organism: Myxococcales bacterium (assembly GCA_016716835.1). Classification (NCBI taxonomy): domain Bacteria; kingdom Pseudomonadati; phylum Myxococcota; class Myxococcia; order Myxococcales; species Myxococcales bacterium. The sequence continues at coordinate 1,308,782 of JADJUW010000001.1, read as the reverse complement.
GTAAAAATAGTTCATCTATGGATCTAGATGAAGTCAAAGAGGTCGCCGAGGATTTTTTTGCAGACAAAGACTCGGATCGCGGCGACGTCGAGATGACCATCGGTCGCGTCAGCACGGACGGCGAGACACTTTTTATTCGCTTCGTCTTTGATGCCGATGAGTTTGAAGACGGCGAGCTTTCGCCGCGAGCGACCAATGCGGCCAACGCCGCGGTCGATAGCTTTCGCGCCGAATACCCCGAATACGAAGATCTCGCGATCGAACTCGATTTCGCGACGGCGCGCTGAGCGCGCAAAGCGCCTCGGGCAGGCTAGCGGCGGCGCAGCCACCAGATAATCAGAGCACCAGCCGCGAGCCACACGGGGGCGTGCGCATCGCTGTGGTGTGCGCCAGCGCAGCTGCCGCATCCGGAATCGTCACACCCCTCGCTGTCCCCCGGGCATATTGCCCCTGGCGTGCCGTCTGGCTCAAGGCTTACGCAAACCTCATCCGAATCGGCGCCAAACTGCACGTCGCCCGAAATAGCGGCCGCGACAAAACAGATCGTACGCGGTGTGGTAACCGTCTCATCCGTCACCGCGTCATAGCGCAGCGGCAGCTCGGCGCGCACATCGACGATGGTGAGATCCGGATAGACGCTGCGGGCGGCATCTGCCGGATAGGTGTCACGCACGCGCAGGGCGTACAAGGCGGCGCCATCGCCGGCGCCCACCGGCGTCACCGAGAAGCTCGTAGCAAGCGCGTCTCCATCGCTGCAATCATTGCTCCCATCTGGCTGCAGCGGTGAGCTGGTGATGTCGGCCGCGGCTAGGGTGAGGTCGGGTGCGGCGGCAAGCGAGATGTCTTCCGCCGTGAACGAAAACTCGCCAAATTCGCTGCAGGCGACCTGATCCGGAGGTGATCCGCATGTTGTACGTCGTGCCGGCGGCGAGCGGCGTGCTAGGCAGCACCATCGCCACGTAGTGCTTTACCTCGGTCGCCTCTCCCGATGGAAAAATTTCGATGATGGCGGGCACATCGCTGCCACCGCTGGCGACAAATTCGGCGGTTGTCGGCGCGCTACCTGGCGTTGCGTCGTAGCGAATGAACACCGGCGCCTCAAGCGGCCGCTGCGCGACGTCGTCGCTCACGGCATCGCGAAAGCAAACCCCGGGGTCGCACGCCTCCGCGAGCTGGTGCCCGAGCAGCGGGGTAAGGAGGGCCGCCAATAAAGCGGTAGATGCTAACGCGCGCAGACCCATCATGCGGGCAGGGTAGTCGTTATGGCGCGCTATCGTCAAACCCAAGCGTGCGATAAGCAGAAAACAAGCGCACGCGCTTGGCGTAAAGGTCGAGCAAGAACAACGCCGCCGCCGCGATCAAAAAATAACCCCAGACGTCTTGCGTGTAGGTAATGCGGCCGCCTGCTGAGCGCAGGGCATCGCTGGCTGCGGCGCGTGGTCGACCCGCCGTGATGCTGCTCACGCTGGCGAGCAGCTCCTGCTGGACGGCAGTCGTTTCAAACTCGGGTGGGTACGGCAAGGCCAGTGAGCCCAGCGATTCGGCGACGATGCTGCCGCCGCGCTTATGCGTCGCTTTGAGCAGAAAGCTGCCATAGTCGCGCAGGTGGGCGCCGGCGCCAAAGCTGGCGCCATAGCGGCCGGCGGCGGTTTGCTGCATGGGCAGCACGAGCAGGGCCTTGCCGGTGGCGGGGTCGATCACGGTTAGCTCGGTATCGAGCTCGTTGACAAATTGTTCCGAGGCGTCAATCGCATCGACGGTGACGTGCGCGACGCCGCCGGCGACCTGCACGGAGAGGTCATAGCTGTCGTACGTCTTGCGCCGCATGGTGCTGCGCACCACCTGGGCCCAAAACTTGGGGTAATTGCTCCATTTAATCCATTCGCTGCCCCAGCGATTCTTCACGTCACTTGTCCACGCGACGCTGGTGCCGGTGCCGTGGCGCCAGCGCGCCAATATCGGTTCGCCAAGATCCGATACCAAGATCACCTCGGCGGTCGGCTTGGGCTTGGTCGTAACATAGCCGCGCAAGGGCGGGGCAGCCTCGACGCCTGTGCCCTCGATCGCCTCGACGCGCTTGGCGACGCGCACCGCGACCAGGTCTTCCACCAGCTGCGACTTTTGGACCTCGGTGGTTTCCTTCATAAAGATGCGCGGCAACGACCCGATGTCTTCGACCATGTAGAGCCGCCCGTCGCCCGCATCGACGATCATCTGCAAGAGCGAGCGGCTGGCGCCGGCGACGCCAACCGCCGACACCGTGATGCGCGAGGCGCGCATATCGCGCACTAGATCGGCGAGGCCATCGGTCGGCGCCTGGCCGTCCGAAAGCAAGATGACGTGCTTGACCTTGGCGTTGATGTTTTGCAAGAGCTCAAACGCATCGCGCAGGCCGGGATAAATATTGGTCCCGCCGCCGGCGCGCAGCGTGGCAATCTCGCTGGCGATGCGCATGCGATTGCTGGCGCGTTGCGGCCGCACGAAGACCTTGGCCTGGGTGTCAAACGCCACGACGCCGATGATGTCATTTGGCGATAGCACGCCCGCGGTGGCGCGCGCGGACTCCTTGGCGGCCTCGGCCGGCCACCTTCCTCCATCGAACCCGACTTATCCATCACCAGCATGAGCGCGATGCTCGGCTCGGCGCGATCGCGCTCGGAATCAAAACGCACCGGCATCATGGCCTCCATCTTGGTGCCCTGATAGCCACCCGAGCCAAATGAATCTTCGCCGCCGGCCATGATAAGCCCACCGCCGAGCTGGCGCACATAGGTGTCGAGCGCGGTCATCTGCACGCTCGAGACAAATTGCGCCGCGACGTCCGAGATGACCACCGCGTCAAACGGTTCCAGCTCGCGCGCGGTGGCGGGCAGGCCGCGCGGGGTGCGCAGGTCGACCTCGATATTTTCGTGCTCGAGCGCGCGTTTGAAATAGCTGGCGCTCTGCGGATCGCGCGCCGCGCCACCCTCGACGTAAAGCACCCGCGGCCGCCCCTTGACCGGTGCGGTCATCACGGCCTCGTTGTTGCGCGTCTCGCCATCCGCGGCCATTTGGCCAATGGTGAGCTTGTAGGTCGTCGTGCCGGCGCGCTGAGCTTGCGACTTAAACGTCACGCGATTGTCGCCGGGCTCTAGCGTCACGCGCTTGCTGGGCTCGAGCGCATTTGGAAAGGCGTCTTGCCGCAGACTCGCCACGACCGCGTCGGCGTGGGACGACCAGATGGTGGCCGTGACCTCAAACGGTTGGCCGGCCTTAATTTCGTCGGGCAGGGTTAGCGCTGCGACGCGCACTTCTTGCCGCGCATTTTCGCCAACCTCGGCCCACGACACCGCGATTCCGAGCGATTTGGCGCGATACGCCTCGGCCAACAGGTCGCCATCGGTTTGGTTGCCATCGGTGAGGAGCAGCAAACTTGGGACATAGCCGTCGGGAAACAGGCCATACGAGAATTGCATGGCGCCCTGGATGTCGGAGCCGGGCGCGGCACCGGCGTGGCGGGCGAGGGTAAAGCGGCTGCCCGACTTGGCGACGACGCGCGGCGTCGCGGCAAAAGAAACCACGCCTAGCCATTCGTCTGGGCCCGGCGCCAGCGCGTCGACATAGCGCTGCGACGTGGCTAGTTGCTCGTCCGAGATCGACGCCGAAACGTCGACCAGGACCACGGTGGCGGTGCGCTGCGAGGTCATCTCGCGGGTTGGCCGCGCCAAGGCCGCGATGACCAAGATGATGGTTGTCAGGCGCAGCGTCAGCTGCAGCGCGCGTTGCGGCCATGCCATGTCGGTGAGCGAAAAGCGCGCGCCGAGCCATAACAGCGGCAGCGCGGCGAGCAGCAAAAACCAACGCGGCGCGAGAAACACCACGTTGCCGCCGAGAAATGGCGCGTGCAGCACAGGGTGGCCGGCGAGGCCGCGATGCAGCAGGAGCAACACGCTTACGCACAGCGCGCCGATGGCCGTCGCCATCACCGCGTGGCGGCGGACGCCTTGCCACAAGGCACGCAGCCGCGCGCTCATACCGTCACCCGCCGATGATACGTGAACCATTCCACGGCCAAGAGGGCCAAGGCGATGATGACCAGGTAGAGCCAAATGCGGCGCGACACCGAGACCACCATGGCGGGCGGTGGCGTGAGTTGCTTACCGCCAAGCGTCCACGTCGTTTGCGGCGCTATGCGCGATTCACTCGGCGACGCGAGATTCGCCGAAAAGTCGACGTCGCCGCCGTCGGTGCCGGTTGCGCCGTAAAACCCCACTTCTTGCGGATAGTACGTCAAAATGCCGTCGATAACCGGCGCGCGGGTGCTGGTCCCCGAGGGCGTGGTGATTGCGGTCTCCGCGAAACCGATCGCTGAGCCGAGCGGCAATTGCGCTTTGGTGCCGGTGACCAGCGTCGTCATCATGTCGATGTTATCGCCGGCGAACCAATCCAAGGCGTTGATCAAGAGCACCGGAAACGACACGCGCATGACCAAATCGGTGCCGCCGAGCGAAAAGCCACACAGCACTTGGCGAAAGCCCCCGTGCGCCGAGGCGACGATCACGGGTGCGCCCAGCGAGCTGGCTAGCGTGACCTCACCGCGGTCGCGACGCGGCGCAAAGGTCTTAGCCTTGTCAAAGTTAGTATCTGACAGCGTTACCCACTTCGTCACTGGGTGGTCGGTTGCCACGTCCGTGATGCGCGGCGCCGCGAGCTCACCGGCAACTGGCACGGGGCTTCGCGCCGGGTCGGGCGCAAAATAAAGCGCGTGCGTCGCCGGCGGCGTTTGCGGCGTATAGTCGTTAAAGACCACGGCGTCATAAGTCGCAATGACGTCGGGCGCCGACTCGTAGGCCTCGGGCGAAATGACCTCGGCGTCGATGTTGCTGTAGGCCGAAATCGCGCCCTCAAGAAATTCATTGCGACGGCTGACGATGACGATGGTTTGACGCTTGCGAGGCGGCAGCAAGGCAAACGCCGCGTCGTCGAGCGCGAAGCTGTCGGCGAGGTCGTCCGCCGCGAGTGGCAGCAATGTCGCGGTGAGGCGGTGGTCATCGCTGCTGGGGATATCGCGATAGATTTGGCGCAGCGTCGCGCCAGCGCCAATTTCAATCTCGCGCGTGTCAACCGGCGTGCTGCCATTGGCAATGACCAGCTTGCGCTTGGCGGCGGCGTCGCCGGTGTTGACTACCTCGAGGTAGACCTCGTAGGCCTCTTTGTTGGCGACGTAGCGCCGCGCGCCAAAGGCGATGATGCCGACATTGGCGACATCGCGGCCGACGCTGAGGTAGTGCGCCTCGATGCCGGTAAGGTCGACCTGTGTTAGCTCGCCTGCCTTGGCGTCGGGTGTCGTAGCGGCGGCGGTCGCGGCCGTCCAACGCACCGCTGGCATCATGGCCTCGGGCAGGGCGCCATCAGAAATGACGATCAACATGGGATTGCTGCGGCCGGCGAGCGCGTTGGCTGCGGTCGCCAGGGCGCGCCGCATGTCGGCGGGTGTTTGGGCTGGCTTCGCGTCCGCCAGCGGCGCCAAGACGCGTGCCTTATCGCTCGAAAATCGCGAGAGCGGCGTCGCCTGGCTATCGGCGCGAATGATGAGGAGTTGGTCATCGGCGCCGAGCCCCGCAACGGTCTTGGCGACGAGCGCCTTGGCGGCATCAAAGCGGGTCGCACCGGCACCCGCCTCGCCGCCGTCGGTGGCGGTCATCGACGCCGAGGCGTCGAGGACGATGACGACGTGCCGACGTCCCTTGTTGCTGAGGCCCAAGATGGGATCGAGGGCGGCAAACATGAGCAAGAGCAACATCGCGATGATGAGCAAAAGCGACAACAACCGGCGCAGCCGCCGCCACAAGGCGCTCGCATCCTTTTCGGCCAGGACTTGCTCCCACAGCGCGGCAAACGGCACCTCGACGCGGCGGTGCCGCGTGCGAATGAGATAGGCTGCGCCCGCCAAGGCCACGGCGCCCAGCGCGAGCCACAGCATGGTCATGGGGGCAAACAGGCCGCCCCAGCTCATCGCAAAAAACCTCCGGTGCGAAAGATGCGCAGCACCAATTCTTCGAAGCTCACGGACGTGGCGGTGCGAAACTGTGCGATCGCGTATTTTTTGCAGTACGCCTCAAGTTGCTCCTGGTAGGCGGCGAGCGCGGCCTTGTAGCGCTCTAAGATCGCGGGCGAAATTGTCACCGATTTTTCGTCGCCGGTTTCGCAGTCGACCAAGGTGAGGTCGCCGTGTAGCTGCGGCGCCGCCTCCTTGGGGTCAAACACCTGCAGCACAAAAGGCTCAAACTTGGCGTAGCGCAAAATATTGATCGCCTCGGCAAAGCCGCGGGTGTCGTAGAAATCTGAGATGACGAGCGCCAGCCCGGGCCGCTTGGTCTGCGCCACGAACGCCCGCATCGCCGCGGCCATGTCGGTGCCGCCGCCCAGCGTCGCGCCGCGGAAGAAATCCAAGATGCCAAAAATACGCGACTTGCCGCGCGTGGGCGCAAAGCGCCCCGTCACCCGATCTGAAAACGATACGATGGACACTCGGTCGAGGTTGGCAAGCCCAACATATGACAGCGCCGCGGCGACCTTCATGGCATAGTGCAATTTGGGCGGCGAGCCGAGTGCCATCGAATCGCTGACGTCGACCAAGAAATAAATGTGGAGGTCTTGCTCTTCCTCGAAGAGGCGCAGCAGCAGCTTGTCGAGGCGGCCGTAGAGATTCCAGTCGATGTAGCGAAAGTCGTCGCCGCGCGCGTATTGACGGTAGTCGGCAAATTCGATGCCGGCGCCGACGATCTTGGTCTTGCGCTCGGCGCGCTGGCCACCGGCCTGCAGCTTGCGCGCCACCATGTGGAGCTGCTCCAGCGTGCGAATAAACGCTTCGTCAAACAGCGCGCTGCGATCGGTTGCGCGCGCGGCGGCAGGCGATTGGTAGCGAGATTTGGTGGCGGGCTCGGTCATGCGGATGGGCTAGCTAGTCGTGCAGGCGGCGGACGGGCGGGGAAGGCCTTACTTGGCGTCGCCGAGATGGGCGATGACCGCCGCGATGACCGCGTCGGGCGCGATGCCTTCGGCCTGGCCTTCGAAGCTAAGCAGCATGCGATGGCGCAACGCCGCCGCGCTGACGTGGCGGATATCGTCGGTCGCCACCGCGTAGCGCCCTTGCAGCAAGGCGCGCGTTTTCGCGGCCAGCACCATCGCTTGCAAGCCGCGCGGCGAGGCGCCATAGCGAATATATTTTTTAACCATCGCCGGGACGCCAGGTGACGAAGGATGCGTCGACTCAAGCAGGCCAACCGCATAGTCCTGCACATTCTTCGCCATCGGCACCTTGCGCACTAGCTCCTGCATTTCGCCGACGCGCGTCTTAGATAGCACCGGCCGCGCGACCGCGGCTTGATCGCTGGTGGTGCGCTCGACGATGGAGTTGAGGTCGCTGCGGCTGGGGAAGTCGACGATCAGCTTGACGAGAAAACGATCGAGCTGCGCCTCGGGCAGCGGATACGTGCCTTCCATCTCGAGCGGGTTTTGCGTCGCCAACACAAAAAACGGGCGCTCGAGCCGGTGCGTGGTCTTGGCCACCGTGACCGAGCCTTCGCTCATCGCCTCGAGCAAGGCGGACTGCGTCTTGGGCGTGGCGCGGTTAATTTCGTCGGCGAGCACGATGTTTGCAAACAGCGGGCCGCGCTGAAATTCAAAGCGCCGAGCGTTGCCGTCGTCGACTAACACCTGGGTGCCGACGATGTCCGCCGGCATGAGATCGGGCGTGAACTGAATGCGCGAAAAGCTCGCATCCATCGCGCTCGCGAGCGTGCGCACGAGCAAGGTCTTGCCTAGGCCCGGGACGCCCTCGAGCAGCACGTGGCCGCCGCCGAGCAACGCCATGATGACGCCGTCGATGATGTCGGCCTGGCCAACGATGACCTTGCCAATCTCGTTTCGAAACGCCGTGACGTCGGTGATGAAGGCGTCGACCTTGGGCTTGATGTCGTCGGGGGGGAGGGTAGTGGCTTTGGTCATGGCAGTCCTTGCGATCGCGTTAGCGGGGCTTGATGGAATCGAAATAGCGCTTTACGTAGTGGCGATAAGCCGACGGAACGTTTTCATTGCGCATTACCTCTTCGACAATTTTTTGATAATCGGCGTACACCGGCTTATAGGCCGCGCTGGCAAAGCCTTTTTGCGCCGCGGCCAAGATGGTCTCGCGACGCGATGGCCCCTTGCCGTGCAGCCCTTGGAGGTCTTGATCTTTGGTGTCACCCGAGACGCTGGTGGCGGCGCCGGCAAAATCTGGATCGTGGCCGTCGCCATAGTCGCTGTTGCCTTGCCCAGGCTGAGTGCCGCCTTGTCCGGGCGCGCCGCCTTGCCCCGGCTGCGTGCCGCCTTGGCCTTGTCCCTGTCCTTGACCCTGGCCTTGTCCGCGTCGCGCCGCCGCCGCGCGCCGCGCAAACTCGGATTCCTTTTTGCCAAAAGGGTTTTGCGGCCCCTTGCCGCCTCCGCGCTGCTTGGCGCGACGCAAGGCCTCACGCAGATCGTCCATTTGCGACGTCGCCTTGCCCGCCGCGGCTTGCTTGCGCTTGTCGCGATCGACGCGGCCGGTCTCGCGCGCGGCGTCTCGCAGCTTGCGCGAGGCGGGCGATTTGCCCTCGGAGGCCTGCTCGCCCTCATTTTCGCCTTCGTCGCCGCCGGCTTTGCCATCTGGGTCATCTGGCTTATCGCCGGGCCCGCCCGCTTGCTTATCAGGATCTTTGCCGTCTTTTGGATCGCCTTGCTCAGGTTTGTCCGGCCTTTGCGCCAAGTCCTCGGCGACCTTTTCCATGTCTTTGTGCAGGCGCTTGAGCGCGCGGCGCTGCTGTGACGCCTGCTCTTCGGCTTGTTGTTTTTCGAGACGCTCGAGCTCGCGCTTCGCCTTTACGAGGCGGCGCTCTTTGTCGGCCTGCTGGGCCGGCGATTTGGCGTCTTGCTTTTCTTTTTCAAGTCGCCGCACGGCCTGTTTGGCCTGCTCGACCTTGTCTGCCGCGGCGGCGTCCTTGGCCTCGTCCTTTTTGGCAAACGCCTTCGCCGCTTCATCGAGGGCCTTGGCGAGCTCATCTTTTTGTGCGGGCGAGAGTTGGTCCTTGTCGAGCTGCTCGGCGAGCTTGTCGAATTCCTGCTCGGCCTTGGCTAGGTCTCCCTTGGCGAGGGCTTGCCCAAGCGTCTTCGTCATGGCGGATTTGCTCAAGGCGGCGCCAGTTTGCGCGAGCGCCTGATCGACATCGGTCGGGGAGGGCTCGGCGCCAGCCGCGAGCTCTTCCTCGGCGCGGCGAAGGGCGTCGAGCAGCTGCTCCTTGGTGACCTCACCGCGCTCGGTGGCAGCGACCATGGTCGCGATGGCGTCGGCAAAGGCGGCTAACTCGGGGGCACGCTCGTCTTGCGCAATTTGTTTGAGCCGCGTGATGAGGCCCGCGATGTATTCTTTTTCTTCGGGCGATAGCACGACCGCCTCGGGCGAAAAGTAGCGCGCGTCGCGGGCATCGACGACATTGAGTGTCAGCCTGTCGTCGCGCCCAAGCGGCGTAGTGAGTTCGATTTTTGCGGCGCCGAGCGGCGTCTGCGTCGCGACCTTGAGCAAGATCTTGTCGCCTGACCATTCCAGGACGTTGGCGGTCTGGCCGCCAATACTAACCGTGCTCCCAACCGCGCCATTGCCAAGGCGTGTGCCCACCAGCGTGACTTCAGCGCCAGGTGCGGCGTTAGCGGGCTGCACCGATACCAACAGCGGCCCGCGATCGATAGTCGGTACGCCGATGCTCGAAAGCAGCGCGGCCGCTGCGGCAAAGGCAAGCGCGGCGCGGCCATGGCGCGGCATCGCATAGGGCGCAGCGCGCCTCGCGTCGACCGTGGCCGCGGCGGCTCGGCCGTCCGCAATCGCCGCATGCATCAGCCCGATGGTTTCGCTGTCGATCGCCGCCCGGCGCGCGTCGGAGAGTGAGTCCTCGAACGCCACCGCGTTGCTTACGCGATCAGCAAGCCCATGGCTGTCATCGATACGTCTCGCGACGTGGTGGTCACTTAGATGTCGCAGTTTTGCCCACAGTAGCCCACCAACCGCAAATAGGGCCCCGACGGCGAGGATGGCCAGTGCCGCGCCGCGCCCCAGCCATGTCATGCGATGGGCAAAGACCACCACCGGCGCGATAAAACTCGCCGCAAGCAGGGTAATCGCTGCGATTTCAAAGGTCTGCTGCCATTGCAGGCGCCGTCGCGTGGCGGCGATGGCGAGTGGCAGCGGACCCATGGCATGTATCATAGCACTTTCATTGCACGCATCACCCCCGCCCGCGGTCTATCAATGTGGCGCTGACCGGCCGATATGGGCGGCAGATCCGGCGGGGTAAAAAGCCAACCTCCTACCGTGGGAGGCGTTGGACCGCCCCGGGATCGTTTTCTGCAAACATCAATCCCACAGACGAGCTAGGCACATCTCGGACGGCGCCGGAGTGCTTCCCGCTTGCGTGCCCAGACACACGGGCGATAGGGTGCATTGCCCCGAGACCTCATGCAGCCAAATCTACGAACAACAATCGCGCTGCTCGGCGTGCTGCTTGGGTGCTGTACGCTCCGCGATGCGCAGGTCGCCCCCGATGCGCCCGCTACGATTGTGGACGGAAGCGATGATGGCCCCATCCCAATTTCGCACCGGGTCCTTTTTGTCGGAAATAGCTACACCTATGTCAATGATCTGCCAGCTGTGGTGCAAGCACTCGCGGCTGCAACGCCCGGCTATGCGTTTGATGTGGAATCGGTCGCTCCTGGTGGCGCGCGGCTTGCTGATCACTGGTCGACAACCGGCGCGCGGACTCTTATTGAGTCTGGAAACTTTGATGTCGTCGTGTTGCAAGGGCAGAGCCTAGAACCGTTGATGCAAACCGAGAATTTTGACGAGCACGCAACACTGCTTGCCGATGCGACCCACGCAGCAAGCGCGCGCGGGGTGTGGTTTGCCACCTGGGCAAGGCGCGAAGGAGACCCAGTTTACGCAAACTTGGGGTTGGTCGACCCGGCGTCGATGACGACCAATCTCGAGCTACGCTACGAAGCGGCGGCTGCGCTGCACGAAGATGCAGTGGCTCGCGTTGGGGCGGCGTGGCAGCTCGCCTTGACAACCCTGCCTGAGGTTGTCCTTCATAGCGACGATGGCAGCCATCCTACTGCGGCGGGGACCCTTTTAGCCGCCTGCGCAATGTTTCGCGCCATTAGCGGAATCGCGCCCCAACTGCCCAGCCCGCCGCCACTAGGTATTCCCATAACCACGGCGGAAGCGCTATGTGCTCTCGCGACCTCATCCATCAGTCAAGGCACCGCAATCCCCCGGTGAGCTATTGATGCGTTGACACTTCTTGAACGTCCAACCCCATCGCGGCGGGAGCCATCCCGTTTCCCCACCGACGTTGACGATCTCAACGGTAGCCCCGGCTGAATTGGCCGCGGCATCGGACACAAAATAGAGCTCAATGGGGCGTGGGATGTTATCCGAACACGCCCCATCGATCACCATGCGCTCGCTTCCAATACTGCGCCAGCCCGCGCCAAAGAAGCATACAGGGGCGTCAAGGTCGTCACTTGGATGGCGCACGTGGCCTTGCGAATGCATCTCGCCGTAAAGTCCCGCATCCCAAATCATCGCAACCGAACCGTCGGCGGCGAAGCGAAACAGGGATTCTCCATAGAGTGCGTGCGGTTCGGTCTCGGATATCAACCACTGCCCGACAAAACGCTCGGTTGCCTCTATCGGAGGGTCCATGTCGTTGTCGCCACAAGCGAACGTGCCGAGCACCTGCCCGAAGATGAAAGGTAGCAGAAAGGATGTTTTCATCAGGACGAACCTAAAGCGATTGCCGGCGTGCCGCAAGACTGCACTGCCCAAACCGGCCACGAGGACCTAGCGCGCCGATGCTAATTGAGACGGCGACCAGGTTCGTATTCTCGCTTAGGGAATCAGCTCGAACGGGAATTTTAGGTAGATAATGCCTACGGGCGTGATGTGCGCCGCATGACACGCTGGGCGAGGTTAGCCACTAAAAGTCGGGTTGAGTCGACTCAAACATCTGACGCGAGAAGGCAGCCTCGAGAAATTCGTTGTAGTGCGGATGGCTCTTGGCGAACGCGGCGGGCGACGTCTTCCATTTCGCTACCAAGGCCGCGTGGATTTCCGGCAGGCCGGCCTTGGCGGGTATCCCCTCGGCAGGCGCATCTAGCGCAATCGCTACGCTCATCGCGCTATGATCAAAATCCCAGAACGCGAGCGTTCCCAAGGCATAGATTTCTAGGCGCGTCGGCACGGCCGAGTCGAGCTGGCCATCTGCGCCCGTATACAAACGGAGCATGGGGCGAAGTTGTTTGCCTGGCGCATTCGCGTACGTTGTATTTGAGTCGACCATAGTCCCAATCGGTTCGGCTCGCTTGGCGCCGGTAGCGTCTAACGCGACTTCAATCGATGGCATCACGATGGGTGCGGCGCCAAAGCTTCCTGTGTGGGCGCTGACCCGCTTCAAGTAGTGCATCGCAATTGGTGAAACCTTTGACATCGCGACGGCGATAGCCCGGGCGGATGCCTCTTTCCACGGTTTACTGCCGCCACCGACGATTTTTCCCTTGAAGCCCTGGAACACATTTTCGTTGGCGGGGGCATCGGGCCCGACTAAGTCAAAACCGGCTTCGTCTTGACTCGCAATCTTGAAAGGAATTTTCCCGGCGGGTGGGCGGGTTGCCCATGGATGGTCCAGGGGAATCGTAAACTCTAGAAGCTCGCGCGAAGGCAGCTCCCGTCGTGACTTGTGTGCCTTTAGTTCACTTGGAGAAAGCTTTCGCAATGCGCCATCTGGCAGCCTTTCAAACATCGCAATTTGCGGAGCCTGGTCGGTTTCTGCGACGGCGAGAATTAAATCGTTTGCGTTGAAGTTTGGGTGTAGCTGAGAAATGTCGACCGTTCGAAACACGCTGCCATCGCTGACGATATGTCGTTCGCGATCGCGACGAGCGGGAAACCCACCCAACCCACCGCCGACCAAATAAGTGCCCTTGCCGAGCCGTGTTTGCGCAAGCTTCTGCGCGCCGGCCTTGAGCCTTGCTCCCTTGGCCTGGACGTCTTTTGGCAACCGGGTGGTGACGGCGACCTTGGCCCGTGCCGCTGACTTCCTGGGGTTTGCCTGGGTACTCGGCGCGGCGAGCAACGAAGCCGATACCAGGATATAGCTGGCGAGCGTTGGGTTGCGAAATGCCGACATCCCAAGCGTAAGTGCATAACGCATGCCACCTGAGGCCGCCCCCTCGGCACTAGGGCAGTAGGGGCAATAGATACTTTTGGCTGTCTCTGAGAACGTTCTATCGGGGGCGCTTTGTCGATGCTGGCGCCTTTACTCCCCAGCCCGCGCGGCGCGCCTAAGCGACCAGCGAAAGCTGACACGACATGTTTTGCAGGTCCTGGGAGATGGCAAACTGCGCGCCTACGACATCGCCGGCGCGGACGGCCCGTGGCTCAAAGCCATGCCAACTAAACGTCCAGCTGTTGAGCGGCATGAAGGGGCGATTGCCAACCGTAATGGCACCGTGCAGGTGTGCCCGAAAGTACACAAACGCGCCGCTGAGGAAGCCGTTGCGGGTAACGTGCAAGGGGAATTTTGTCGCGCCATTGGGCAGCTGGGGCCAAATCGGCTGGGTGAGGTCGAGGCTGCAAAGCAAGTGCTCGGCGGTGCGAAAATTGCCGAGCGGAAACATGCGCTCCCCCGCGTTGAGCGTCGGCCGCACGGCCTGCGGTGGCACCGCCTTTTTTAGGGCCTTGGCCAAGGGTTCGAAGTTGAGGTTGTAGCGCTGTTGGTAATCTAACGTCGAGAGCTCAAAGATGTCGGGGGCGACGCGCATGTTGGTATCGGACTCATAGCCAATCGCAAAAATATCCGGCCTGTGTGGCAGGAGTTGACCGCCGGCGCGCAGCAGTTTTTGGCGGGCATCGTCGATGACCGGCAAGATATTTTCATCGATGGGGTCGGTGCCGATGATCTCGTGAATGAGCAGATCGGCGCGCTCGGGCAGGCGGACATTGAGGCTGTTGCCGCGCACCAAGGTGATGCGATCGGCCATGCCGTTGACCTCAAACATCTCTTGCGCGACGTCCGCGATGGCGGCCTCTTCGATGGCGTAGACGTGCTTGGCGCCCGCCTGCGCCGCGATCAGCGATAAAATGCCAGTGCCACAGCCGATCTCCACCACCACCTTATCTTTGGCCGCTTGCTCGATCGCCATCTTGTAGGAAAGCACGCGCTCGGCGTCGTTGAGCATGAAGTAGTGGGTCAGGGCGGAGCCAAAACGTTCGTCGGTTTGTGCGGTTGGGGCCGCGTCATCCGCGGGGGTCAGCGCCTCCATCCGCACCAAGTCATTCAGCGTCGCCATGAGCTCTTCGGGCGAAATTTCATAGTCCGCGGCGAGCAGCGCGGCGACCTCCTTGGGCGTGCGCGGGCGGTGGAAGGCCTGCAACACCGGCATGACGTCTTGGCTGATCGCGTGCAGCTCGCGCGACATCGACGTGCCGACGTGAAAATCCCCGTCGGGCGCGATCTTGATGATGAGCTGCCGCGACACGACATAGCTGGAATCCCACTTCATGGGGCGGAGGCTAGCCACATTTGCCGGGCAGCGCTATCGGTGCCTCGCGGCAATCGCATGCAATCGCGAGCGTCGCGACGCAAATGCGAGATGGTGGCCTGCACGTCAGCGTACCGGCTGACACGGCTACATTGCGAATCAAGCGAGTGGCGCGTCTCGCACCTATGTGGTAGCCAGCCTGCCGCAGGTCGTCGTCGGCTACTACTGCCTCGCCTCTGGTGCGCTCGATCTATTCCAAGCGCCAGGTGCGATACGCCGTAACATGCCCGATCCGGTTCCGATGATCGTGCTTGGAAGGCTCGCCGTTGATCACCGATGGCAGGGCAAGGGCCTGGGCGTCGCTCTCTTGCAGGACGCCGTCTTGCGCACCGTGCAGGCCGCGGCGATCATGGGCATTCGCGGCGTCTTGGTACATGCGATATCCGAGGAGGCAAAAGCCTTCTGCGAGCGCTATGGGTTCCGCGCCTCGCCCAAAAACCCAATGACGCTCGTGCTGTCGGTCAAAGCCGCCGCGGGCTAACGCCTTGGGCATAATTGAATCCGCGAGATCATGCGCGTGCTCCCTCGTGGCGTGGTAGAGTCGGGTTGTCATGCGGTCATTTAATCCTAAGACCGTCGAGGGCTGGCTGCGGGCGCACGCAAACGTTGCGAAGCTTACCCGCAAGGTCCAAAGCTCGATCAAGTCTCAACAAACTGCGGCAAGCTTACTGAGCGCGACATGGGCAACTCTTCAAAACCCAAACCAACGAAAATTGCACGAAGAAAGAGCGCTCCCGGTGCGCGCGCTGTGGGTCGAATTCGCAAAACGGGCGGGGCGGCATCCGCTGTACAACCGGGATTTAGCCAGGCGATCAAAGATCTAGTTGCGTGGCTCGACACCGTCGGTCAGCCGTACTCCGTCATTGGCGGCATGGCTGTCATCGCGCATGGCCAGGCTCGCACCACGCAAGATATCGATCTGGCGTGGGTGCCAACCGGGCCAACCGCGGCAGCTAAGTTGCTCGCCGCAGCTAAGGCGTATGGCTTCGCGCCGCGAATCAAAAATGCGGCGGCATTTGCCGAGCAAAACCTTGTGTTGCTCGTAGTCCACCAGCCCACGGGCGTTCCGATCGACATTAGTTTTGCAATGCAGGAGTTTGAACTTCGCGCCGCACGCAATGCGAAGCGACGAAAGCTCTTTGGCGTCGCCATCCCGGTGGTGGGGTTGAGTGACCTGATTATCTATAAAATGATCGCCGCGCGAACCCAAGATGTTGCCGACGTCGAGATGCTGTTGACGTCAAACGACATTATTGACCCAAAGGCGATCCGGCGCACGTTGCGAGAATTTGACGCGCTGCTCGAAACCGACCGCGCTGGCGAGTTCGATCGCGCATGGCGTGTCAGCGGACGTCGCGGCTAGACAAGATGGTTGGACGGCCGCCAACCATCTTGTCTAATGTAACTGGCCGTGCGTCGCGCTGAAGCTATCAATGCGTCGCCCGTCGAACTGCTTGAGGGTCGTCCCCACGTCCAATTATGATGCCGGCAGCTCGAAGGCATAGCCACGCCAGGGTCGGGTGTCGTTCGCCAAGTCTTCTGCCATTTCAATGGTCGTGGCCGTGAACGAGCGCGGCAGAAAGTCGAGGGGGATGGCAATGACGAGGCAGTGAGACATGGCAAGGTCGGTGCACATGATGGCCTCGCCATCGGGTCCCGGTGCGTCGGCGTGATGCTTAACTTCTAAGGTGCTGGAGGCGGAAAGCGCCAAGCCTCTCACCTGCTTGCGGCACGGATTGCTTTCATAGGTTATGCCGACGACCAAATGGGTGGCGAAGTCCACCGTTGGCATGGGTGGCAGGGCCCAGCGATCAGCCATGAACCTGAGCTCCTCATGGTTGGTCGCCAAGAAACTACCGCCGCCGTGGTGGGCGTCGCCATGGTGGAGCACAACGGCGCCATCAGGGGCGTCTACCGAGATTGTCCGCACCACGTCGAGCAGGTTGCGCGGATGAAATTTGACGAGCTTGCCTCGACGAGGACCTGCCTCTGCGGCCGGTCCTGCCAACGTGCGCGTTGTGCCGCAAGCCGCCAGCGTTGCCACCAATGCGCCAATCATGCAGCCTTGCATGCGGCGAGGCTACCAGCGACGCCCAATGACTCAAACGGAAATCTGCAGCGCGCGGGCGGGGCGCCTGGTCAGCCACATCGCGACGACGAGATGGACCCATCCGCCTAGGTAGTCGATGACGAAATTCTCGTACCACATGCGCGGCTGGTAATTTCCAAACCAACGGGTGTAGGCGAGGTGAACCAGGCCGACCGCGATCAGCGTCGTCAACGCGAGCAGGCCGGCGGCACGTGGCAGGCCATGCCGCGCGCCGCGCCAACGCCGGTCATAGGTCTCAAAGACGACCGCATAGCTGGCCACCAGGATCGCTGAGCAGGTCCAAGCGTGCGCGCTCGTCGCATGGGCAAAGCCCGTCACCAGCGACCAAAATACGGTGACGGCGATCCAGGCGAGCGCTCTCATGGGCAGGTGGTAGCGTACCACGGCAGGCTGAGCTGCGGGCGGGCTCATGCAAGCGGTTATCGCGGCCGCGGCGCACCGCTACAACGTAAACATCGACAACGTGAATTTATTGCTATCGGTGTTGAGCTTGCGGAACGTTGCCTTGCTGACGTCGGTGGGCATGGCGCCTTGTGCGGTGCCGGCGTGGCGCGCTTCGGACAAAATGAAATACGTGCGACCGGCGGTGGCGCGGCTGGGGTCGCTTAGATAGTTGGTGAGATACGAAGCTTCGGTGCTCTGACCCGACGAGGTTTGATAGGACGGCAGCGGGCCGTAGATTACGTCGCTTGTCCAGAAATGCTCGCCGCGCCAATATAATGCCCAGGCGAGCAAGCGGCTGGCGTCGACCAAGCGAATTGGCGCGGCAGGTGCGGCGCATGGTGCGCCCTTGCGGGTGGCCGGCACGCAATCGGAGGTGCGCGCGGCTAGGAGCTGCTGTCCCTTGGCCAGCGCGGCGTGCCATGAGGCGAACGCCTGGTCCGCCAGCGCGGGCGCGACCAGCTGCAAATCAATCGCGTGCGGCGATAGGCTAACCACATGCGCCGGCAAGACCCATTGCTGCGCACCCTCGCCGCGCAGCGCGATGCGAATCGCCATCGGCTGGCCGATGGTCACGTGCGCGGGCACCACGGTCGGCAAGGTCCACGACGTGCGCCCTTGCCATTCGCGCGCGAGTTGTTGTGGCGAAAAATAAACCAGCTCGGCGCCATAGATGTCGCGCTCGGCATAGTAGGCGCGCATGGCATCGCGCATGCCCCAATGCGTGCCGGCGTCCTTCATATAGCCATGCGCAAGCCACCCCGCTTGCGCGATCGCCAGCGCAAAAAAAGCGGCGATGGCTGGCCGGGCGGCGCGTCGCACCAGCCCCGCGATCAGCAGCAGCACAAGTGAGAGCAGGCCCACCGCAAAGATGCGGTCGCTTGGGTCGATGCTCCACGGCGCGGCGAGCGGCCACGGGCGATCAAAACGAAATACGAACATCTCTATCCACATCGCGGGGTCGGCCATGAGGTCGTTTGCGACCAACACCGCCCACGCGCCGCCGATGCCGACAAGAATCAGGGGCAGCGCACGCCGCGCTTGCCACGCTTGACAAACGCTCCACGCGATCAAGACGCCCAGCGGCGGCACCGCGGGCAAGATATAGTGGTGAAACTTAGTCTGCACCATCGCGAAAAATGCCACCGCGACCGCTGCCCAGATGCCATACGTCACCATGACGCGATGCTCGCGCGTCTGCAGCGTGAGGCGCGTCGCCATGCCGAGTGCAAACGGCACCAGCGCGATCCACGGAAACAGGCCAAGGCCGAGTTGCTTGATGTAAAAGACAAACGTGCCGCGCTCGCCAAAGACGCCGCTAAACGCGCGCCCCAGCAAATGCGTGCCGACGTATTCAGAGTAAAAGAGCGGCCCTTCGGCGGCATACATGCCGTAGTGCCATGGCACGGCAATGAGCACCACCAAGAGAAAGCCGCGCCACAGCTCGTAGTCGCCGGCAAAGAGGCGGCGCCAGCGCCCCATGGTCAAGACGGCGATCGCCGCGACCAGGCCCGCGACGCCAAAGGCCGGCAAGCCCTTGCCCAAAATCGACACGCCAAGCAGCGCAAAAAATACCAGCATGGCGAGCTGACGCACCGTGGTGACGCGCCTACCAATGAACAATAAGCCGAGCCCCGCCATCATCGCGATCGCTAGCGTCCGCAGCACCACCGAGATCTCGATCCGCGAACCGCCAAGCGACACCTGCCGCAGCGCGGTGGCATGCGCGCTTGGGTAGGTCGCGAGCAAGTACGCCTGCCAGGCGGTAAATGCGACAAGCAACGCCAGCGCGACATGGCCCGCATGCAGATGCCAGCGCCACACGCGGCGAGTTGGCAGCGGCGTTTCGCCGGCCTCCTGCGCGAGCACAAATGCCGCGATCGCGCCGGTGAGCGCCGCGACCATGGTCATGTCGGTAATCGCCTGGCGCGCGACGAGCAAATAGAACGGCGAGGTTGCGACGACGGCAAACGCGGCCCACGCCACCGGCCGCCCGACCGTGCGGCGCAAGGAATACCAAAGCGCGAGCAGGCCGAGCAGGCCGCAGATGGCAAAGGGCAGGCGCACCGCGCGCGTCGGCGCATCGGTCGCCGCCATTTCGCCGTCGTAGGCGCCTTCGCCGCCAACCCCCGCCGCGTGCATGCTGGCGCTCATCAACCAGAATGTGAGAACGGGCTTGCTGCGAAAGCCCTCGTCGGACCATTGCGTGCGGACGTAGTCGTCATCCGCCACCATGCGCCGCGCCACCTCGGCATAGTGCGTCTCCCACGGATCGACCAAGGAGTAACGCCCAAGGCCTGGCAAGAACAACGCCGCCCCCATCAGCGCGATGATCAGCCACTCGGCGGCTCTCGGCGCAGGCAGCAGCGGGGCCGGAGAATTCTCCACCGCCGCAAGTTAGACCAAAATGCTCCATGCTACCATGGCCACGCATGCCATCGTTGCCGCCACTTTCTCTCGCCGCGGCCTCGCTGCCGCCTTCGATTTTTTCGCGGCTCTACGAACGCTTGGCGCGATTTTCGGGCGACGCAATCTCGCTGCAAATTGGCGATACGTACCGCGATCCCCCGCTCGCGGCGCGCCTTGGGCAGCAGGGGTTTACCGCGGCCGATGCCGCCGAGGCGCAGGCGCGAGAGCTCTATGCCTATGCGGCCCCCGCGGGTTGGCCGCCACTAATTGACGCCATCGCCGAAAAAGTGAGGCAGCAAAATAAGCTGCAGATTTCGTCGGCGGGCGTGCAGGTTACGTGCGGCGCCACGCATGGCTTGTCGTGCGCGGTCGCGACCTTGCTCAATCCGGGCGACGAGTTGCTCGTGCTGTCGCCGCATTGGCCGCTCATTAGTGGCATCGCGCAGGCGCATCAGGTGGTGCCCGTGGAAGTCGATGTCTCGCAGGCCTTGCTCGCCGGGGAATTGAGCGGTGACGACGCTATCGCCGCGCGGCTCGCCTCGGGGCTGTCGCCGCGCACCAAGGCGATTTATCTCGGGACGCCGAATAACCCCGACGGCTATGTCTACGACGAAGCGCAGCTGCGCCAAATCGCGCAGTTCGCTCAGGCGCATCAACTTTGGATCTTGGCCGACGAGGTCTATGAGCACTATGTGTATCGCGGCCAGCACGTGAGCATCGGCTCGCTGCCCGAGGCGGCCGCGCGCACGCTCACCGTGTTTTCGTTTTCAAAGAGCTACGGCATGGCGGGCCTGCGACTGGGCTATGTGGTGGGCCCAGATGACGTCATCGCGGCGTTGCGGAAGATCTCAAATTACACGGTCTACAACGTGCCGCAGGCGCTGCAGCGCGCCGCCTTGGCCGCGATGCGCGCGGGCGACGAATTCCTCGCGCAGGCGCGTGAAGAATACCTCGCGGCGGCCCACGCCGCGGCGGCAACGTTATCGGTCCCGAGTCGATTGCCTCACGGCAGCACCTATCTCTTTCTCGATCTTAGGCCGTGGTGCGCAGGGCAGGACGGCATGAACGTGCTCGAAAATTTTGCCGAGGCGGGCGTCATGCTCGCGCCAGGCTCGGCATTTGGCGCGGCCTACGCCGGGTTTGCGCGCCTGTGCTTCACCGCCGTCGACGCGCGCCGCTTAGCCGTCGGCATCGACCGCATCAACGCGGTTTTGGCGCGCCAGGCGCCGCGATGAGCGAGCCGTGGACGACATTGGCGGTGCTCGATTGGACGAGCAAGCGCTTTGGCGACGCCGGGCTCGAGACGCCGCGCCTGGAGGCGCAGTTGCTCGTCGCGCATGGCCTGGGTTGCAATAAGATGCAGCTCTACACCGGCTTTGACCGGCCGTTATCGGCCGACGAGCTGGCGCGCATTCGCGACCTCATAAAGCAGCGGCTCGCCGGCGCGCCGCTTGCCTACTTGCTCGGCACGCAGGAATTTTGGTCGCGGACCTTCGCGGTCACGCCGGCCGTGCTGGTGCCGCGCCACGATACCGAGGTCTTAGTCGAGACCGCGCTCGACGCCTTGGCAGACAAGCAGGCGCCGTGGCGCATCGCGGAGGTTGGTGTTGGCTCAGGCGCGGTGATTATCACGTTGGCGCTCGAACGACCAGCCAGCCGCTGCGTCGGCATCGACATCTCGCCCGAGGCGCTCGCCGTCGCCGCGGCCAACGCCGCCCAGCATGGCTGCGCGGATCGCATCTCGTTTCGCATAGGCGACTTGCTCGCACCCGCCGCCGACGAGGTCTTTGACGCCATCGTCGCGAACCTACCTTATATACCTAGCGGCGATATCGCCGGGCTGGCGGCCGACGTCCGCCGCGAACCGCGGTTGGCGCTCGACGGTGGCGACGATGGCCTGGTGCTCTTCGGGCGCCTCATCGCCCAGGCCCATCCCCGCTTGCAACCGGGTGGCCTGCTGGCGCTCGAGCACGGCTTTGATCAGGGCGCGGCGGTGGCACGCCTGATCGATGCCCACGGTGGCTATACACCTGCCGCGACGCGCCACGATCTAGCCAACCATCCGCGCGTGACGTTTGCCAAACGGGCGTAGATCTGGCGTACAATAAGGCGGCGCCGTCCCATGCTCACGCCCTATTGTCACAGCGTTCCCCGGCGCGCCTTGCTCGTGCTGATGGTCATGGTGGCCCAGGTCGCCGGCGACGCGCACGCGGACGAGCCTAGCGCCCCCAGCGAGCCCGGCGACGCCTGCTATGGCGACTGCTTCGTAAAAACGCTTGGCAGCCTCGAGCGTCAAGCCTTAAAGGCCGCGCTGGCGGCCAAGCGCGTCGAGCTCGAGCCCGAGCCCGCTGGCAAGCGCGTGCGGCGCGTGCTGGTGCACAATCTCGATGTGTTCGTGAAGTCCGATGGGCGCTTTCTGCGCTGGTTTAATCGCTTCCACGTTACGACCAAGGCCCGTGCCATCGCGACCGAGTCCGTTATCATGCCGGGCATGGTGTGGAGCGACAAGCTGCTCTATGAAACGGTCCGCAATTTTCGCGATCCGCGCTTTTCCTCGGTCGCCATCGCGACAGCCGTCAAGTCCGACGAGCCCGGCACGGTGGACGTTCTGATCGTCACGCGCGACATCTGGAGCCTGCGCGCCAATTCGGATTTTCGCTTGCAGGGTGGGCGGCTGTCGTATCTGCGCGGTTCCATTTCGGAGAATAATGCGCTGGGCCTGCGCAAGCTGGCGTCGGTCGTCATCGAGATGAACGAGAGTGACTTCTACGTCGGCCCTTTTTGGGTCGATAAGAACGTCGCGGGCAAACGCTATAATCTCGCCGCTACTGGGGGGCCCGTGTTTGGGCGCAGCAGCGGCGCGCGCGAGGGGTCCTACAGCGAGGTCGATCTATCGCGTCCATTTTTCTCGTTGGCGACGTCGTGGAGTTATGGCCTGGTCTGGTCACAACGCGACTACGTCGCGCGATCATTTATCGCGGGGCGTCTCCGAACCTATGACGCACCCGAGACCGAGATCGACGATGCGGTGTCTTGGGAATACCGCTATACGCGCTTTAAACTGCGCTCCTACGCGGCCCGCCGGCTGGGCGACTATGATGACTTTGTCCATCGCCTCACGTGGGGGGTGCAGGTCGCCTCGCGCCGCGCGCGCTTCGAACGCCTACGGCCGGACGATCCAGAGGTCGCGCAATCGTTCATCGACAACGTGTTCCCGCGCTCTGAATTCGCCAACGAGCCGTTCGTCGGCTACGACATGTTCGAGCCTGACTACCAAACGATTCGCAACGTCGAAACTTTTGATGTCGGCGAGGATTTCCGCTTCGGCCCGACCTTGTCCGCCGAGGTCGGCGCCACCGTCGAGGCGTTCGGCTCGGACGTAAGCTATGCGCGGGGCACCATCTCGGGCTCCTATGCCTGGCGCCTCGCGGCCGACGGGTTGTTGCGCGTATCGGCCAGCGCGGAGACGCGGTACGAGCACGGCGATGCCATCGACAATGGCGTCGCGACGGAAATGTGGGCGGTGTTGCCGACCACTGGCCCCGGGCGCTTTGTCACCAAGGTTCGCGTCGCCACCTTGTTCGAGGACACGCAAAATCGCTTTTACGAAGTCGGTGGCGACACCGGCCTGCGCGGCTATGAGACCGGCCAATTCACCGGCCCGCGGCGGTTGCAATGGTCGGCGGAGTTTCGCACGAAGCCAGTTGATGTTGGCTTTTTGCGCGTCGGCGGCGTCGGGTTCTACGACCTAGGTGGCGCGGCGGCGACCTTCAGCGACATGAAGCTGTATCAAGATGTCGGGGTCGGCATGCGGGTGCTGATTCCGCAGACCTCCACCGAGGTCTTGCGCATCGACTGGGCGCTGCCGCTTGAGACCTACCACGGCGGCTTTCCTGGCCGCATCACGGCCGGGTTTCTCCAGGCATTTTAAGCCTCGGCGAGTGAATTTATACCGGCGTCGCGGCGCGCGGTTCGGTGCGTTTCTTGACCTTGGCCCGCAGCAGCTCGAGCTTGACTTCGAATTCATCGGCGAGCAAGTCCGCCTTGCGCAGCATTTCTTCTGGCTTAAAGGCGCGCGCATCCGCGGTGGTGAAGAGATCGATGGTGAGGACGTTGCGCTGCTTGCTAACCACGAGCGACTCGACGGCTTGGCGGTGGTCGTAGTCGAGGCCATCAGCGAGGCGGAGGATGCCGGCGAGTTTGCGCGCGATGGCACGCCCCTCGCGCAACAGCGGCAGCTCTGCCAGGATCTTGCGGGCATCGCTTGCCGTCTTGCGATGGCAACGCGCGATGGCGGCGACGATGTCGCGGCGTTCGCCGTCGAGGCCCGCAATGCGCCCGGTGCGAATTAGGTATTCGCTGTGCTTGTGGTGGCCGCGAGAATGTACCACCTCACCAATGTCATGAAGGATCGCCGCCACCTCCAGCAAGACGAGTTGGCTATCGTCGAGCTGGTGCAGATCGCGCGTCTGGACAAAGAGCGAGCGCGCTAGCTCTCGCACGTGTTCGCTATGGCGAATGTCGTGGCCCATGCGGTGCGAAAAATCGCGCGCCGCGGTGAGCAGCGCCTGGTCGGTGGCCTCGACCGCCTTGACCTTTTCGTCGGCCACCGCATCGCACAGCTCAAACAGCACCGCATCGCGCAGGCCAACGCCGGGCGAGATGAATTCGGTGATGCCCAGCTGACGGCCCACCACGGCAAAGATGAGCGAGGCCATGCTAAGCACGTCGGCGCGGTCTTTGCGAATCTGATAGCGCGCCATCCGCTCGGCGACGGTGGCGCCAAGAATATCGGGCAGGGCGGCCTCGAGCGCGTGCAACGTCAGCGACGGCAAGGCGCCGGCGAGCCCGAAAATCTTGGTGAGGGCCTCGGCGTTGCCGCCGCAAATCGCCGCCGCGCCAAGCACGGGCAGCTCCGACCCGAGCGCCGCCTTGAGCGACGTCACGGTGTAGCGGCGGACCATCGCCGCCTCTGCGTCGGAGACCTTGTCGCCAATGCCGAACATCTCGAGCATGCGCACCGTGCCCACCGGCAACGAAACGCCGCGCCATTTGGCTTCACCGGGCAGCTTGGCGTTGATCTCAAGGCTGCCGCCACCCAAGTCGATGATGCAGGGCGGGCAGGCGTCGCCCAGCGTGCGCGCCACCGCGGCGCGGACCAGGCGGGCCTCTTCTTCGCCGTCGATAACGCTCAGCTCGATTTGCGCCTCTCGCATGATGCGATGGCGCAGGGCTTCGGCATTGCTGGCATCGCGCACCGCGCTGGTCGCGACGGCGCGATAGGCGGTGACGCCGTGGCGGTCAAACATTTCACGGCAGCGTTTAAAGGCGTCCACCGCGGCATCCATGGTGTCGCGGTCGAGCCGGCGGCGGGTGAATGCGCCAGCGCCCAGCCGAACCTCCAGCCGCTCCAGCTCGAGCTTGCGGATCACACCGCCCTTGACCTCGGCCACCACCACGCGAATGGCGTTGGAGCCCGCATCGACCGCGCCGAGAACCGCTGTGTGCACGATCCACTAGATATCACATCCACGTGCGGCGCCTGGGCCCGATCTCGGCGGGCATTTCGCGCATTTTGGGCGTTTAAGCCAAAAGGCCGTCAATTAGCGAAAGTGGCGGCGCCTCGGCCTCGCCGCGCCGCTTGGTCTCGCTCGCGAGCTGCTTGCGCAGGCGTTGCCGCGCTTGGTGGATGCGCCACGAGATGGTGCCTTCCGCGCAGTTCATAATGACGGCGCATTCGGCATGGGAGAAGCCCTGCAAGATGACCAGCGTGACCGCGGTCTTGATGTCGGGCGGCAGCCCGTCAAAGGCCGTGATGAGCTGCCGATACGTGCGCCGCAAATCGATGGCGCGCCATGGATCGCCATCGGCGTCGACCTCAAGCGCCAACGAAAGCCGCGTATCGTCGGTGGGAATCATGCGCCCGCTGCGGCGCCGCGTGGTGAGACACTGGTTGAGCGCGATACGGTAGAGCCAGGTGAAAAACTCGCTCTTGCCGGCAAATTGCCCGAGTGCGCGATACGCCTTCATAAACACGTCTTGCGTGACGTCGTCGGCGTCGCTAGCGCTGCCGGTCATGTGCAGCGCCAGCGCATAGATGCGGGTGCGATAGCGTGCCACGAGCTCGTCAAACGCGCGCCTATCGCCAGCTTGGGCTTTGCCCACCAGCAGCTCGGCGATGGCAGATTCACGGGTCGTCACGGTTACTTATCAGACGCCCCAGTTTACTAAAGGCTTTGCGGAAATGTTCAGAAACTCGTAACTATATGTAATTACACTAGTTGAGCTCATCCTGATGGCCGGCCCAGGGGCTAAGCAACGAAAATGGGGCAATCGTGACGTCAAAAACGCGACCCTCGTCGGTCACCATCTGATAGCTGCCGTGCATGACGCCGACCGGGGTTGCCAAGATGCAGCCCGACGTATAGCGAAAGGCTTGTCCTGGCTCTAGATGCGGCGTCTCGCCGACGACGCCCGGGCCACGCACTTCCTGAATCTCGCCGCGGCCATCGGTAATTACCCAGTGTCGCGTCTGCAATTGCGCCGACGCCGTGCCGCTATTGGAAATGGTGATGGTGTAGGCGAAGACAAACCGTCCGAGCTGCGGCGCTGATTGTTCCGCCAGGAACGCCGACTTGACCGAGACGGTGATGCCGTCGGTCGTATGCGTCGAGGTCGTGGCCGCCGCGGTGGTTGGCATGGGCAGGCCTACGAGCGCTTCTCGATGGGCACGTAGGCCTGCGAGGTTGGCCCGGTGTAGATTTGCCGCGGGCGGCCGATCTTGGTGGTCGGGTCGTCGACCATTTCTTTCCAGTGTGCAATCCAACCCGGCATGCGGCCGATGGCGAACATCACCGTAAACATGTTGGTCGGAATGCCCATCGCCTTGTAGAGAATGCCGCTATAGAAGTCGACGTTGGGGTAGAGCTTCTTGGACAAGAAATACTCGTCCTTGAGCGCCACCGCCTCCATCTCCTTGGCGAGATCGAGCAAAGGGTCTTTGACCTTTAGATGGACAAAGAGCTCGTCGCACATGTTCTTGAGGATCTTGGCGCGCGGGTCGTAATTTTTATAGACGCGGTGGCCAAAGCCCATCAGGCGGCGATTATTCTTCTTGTCTTTGACGTCGTTGATAAACGTCTTGACGTCGCCGCCTTGGCCTTGGATTTCCTCGAGCATCTCGATGACGGCTTGGTTGGCGCCCCCATGGAGCGGCCCCCACAGTGCCAAAATGCCGGCGGCGATAGAGGCATAGAGATTGGCGCCCGACGAGCCCACCATGCGCACCGTCGAGGTGGAGCAGTTTTGCTCGTGGTCGGCGTGCAAGATGAGAAGCTGATTGACGGCTTTGACCATGATCGGATCGGGGACATAGTCCTCGGCCGGCACGGCGAACATCATGTGCAAGAAGTTGGCGCAGTAGTTGAGCGCGTTGCGCGGATACATGACCGGCTGGCCGATGCTCTTCTTGTGGCTAAACGCCGCGATGGTGCGGATCTTCGACAACGCGCGCGTGATGTGCAGCGAGTTGGGCGAATCGCGGTCGAGGCAGTCGGGGTAGTACGCCGAGAGCGAGGTGACCATGCTAGAGAGCACCGCCATCGGATGGCTGGTGGGCGGGAAGCCATTGAAAAAATGCAGCATGTCCTCGTGGATGAGGCTGTGGTAGGTAAGTTCCTTAGAGAACGTCTCGAGTTCCGACTTGGTAGGCAGCTTGCCGTTGATTAGCAGGTAGCTGGTTTCGACAAACGTCGACTTTTCGGCCAGCTCTTCGATCGGGATGCCGCGATAGCGCAAGATCCCCTGCTCGCCGTCGAGATAGGTGATGGCGCTGGTGGTGGCGCCAGTGTTCATATAGCCACTGTCGAGCGTGACGTAGCCGCTGTCGCTACGCAGCGAGCGGATGTCGACGGCGGGCTCTTGTTCGCTGCCAACGATCACGGGCAGGGTGACGTCGCGCCCATCGGGCAGACTAAGCTTGGCGGTTTTTCCTGACATCTCTATGCTCCCTAATGAGCCTATCTAGCCCAAGCTAGAATAAGCCGTGGAACCCTAGCAGATTGCCGCCACCTTGGCGCGTTCGCCGACGGTTTTTGCGGGTGGTGGACGCCATAAAAAGCGCCGATTTGGCGCGCTATTCGAGGCGCCACGTAAAGGCCGATGGCGTCTCATTCCACGCCTTCGCAAACCGCCGCGCGTAGCCGATGCCGAAAAACGACATGGTCATGTTGTCGTCGAGGCCAAACGTATCCGAGCCCTCGGCGTTGCTGCCGGCAAACTGTCGAAAGGCGGCCTGCGCGTAAATCAACCCGTCCTTCTTGGCGCCGACCGCTAGGCCCGCTGCTAGCTCAGCGGTGACGCCCCAGGTCTGATAGGTCTCGCCGATATACAGCGAATTATAGGCATTGCCTGGATCGAAATCCGCAATCAGCACGCCAAGCCGTGGGGTGACACAAATAGCGCCGCCGCAGAAATTTTTGTAACCTGAAACGCCTAGTTCGACGATCGACATTGGGTCGGTAAATGAGTCTGCCGACGGCAACGAGATGTAGCTCAAGAAGGCCTGGACGCCAGCGCCCATCGGCTTGTGGAGCGTAAAATCCGAATTGATCTGCAGGCCAACGCCGGCATCGTAGTCGTTGTCGTGCATGCCAACGTTCGTGCCAACCGGCACGAACACCAGGCCGCCAAGCGACCACATATAGCTCTTGGCGAGGCTCGGACGCGCGGCCGTCGGCGGAGGCGGCGGGGCGCCAACCACCGGCGAGCCCGTGGGCGGTGTTGGGTAGGTGGGATTCACCGGATTCGTAGGATCTGCGGGCGCGACGGGGGTTACCGGCGTTGGCGTGAGGCCTTGGCGCGCCATCTCATCGGAAATCTTTGTCTTGAATTTGGCAACTTTTTCGTTGAGCGCTGCATCGGCGCCATTGGGCGCGACGCTGTCGCAGGAGGCAATCGCCTCGCCGAACTTGCCTTCTTGAAACTGCGCGACGCAAAGATTGTAGTAGAAACGTCCCTCCGGGGAGATCGCGATCGCGAGACGAAACTTGGCCGCTGCCTCGCTCGGCTTGTTGTCGTAGAGCAGCTGCTTGCCTTCCTCGTTGAGCACCTCAGCCGAGGAGGCCGCCGTAGGTTGGGCATTCGCGTGGGTTGCGAAGGTGGCCGTGGCCGCGGCGGTGACGACGAGCGCCAGCCACACCGAACGACATGACGATAAGAGGGAGGCAGGAGAAGGGCTACGCATTGCGCGGCAGCGTAGCATACGTTGCGCGCCCACACGCTGGCCGCGCGGGGATTGCGACGTTGACGCGATCACTGTAGCGTCGCGCCATGCCTGGCTTGGTTTTGGATATTCCGCGCACAAGCCTCTCGGCCGAGATGCTCAGCGACACCTTTGCGGCGGTGACCGAGTCAAGGCTGGCAGGCGCGCACGGGTTCTGGACGTTGCCCCACGAGCACGCGTGGGCGACCGATTTGGCCGAGGCGGTAGGGCGCAACGCAGCCTTGCGCGCGCCGCGACATGTGGTCGTGCTGGGCACGGGTGGCTCGAGCTTGGGATGCAAGGCCATCGCCACCGCGCTCGGCATGATGGGACCGCTAGGAGATCGCAACCCGGTGCGTTTATCAGTTTGCGACAACATCGATCCCGCCGTGTTCGTGCCGACGTTGCACGCCCACCCGGCGGCCTCGACCATCGTATGCGCGATTTCAAAATCCGGCCAAACCATGGAGACCACGGCTCAGCTCGCGATCGCCGTGGCCTGGCTGCAACGCGAACTCGGCGACGCGTGGCGAGCGCACGTGGTGGTGATTACGGATCCTCTCGCGGGGCCGCTGCGCGCGTTTGCGTCGCAGCATAGCCTGTTGGCACTTCCCGTGCCCACCAACGTCGGGGGACGTTTCTCGGCGTTGTCGGCGGTTGGCCTTGCGCCACTTTCCCTCGCCGGACTTGATGTGGTCAAGGTGCTGCAAGGTGCAGCGCGGGTCTTGCCGAGCGTTGCGGCAAAGCCGGCCCAGGAGGGCAGCAATTTGGCCCTCGCCCTCGCGGCCTGGTTATATGAACAAGACCGCGTCGCCGGGCGCGGCGTCGTGGCGATGATGATGTATTCGGATCTCTTGGGTGAGCTAGGTGCATGGTTTACCCAGCTATGGGCGGAGAGCCTGGGCAAGCGCGGGCTTGGCGCGACGCCGCTCATTTGCCGCGGCACGACCGATCAGCACTCGTTGTTGCAGCTGTTTGCCGAAGGGCCCGATGATAAGGCATATATCGTCGTCGATGTCCCGTCGTCTGAGGCAGCCAACCCGATGGTGCAACTCCCGCCGGTAATGGCAGCGGCATGGGGCGACCCCGCGTTCGCCGGCAAGCCTATGTCGGCGCTGATGACGGCCTCGCGGCGCGGCACCATCGCGTCGCTGGCCGCGAAAGGCCGACCGCTCGCGTCCGTATCGTTTGGTGCCGTGACGCCAGAAAATCTCGGCGCGTTCATGATGGTTTGCGAGGCCGCTTGCGCCTATGCCGGGGCGCTCTACGGCGTAAATGCCTTCGATCAGCCCGGGGTCGAAGACGCCAAGCAACGCGCCCACGCGCTGCTGCGTGGCGGCGCGGGCGATGCGGCCGAGGCGGGCGGCCTCGGCGTGCGTTTTGCGGTATAGTCGACCGCGCATGAAAAGACGATGGCCTCGAGGCTTGCCGGTGCTGCCGTTGGTGTTGGCACTCGGCAGCGTCGTGGCCTGCCAGCGCGCGTCTGGACCGCGTGCGGTGATTGGCAACGCCGAGGTGGCCGGGAGCGCCAGCGAATTGCCGCTGGGCGTGGTTTACTTAGACACCGACGATGCCTGCGCGGCCGAGCTTACTTCGCACGGCGGCACGCCGGCGCCGCAGTGGGTGCGTTCCGATCGCGATTTCGACGGCGACGGCGGCATAGATGTGGCGATAGCGGATCGGCGCGCCTGTGATGACCTGGGCAACTGCTACTGGCAATTGTACAAGGGAGCGGCGTCGACAGCCGCGGGTTTGGCGTGTCCACACTTCGTTGGCGAGGTGGCAGGCGCGACGTTGGCGGTGGTTGAAAACGATGAGAGCCCGATGCGCTTGCAGGGTATTTGGCGCCTTTCGGACGCGCGGGTCATGCGCCACGAGTATCGCGTGGTAGGCGGACGTTATGAACTACAGTCGGCCGCCGTTTGCGCGTTGACCGAGGCTGCCATCGTCTGCAGCACGCAGTAACGCGGCCGGGCGCCGGGGGAATATGCTGGCCCCTGGGCTAGAAACCAACCTGCGCCCTACGGTATGACCGCGCGTCGTGAGGGATAAGGAGCGGGAGGTTACTAAGCGGACGGACGTGTCCGCGCTGCCAGAAATGGAGGGCGCCAAGGGGGCCTGCTTGGTGGTGCTACATGGGCTTGAGCTCGGCCGCCGCTTTTCGCTCACCGACAAAGAACTCGCCATGGGGCGCCTGGCCCGCAGCCAGATCCAAATTGACAGCGAGGCCGTGTCGCGCAAGCACTGCAAGGTCGTGTCGGCCGGTGGCGCCCATGTGCTGCGCGACCTCGATTCGACCAACGGCACCTATGTCAACGATCAGCGGGTCAAGGAGCACATCCTGGCCGATGGCGACATCATCAAAGTTGGACGCTGCATCTTTAAATTTCTCGCCAGCGGCAACATCGAAAATGCCTACCACGAAGAAATTTATCGCATGAGCTCGGTCGATGGGCTGACGCAGATCTTCAACCAGCGCCACTTCCACGACACGCTCATCCGCGAGGTCGGCCGCGCCAGGCGATATCGGCGGCAGCTCTCGCTCGTCATGTTTGACGTCGATTACTTCAAGCACATTAATGACACCTACGGGCACCTCGCCGGCGACGCCGTGCTCAAGCAATTGGCGCAGCTGGTGCGGGGCAACATCCGCCGCGAGGATGTCTTTGCCCGCGTCGGTGGCGAAGAGTTCGCGGTGCTCTTGCCTGAAATTGATCTGGCCAACGCGTGCTTGTTTGGCGAAAAAATTCGCCAGCTCGTCGCCGACGCACCCTTTCGCTACGACGACGTCGCGATGACGATCACGATCTCGGTTGGCGTCGTGGCCATGCAAGGCGATGTGAAGTCCGCGGACGAAATCATGCGGCGCGCCGATGAACAACTTTATGCCGCCAAGCACGGCGGCCGCAATCTAGTGTCGAGCGTCGCGCTGACACCCCCGTAATCGCGCCCATCGTGGCAAGTTACAGCCGCGTTACTAAGGCATCGAGTTGCGCCTGCAGTTTTTTGCGAATGGTATCGGTCATGCGCGAGACAAAAATGCGGTCGTCGGCGGCGGCCGCGGGCATCGTAATGGGCTCGCCAATCGCGATGCGCCACGAGGTTGGCAACGGCAAGAGTCCCAGCGGGCCAAGCAGCGGGAAGGTTGGCGTGACGGGGATGCTGGGGCCGCCGAAGATGTTTTGCAGCGCGTTGATGCGAAACAGCTGAGGATTGGCATCGTCGCTGCCGACGATCGCGACCGGCAACACGGGCACGCCCATCCGCATCGCGAGCCGTACAAAACCGCCGCGGCCAAAGCGCGCCAGCTGGTAGCGCTGGCGCCACGTCTTCTCGGTGCCCTTGACGCCTTCGGGGAACACCACCACCAGCTCGCCCCGGCGCAGCAGGCGTTCGCCGTTTTGCGGGTGCGCGCGCACCGCGCCCATGGCCGCTAAGCGAGAGCCAATGAACGGCATATGAAAAAATTCGTCTTCGATGAGCGGACGGGCATCGCGCCCGGCCGGGTGTTCGCGGCGAATCGCGTGCATGAGCAAAACGCTATCGAGGGGCAACAGGCCGCCGTGATTGGCGACCAATATCGCAGGGCCGGTGGCGGGCACATGCTCCATGCCGGTGACCGCGACGCGAAAGTAATGGCGATAGAGCCACTCGAGCCGGCGCTCCCAACGCGCGGTTGCCTGCGGATCGCGGCCAAAGTCGTCGACGACGCTCGACCGCCCGCGCATCGCGAGCGCGCGCCACGCCGCGCTGACATTGTTCCACCCAAGCACGCGGCGCACGTCGAGAGGAAACGCGGGGGTGCCAAGGGCGTTGACGCGCCGGTTGAGTTCGTTCCACGCGGTGGCCCCCTCGCTAAGCATGGTCCAGCCGGCGTGCTTGGTGCCGTACTCGCCAGGCGGCAGCGCGGCCTCGCCGCCGAGATACATGTCGTCGTCGGCCGACTCCTCCTCGCCCAGCGATTCGTCGTCGATAGGTGCGTCGGTGGTACCCGCTTCGTCGAAAGGAGGGTTGGTCATCGCTAGCCCACCGATTGTGCCACGTCGGTGGCGCCATCTTCCGGTGCCAGCCCGAGAAAATCCAAGATCGTCCGACGGATGTTGAGCTGCGGCGAAAAGCCCAAGGCGGCGCGACCGCGCGTGCCATCGGCGACACACGGATACCGCAAATACGGCAAGAGGTCGGCGGGGGCACGGGCAATGTGCGAGGCCCACAGCAGTCGGGTCGCGCTGCGAAGCAGCGGTGGCGGCAGGTAAACCGGCACGCGACCCATCATCGCCAGCACGGTGGTGTAGGGCAGCACGCCCTTGCCAACGATGTTGATTGGCCCCGTCGCGCCGGCATCGACGGCGCGCTGCAAGGCGGTGATAGCATCGCGCTCATGAAGGAATTGCATGAGGGGATCTCGGCCAAGCAAGACGGGGGCCCACGGCTTGGCGAAGAAACGGGTGAATAGATTGCGCACCGAAGGCCCGAGCACCGGCGCAAAGCGCAGCAGCGACACGGCACACTCGGGATGCTCCACGGCAAATCGCATGACCTGGCGTTCGGCCCGCACCTTGCTCGCGATATAGGGCCCGTGCAGCTCACCGCGCAGCTCGGCGTCTTCGGTCAAGAAGTTGGGATTGTCAGGACTGGCGCCATAGACCAAGGTCGACGATGCCACGACGAGGCGCGCGGTCTGCGCGCCCGCGCAGGCATTGAGCACGTGCATGGTGCCGACGTCTTCGAGCTCATGGGCATAGTTGGGGTCGTGGCGCGGCACGTCGGTAAAGGCGGCATGCACGACGGTATCGATGTGCTGGGTCGAAAGCAGCGTCGCCAGGCTGCCGTCGACGCCGGGCTCGGTGAGATCGAGGTGGACAAATTCCGTGCGCACGAGCTGGGTGCGCGCGGCGGGCGGCTCGATGTCCAGCGCGAAGATGCGATCGTAGCGGTCGTCAGCGTCGAGGCGCGCGATCAGTTCGGCGCCAAGTGAGGTGTGGGCCCCGGTAATCGCGATGCTGCGCGATTCGACGCCGGTGAGGCTTGAGTCGCGCGACCGTCGGCCGTACGGCGGCACGCTGTCATCCATGTCGGGTGCCAGGGAATGTGGCGTGCGGCGCATTGGCCAACGATAACGAATGGCCGTAGACGGCGCAATCATGCTAGAGCGTATCTCATAACCCCGGACCAAGCTGGCCTCGCTCGCGATGGGAGGGGTTTTGAGGTACGCTCTTGAGCCAACAGATGTCTGGGCCGGTCCCTTCTCAACGCGACGCCGTGGGGCGGATCGCGCGCCTGCCGGACCATGTCATCGATCAAATCGCCGCGGGCGAGGTCATCGAACGGCCCGCCTCGGTCGTCAAGGAACTCGTCGAAAATGCGCTCGATGCCGGGGCGACCGATATCGTCATCACCTGTGCCGGCGGCGGCGCGCAGGCAATCACCGTTACCGACAATGGTTGCGGCATGTCGATGGCGGAGGCGCATCTCGCCTTGATGCGGCACGCGACCTCGAAGCTGCGTCGGACCGAAGACCTCTTGCAGCTGGCGACGCTTGGCTTTCGCGGCGAGGCCTTGCCGTCGATCGCGAGCGTGTCGCGCATGACGATTACCACGCGCAGGGCCGACGACCTCGCGGGCGTGAGGCTGCGGATCGAAGGTGGCGTCGTGCAGGATCAGGCGCCGCATGGTGCCGCGGTAGGCACCTCCATCGAGGTGCGCGATCTCTTGTTTAATCAGCCCGCGCGGCAAAAATTTCTGAAAAGCGAGGCCACCGAGCTCTCGCACATCGCCGATTGGGTGCTGCGCCTGGCGCTCGCCCATCCGGAAGTCGGGTTTGTCTTACGCCATGAGGGGCGTGAAATCTTTGAGTTGTCGCCGGGCGATCAGCGGCAGCGCGTGCTCGCGGCGCTCGGGTTGCGCTGGCAGCCACATTTGCTCGATGTGACCGCCGAGATCGACGGCGTGCGGCTGCGCGCGCACGTAACCGATGCCTCGCAGGCGCAGCTTTCAGGGCGATCGCTGCACGTCTTTGTCGGGCGGCGCTGGGTTCGCGATCGCGGCTTGGCCCACGCGGTGGCGATGGCGTATGGCGAGCAGCTGCCGCGCGGGCGATTTCCGCTCGGCGCCGTGTTCCTCGACGTGCCACCAGGTGGCAGCGACATCAATGTGCACCCACAAAAACTTGAGGTGCGGTTTGCCGACGCGAGCGCGATTTATGCGGCGGTGCGGCGCGCCTTGCGCCCAGTAGTTGATCGCAGCATGTCGCCCATCTCGTATGCCGCGTCGTCGAGCGGACAGCTTGCGGCGGCATCGAGCGTTCAGCTCAGCTCAGCCATGGCTGCGCGTTACGTCGCGAGCGTGACGCGACCCAAGCCGCCCGCGCGCACGGCCGCCGCTAGCATCTCCACCTCGGCGCCGCCGCGCGCCGCGCCGTTGGCCATGGCGCCAATGGCCCGGGAACCCTCGCCGCGTTGGCAGGACCTCGCCGCGAGCTTTGTGCCCCATGCCGTGTATTGGACGCGGTTTGTGGTCGGCGCGTGCGACGAGGGCCTCGTCGTCATCGACATGCGGCGCGCCGTGCTCACCGCCATGCAGACGCAGCGTTGGCGCGGGGACGCGCCGCCCCCCGGCGACATCGCGCGTGCCGTCGAGGCCGCCCTTGCCACGCTCGAGGTCGCGTCGTTTCACGCGCTCGTGGAGGCATGTGCCGATGATTTGGCCGATGCGGTATGCGTGCTTGACGCGGCAGGCTTGCAAGCGCTGGTTAAGGCAAGGCCATGACGCCCGGGCTCATCGTCGTCGTCGGCCCGACCGGGTCAGGCAAGTCGGCGTTGTCGCTGCAAATTGCGCAGCGCCTTGATGGCGAGGTCATTTCAAGCGATTCGCAACAAGTGTATCGCGGCATGGATATCGGCACCGGCAAGCTGACGCTGGTCGAGCGGCAAGGCATTGCGCATCATCTCATCGACATCGCCACGCCCGACGAAGAGATGACCGCGGCGCGCTTCGCGCAGCTGGCGGACGTGGCGATCGCCGAGATTGCGGCGCGCGGCCGGCGCGTGATTGTGTGCGGTGGTACCGGCCTCTATGTGCGGGCGCTGCTGCTTGGCTTGTTTGACGGCCCGCCCGCCGATCCCGAGGTGCGGGCCCAGTTGCATGAACGCATCGCGCGCGAGGGCCTGCCGAGCCTATGGGCCCAGCTGGCGCGGGTTGATCCCGTGCTCGCGGCCAAGGTGGATGCGCGCGATCAAAAACGCATCGTGCGTGCGCTGGAGGTTTTCTTGTTAACCGGCGTGCCGATGAGCGACCACTGGAAAACTCATGACCACCGCGCGCTGCCACCGCGTTATCCGGTACATTTCGTCGGGCTTTCGCCGCCGCGCGAGGCGCTCTACGCGGCGATCAACGCCCGCGTCGACGCGATGATAGCGGCCGGCCTTGCGCGCGAGGTCGAGCAGCTTGCGGCCGCGGGCTATCTGCCGCCGCTGCGGTCGCAGGCTGCCATCGGCTACGCCGAGCTGCACGCGTGCCGTCGCGGCGAGCACTCACTCGCCGAGGCCGTCGAATTAATCAAAAGGAATTCAAGGCATTATGCTCGTCGTCAGCTCACCTGGTATCGCGGCGATGCGCGCGTGCAGTGGTCGCCTGAGGCCGCCCTGGTCAACTGGTCGGCAATTGATCAGTTCGCGCTGGCCAATACCGTGGCACCGCGCAGTGCCCCATTGTAGAGTGCGCGCCGCTGCCCAGCTAGCCAGCCACCATGACCCAGCCGCAACGCCCCGATGCGATTTCAGATCGGATGATCCTCGAGTTCGAACGGCCGATCATCGAGCTGCAGCGCAAGATTGCCGACCTGCAGGCGATGTCCGACGAGGGCGCCTCGGTCGATTTCACCAGCGAGATCCGCCGCCTCGAGCAAAAGGCGCACAAGCTGCAGCAGGAAATCTTCTCGGCGCTCACCGCGCAGCAAAAGGTCTTGCTGTGCCGCCATCCCGGGCGGCCGTATACTCTCGACTATTGGCAGCACCTGTTTACCGATGTGGTCGAGCTCCACGGCGACAGATCGTTTGGCGACGATCCGGCGATCATTGGCGCGATGGCCATGTTTGATGGCGTCGAGGTGCTCGCGCTAGGTCATCAAAAGGGGCGCAATACCAAAGAAAACCTGCACCGCAACTTTGGCATGGCGCGGCCCGAGGGCTACCGAAAATCGGCGCGGCTGATGCGCATGGCGTCGCGCTTTGGACGCCCCATCTTGTGCTTCATTGATACGCCGGGCGCATACCCAGGCCTTGGCGCCGAAGAGCGCGGCCAGGCCGAGGCGATTGCCAAGTCGCTGCAAGTGATGGCCAGCGTCGAGGTGCCGGTGATATCCGTCGTCATCGGCGAGGGCGGCTCCGGCGGCGCCTTGGCACTTGGCGTCGCCGATCGCATCCTCATGCTCGAGTACGCGACCTACTCCGTCATTTCACCCGAGGGCTGCGCCTCGATCTTGTGGCGCGATCCGGCCAAGATTCCCGACGCCGCCGAGCAATTGCGGCTCACCGCGCCGGATCTGTTGTCGTTTGGCATTTGCGACGAAGTCATCGCCGAGGCGCCAGGTGGGGCGCACCGCGACGTGCCGCGCACGGCCGCCTCGCTGCGCGCCGCCCTGCGCAAACATCTCAGCGATTTGCTGACGGTCAGCGTTGGCGATCGGCAAAGCCGGCGCTACGAGAAACTTCGCCGCATTGGCACCTTCTCAGAAACCGCCTCGACCTAATGTGGTTTGACATTTTGCTCCTCTCCACGTTGGCCTTGGCCGTGGTGGCGGTATGGATGTGGCCGCCGCCGCTGCGGCGCACCACGGCGTTTTTCATGATGGTCGCCGCGGGCTTGCTCGCGCTGGTGTGTTGGCTGTCGGTGCAGGCGCAGGCGCCAGGGCCTTGGCGCATGCTGGGGTGGGCGGCCATCTGCGCGGTGTTGCTGATGCGCGTTGTCGCGCCGCTCGCGCGGCGGCTGGCGTTTGCAGCCATGGAACGCGAGTGGACGTGGTTGGCAAGTGTTGGCGTCGAGGTCTTCGTCGCGCTGCAGCCTGGGCTCGGCGGCGAGCGCGATCGCGCGATGGTGCGGGCGTATCGACGCGCGATTTCTGGAAATATCGACGCCGAGTTGGCCAACCTCGATCGCGCCAAGCGCAACGTGCCACGCACGCTTCACGTTGCCATCGATGCCAATCAAATTTGGCTGCTGCTGCTCGCGCGACGGCATCGTGATGCCGTGGCCTTGGCCGAGGCGTCGTTTGCCGACGTGCCATCGGGGCAGGGCGAGGCCGCCACCCTCACGATGCCGCTCGAGCTGCGCCTGCAACTGCTTGGCGCCCTGGCCGCGCTTGGCGAAGACGTTAAGTTGGCAGGTCATGCCAAGCTCATCTTAGAGGCGGCGCGCGACGTCCCGGCGCTCACCAAGCTGCACCGCTATACCGCGATGGTGGTGCTCGCGGCCGCCGGTAGGGTAGCTACGGTCGAGGCGTGGGCCGCCTCGCTGGGCAACACGACCACCAAGTATGTCCGCGCGTATTGGCGCGCGGTAGCGGCAATTCGCAGCGGCGATGCCGCGATGGCCGTCGCCGCCGTCGCGCGCGTCCAGCAAGTGGCAACCACTAAACGTCAACGTGAAAGTGCCGCGTTGCTGGCGAGCGAATTCTCGAGGTCACCGGCAGCTCCTATGGCGCCGGCGCTGGTGGCGCTAGCCGATGAATTGACCGCCGAGGTCGCGCCGGTGGCGTTGCGCGCATCGCGCACCATCGCGACGTATGCGCTCATGGCCGTTATGGCGGCGTGGGCGGCGGCCATTGCGTGGGCGCTGCGTGGTTCGCTTGACACCGGCTCGCTGGTCCGAGGTGGCGCGGGGGTCAAGCACTTGGTGGCGGGCGGCGAGTGGTGGCGGCTGCTCACGGCGTCGTTTGTCCACGTCGGGGCGGCGCATCTTGCGATCAACGCGCTCAGCCTGTGGAGCGTCGGCCGCATCGTCGAGCGCCTGATTGGCAGCTGGCGCATGGCCGCGGTCTTCTTGTTTGCGGCGCTATCGGGCGCGGCTTGCAGCCATCTGCTGCGCGAGACGCAGGTGGCCGCGGGCGCCTCGGGTGGCGTGATGGGGCTGCTCGGCGCGCTGCTCGTCGAAGTTAAATTTCGCAAGGCGCACGCGCAGGCGCGCGGCATTTCGGCCAAGGCCTTGCCGGTCTTGTACTTCGTCGTCGCGGTGCAGGTGCTCTCGGATGCGCTGGTGCCCGCGGCGGATGGCGTGGCACATCTGGCCGGCTTGCTCGGCGGCGCGGGCTTTGCGTTGGCGTTTGGCGCACGCGACGGCCTGCTCGACCGCGCCGTGCGCGGCAGCCAACTCGTCGTGCTTGCGCTGACGTTCGCAACGTTGGCGGGCGCCTGGCTGCTTTTTACCCACGGGCCTGCGACGTGGCTCGCCGCCTCGGCAGGCGACGACCGGTCGGCGGCCTATGCGGCGCTAGGCATCGATGCGCAGGTGGATCAGCGCGTCGACATTAGCGATGAAGCCGCCTTTGTCGCATGGACCGCGCGCGAGGCGACGCGGCTGCAAGACGTTGTCGATCGCCGAGCCCTGGTGCTGCCTGCCGACCCGACGCTTTGGCTGCGGGGCGAGACGGGGCGCGTCGCGAGCGAGCAACTAGGTGATCACGTGGTGGTGATCTGGTTCGCACAGCGCGCGCCGTCGGAGGGGGCAGCGGCCACGCGGGTTGGGCGATTGGTCTTACCACGCGTTTATTTAACCGATGCCTGGCCCCAGCTTGTCGCCTGGATGAACTCGTCGCGCTAGCCGTCGCCATCGCCGCGTGTTAGCATCGCAGGCGTGTTGGCCGCGCTCATGCTTGCGTTGCTTGCTACGGCGAAGACGCCATCGCCGTGTCAACTCGAGCTAACCGCACGCGGCGTGCCATTTGCGCCGGCGAGGCTTGGGTGGATTGCCGACGGCGTTCGCCTTACCGGGCCCATTGAGGGGATCCGCTATGTGTATGGCAGCGCGGCGCGCCCCATCGTGATCGATTGCTCGCTCGCGTTGTCGCTCGCCGAGGCAGCTCGTTATTTGCGGCCCGCTGGCGTCGACACGGTGTATGTCGCGTCGGCGTATGCGCGCCGCTACGTTCGAGGCACCACGCGGTGGTCCAAGCACGCCTACGGCCTCGCGCTGGATGTCTATGCGCTAGGCGGGCCCGAACTTGGCACTCTTGAGGTCGCACGGCATTACGAGATGGGCCTTGATCGCGGCTATGATTGTCTCGGCGCGCCGGGCGACGATGCCGCCAAGCAGCTGAGGTTAATCTTTTGCCAGCTCACCTATTCTGAGCTATTTCACCTCGTGCTCTCGCCCGACTACGATAGCGATCACGACGATCATTTTCATCTCGAGGCCGCGCCCTGGGCCAAGCGCCCCGCGCTGCGCTCGGGCCGGCCGGCGATTCATTAGGGCGCTACGGCTGCGTCGCGCCGCTGTCTTGTTCGCGCAACATTTTCAGGCTGAGAAAAAATGCGAGCAGCGACCACGCGATCCACAACGAGGCCCAAAACCACACCGCCCAGGTCGCCTCGGTGCCAAACGTCGCCAGCGCCATGCTGTGGGCGTCCGAGCCACCGATGACGACGCCGTCGACGACGAGGGTTGGGCGATACAACACGCGAATGTCGACCACGGCGTTGATGCAGCTTTGCACCGCGACCAAGAACGCGACGAACTGCACCGCGCGCACCGGCAGCGCGATGCTGGCGATGATGAGGCCGCCGCCCACCGCGAGCATGGCGAGCTGGCCAAACGTGTTGGCGATGAGCAGGCCGGCCGACAGACACAGCGCGACGCCAAGCGCGACGACGCTAAGGCGCGCGCGATCTTGCCGCACCGCGATCATGAGCAAGGCGGCGCCAAATATCGGCGCACCCATGTAGCCGGCGGCGGCGATGATCGGGCGCGCAACCGGCGACGCGGCGCGATTGGCAGACGCCAGCCCGCTGCCATTGGGGTAGATGTTCATCTCAAAAAAGCCGGCGCCCGAGAGCAACATGACCATGCCGTGGGCAAACTCATGGATCCAAGTGGCGAGCAGCTTGAACGGGTAAAAGACGTAGCCCGCAAACGGCAACGGCAAGAGCAATAAAGAAAGGAGCAACGCCAGCCCAATCACGCGATTGGGCGCGCGCGCCGACCGCGCCGCACGGGGAAGCGTCTTGTGCCCAGCCACCTCGCTCATCGGCGCGCTTTCTTGGCGGGCCGCTTTTTGCGCGCGGCGCCTTTGGGGTGAACACCCGGTCTGACGCCGGAACGATTCGCCGCGACGGCCGCGACGGCCGCTGCGGGCGCGCGCTTGCGGGACGCGGCGGCGGGTGATCGACAGAGCAGGCCGATTAGGACGCCCCCAAGTCCGCCGGCGAGCGCCGCCCGCCACAAAAGTGGCAGGATGCGTTCGCCGTATTCCTGGGCATGAGTTGCCGCCACGGGCAAGCCCAGCGCGGTAAAGCCGATCAGGCCGCAGGCAATGCCGATCACGGCGCCCGACAGCATGGCCAGCAGCAGCGTCACCAGCCATTTGGATCGCAAGGACCGGCGCCACACGGCGCGGCCAAGCCCGCCGGTTGTGATCGTGCAGGCAAGGCCTGCAAAAACGACCGTATTGCGCAAGGCTTCAATGAAGCCGACGCGAGGCGCACCCGCGCCGTCGTCGGGCAGCGGGATATCGGCATCAAAGACCAACGATTTGCAGGCGTGCCACAGCGCGGTGGCCACCAGCGGCAGCATCACGCCAAGCCCAATCCAAAACCCCCGCCAAAACGGAAGCTTACGGCCCCCCATCGCAAACGGCAACGAAACCGCGATGCGGCGTAGGCGAGGCCGCGTCGTCTGCGCGGGTGGTGGTGGCGACGCCGGATCGTTGATGACAGATTGGTCGCGCATGATTGGGAGAGACGGCAGCCGGCAAAGCGTATAACATCCGGGCGCCGATGAGGTTTATCGATCGCCTGATTAGTCAGTCCATCTACACGCGGGCGCATTTTCAGCTCGTGCTTGATGGCGTGCCGGTCGGGCTAATCAAATCCATCGAAGGCGGCGCGCTCAAGGCGGAGGCCATCGCCTATCAAGACGGCACGGACCAAGTGCCACGTCGGCTGCGCGGGCGGACCAAGTTTGAGGATCTGCGGCTTAACGGCGGCATCGCCATGGGCGTGCCCTTCCTTGACTGGATGGCGGACTTCATGGCGGGCAAGGTGACGCGGCGCAACGGGGCGATCGAGATCGCCGATTTCGACGGCTACGTGCGGGCGCGGCGTGAGTTTTATGGCGCGATGATCACCGAAGTCGGGTTCCCGAAATTCGATGCGGACGACAAGAACAACGTCTACCTCAGCGTGGCGTTGGCGCCCGAGGCCGTGACCTTTCAAAACGCCCTAGAGGGCAAGCCTCGGCGCATCAGGGGACACGATGACACCGTTGGCCACCGCGCGACCAAGGCCAATAGCTTTCGCTTTTCGTTCGATGGCAACGAGGACTGGTGTCGGCGCGTCACCAAGGTGGATGGGTTTTCGATCAAGCAAAAGCCAGTCGAATACGCGGATAATAATCCAAACGGCATGCACCAACTTGGCAATGGCGCGACGTCGATGGGCGCGCCCGCGGTCGCGCGCAAATTGCCCGGCAAGATCGAAATGCCGAGTGCGATCTCGGTGTACATGCCCGAGGTCGACTCATTCGGCCTCGCGCAGCGAGTTCAGGCGGGCTTGGCACGACGGGACGGCTCGGACGTATTGGCGGGGGCGCGCCTGGTTGCGATCGACCCCGAGAAGAATGAGCTGTTCGAGATCGAGTTTGTCCGCCTCCATATCTTGAGCATCGCGGTTGATGGCAGCAGCGCCGATGCTGACGCCATCAAGCAGGTGAAGATCGAATTCGTGCCCGAGCAGATCAAATTCACGCCAAATCAGACGGCTTTCAAACAGGGCGCGCGGCTGTCGGAAAAGGGGCAAAAAATGTTGTCCGACGCCATGAAGAACGCGGTCCGCGACGCCAGCAAGGTCATCCAAAAAGATCTGCGGTCCCAAGGCAAGGTCGGCGGCGTCGCGGCGGACGCCATGTCGGCCGTCGTCGACAAGGCCCTTGGCAAAAAATAGCCGGCCGCCAAAAATTTGCGCATTGAGATCCGGGGTGCGATGGTGCCGGCATGTTCGACGCCGGCGAGACCATCTACTGCCATCCTCAAACTGGCGGTCCGCAATCGGCGATCGACGTGTTGGCGTTTGTATTAGCGAGGCCCGAAGTCATTTTGCCGGGCCTGCCTGAGGACGAGCTGGAGGCCGCGGGCGAGCTCCTTGACGAGGTCAAGGCCAGCGTCATCGCGCAGTGGCATGAGCGCGATCAGGTCCGACTCATTAATTAGCTAGCCGCGATGACCCGCGACCGCGCTCGGCCGTGCGCGCTACTTGTACGCAGCCAACACGTACCGCAACCGAATGAGCGCCTGTAAGTGCAGTCGGCTGGCCCACGATCGCGAGAGCCCGAGGGTGTCGCCTGCCTCCTTGAGCGACATGTCCTCCCAATAGGTTTTCTGCAGGAGCACGCGCTGTTGCTCGGGCAGCTGGGCAATCGCCGCGGCAAGCGCGCTCGCGGCGCTCGCGGCATCCAATTTATGGGCGGGGTCCACGGCGGCGGGATCGGCGAAACGCGCGTCGTCGCCGCCCGGCGCATCAAGCGAGACCGACGTCGAGGTCGCGACTAATGCGAGCGCATCGGCGAGCTGGCGCATCGTGTCGAGGGTTGAGGCTGCGGCATGGTCCTGCTTGTCGGCCAAGGCCGCTTCGATCGCTTTGGCCTCGAGGACATCGCCGGCGTGGCGCAGGGCGGCGAGTTGTTTCCAGATGGTCGCGGGGACGTGGGAATTCCGGCGCAGGCCATCGAGAATCGCGCCTTGGACGCGATACCAAGCATAGGTCGAAAAACTAGCGCCGGCATTTGCGTCGTAGCGGCTGGCCGCCTCGGTGAGCCCGGCATGCCCAAGCGCGAGCAACTCCTCCCACTCTATATGGTGCTGGACGCGACGGAAAATCAGCTTGGCGGCCTTGTCGGCCAAATACAGATGCTCTTCCACGAGCCGCTGGCGCAAGGATGACATCTTGGCCAAGCCTACAAGAATTCGCGCGCCAGATTGGCAACGCGTCGTCGAATTTGCGGGACTCGCCATGGCTGCCGTG
Organism: Myxococcales bacterium; assembly: GCA_016716835.1. NCBI lineage: Bacteria > Pseudomonadati > Myxococcota > Myxococcia > Myxococcales > Myxococcales bacterium. Next base: position 1,264,684 of record JADJUW010000001.1, on the reverse strand, counting down.
CCCATGCCGCTGGCACTCAGCTCCATATGTGCACGGCGAATCTTGGCGCGATTCGTGCACACGGTGTACGGTGTCACCGGTACCTTTACTCAACCTGTTAGGAGTCATCGCTTATGGTTCGCTCGGTCGTGTTTGTCTGCATGTTGGCGTCGGGGATAGGCGCGTGCGCCAAAAAACAGCAGACCATCCCAGGTACGCGCATTCCCGATACCGCGATGAATCAGGACGTGCTCAAGGTGCTCGAAACTTACCGCAACGCCGTCGAAAGCGGCGACGCCAAGACCTTGCTGCTCTTGGCGTCGGAAAATTATCGTGAGGATGGCGGCACCCCGAGTATCGCCGATGACTACGGCTACGAAGGCCTCAAAGAGGTGCTCGCGAGCCGCTTTCAGCGCGTGTCTGACGTGCGCTATTCGCTGCGCTACCAGCATATTCGGCGCGAGTGCCCAAGCGAAGGGCGTGACCTAACGCCAGGTTGCCTGGCGCGCGTTGAGGTTTTGGTGGACGCGAGCTTTACGGTCAAGGATATGAACGACAGCGCCAGGCGTCCAGACAAGCGCGATCAGAACGAGCTCGTGCTGGAGTGGAACGGCGACAAGTGGCTTATTGTTGCGGGGATGTAGCGGCCGTGCGGGCTAGCCGCTTGCCGTAGAAATCGCGGCGCGCCTGCCAGTCTTCGCCATAGTGGCGATCCATGGCAGACTGGCCGGCTTCGGCGAGCACGCTGAGTCCCAGCGCCAGCGCCGCATCATCCTGGGCCCGCCACGCCGCTTCCACGATGAAACGCCCGAGTGCGCCGCGATACAGCGTCGCCTTTACGGCGGCTAGCGCCAGCGGCGCGTCGCGCAGCACGCGCGCATCGTCGCCGGCAACGGCGGCGTCGCGCATGCGCAGGTACGGCCCTAGCCAGGCTTCCGCGGGCGGTTGCGCAGCATCTACATCCGGCAGGACAAGCGGGTAGCTAGGCCGCGGCGCGGCGCTAATCTCGGCAAACAGGTAAGGCAGGATCGCGTGACGCCACGACGTCGGTCCGCGCACGATGGCGTCTAACATGGTCATGCGGCGCCGCCACACCAGCGGCAAATGCAGTCGCAGGGCCTCGTCGACAAGCACCTGCGCGTTGGGCCCTTCAAGCGCCAAGATCGTCAAATGCCAGTAAGCCTCGCCGCGGTTGCCGGCATCCAGCCCCGGGTTGCGCGCCACCTGATAAAAATAGCCAATGGCTAGCGCCCGCGCGCTTGTGATCGACCACTGGCCAAGCGCCAACATCATGTCGGGCGTTGGCATTAGATTGCAGATCGCGTGCAATGTGGCGAGCCGACCGGACGGCGAGGCCTCCCCCGGCGTGCGCGTGCGCAGCGTCTCCATCAACGCGGCGACGTCGTGCGGGCAGCGCCGCACAAACACGCTCGGGCGGGCATAGCGCTCGCGCACCGCTTCAACCGCGCCGTCGGGCAATGCGACGCCTGCAAGAAATTGCCGCCAATTGGCCTCTAGCTGCGAAAGCGATAGTTGCAGCGCAGCCTGCGTATCGCCGCCATTGCGATACAAGGCCTGCCAAGCCGCCACGCCATGCGTCTCGTGCACATAGCGCATGAGCGAGCCCGCCGAGGTATAGCCCTGCGCTGACGCGGCGCCGAAAAACGCGAGCGACATTAATTGCGACGCGCTGGGCGCCCAGCCGAGTTGCTGCAGCACCGCGGTCGCTTGATGTGGTGTCAGCTCGCTGCCATAGGAACCCGGCCAATCAGCCATGACAGCCGAGCCTTCGATGACGCCGGGGTTGGCCAGAATAGGCAAGCCATGCCAGCGCCTTGAGCTAACGGCAAACCACGGATCGCCGAGTTCGCCCGCCACGACGTGTGCGATCTCATGACGCAGCGAGGGATGCGGGAAGGCCGCATGCGCGAGAAAAATTTCGCGCTGCCACGGCCTTGCCATCTCGGTGTAACGCGCGCCGAACCATCGCGTCTTTTGTGCTGGCGAGGAAAAATAGAACGAACGAATCTTGCCACCAAGCCGGTCGATGGCGAGCACGCGCTTAACTTGATCGAGGCGAAATTCGTGCTCGCGCGCAATGTCGTCGATTGCCGCCGCGACCTCCGCATCGGCCACCTCGTAGTAAATTGAGAAATGTTCGTTTTCTCGAACGCCACCAAGCGCACGCGCGATGTCGTGGCGATCAAGGCGGTACTCGTGGGCGCCGCTGTGCGAGGCCAGCGCGATTGCGCAGGCCGTTGACGCGAGCGCCACGCGGCCAACGCGCACGGAGGGGCCCACCGTGATCGCGCTGCGTACGCGGCGCTGGCGATGCCATGCACAAGCCGCCAGCGCCGCGAGCGCCCACGCGCCTTGCTCGAGCCGCGCCCACCACAAGGCCGCTGGCACCTCGATCAGCTCGTCATAGAGATTGCCGGGAAAGTAGCCGACCCACGGGCTGTACGAGCGCGCGGTCGGGTGGTGGTAGACGCGCCACAGGGCGCTGCCGGCGATCGCGAGCCAAACTAGCAGCGCTACTATGGCCGATACCGCCGGGCGCCATGCGGGTTTTACGGCCAGCTCCGAAACAACATAGGCCACCGTGGCGCCGGCGGCCGCACCCAGCAGCAGCGAGGGCAGCGGCAGCAACGCGAGCCAACCCATGGCTTGATGCAAATCGCAGGTTGGATGCCACAGCCCACGAAGCCCGACCGAGGCGATGACAATCAGCAGCCCTGCCGCGCCTCGCTTGGCGCCGGTTACGGCCGCGCTTTTAGCGTCAAAGGGTGCGGCGGTGGGTGCCGTCGCGGCCAAGAGCAGGCCGGCAAGCGATCCAAGCACGGCGAGCGCCGCCGCCGCTTCATAACCTAGGGTGTTTAGCAGCGGCGTTTGGACAAACACCATCGCGATCGCTAGGGCCATGCCCAGGCCAAAGGCCCACCCTAGCGCCGACCATAAGGTGCGTCGTCGCTGCACCTTCACGTTTTAGCGACCGCACACGGGCAGGGCAAGTAACTTTGGCAGCTCAGCGGTGCGTAGGGAGGGATGATTGAGCCGGCCGTAAAAGTGTGGTACGGCGCCATCCATGAGCGGGGAGCCTGATCGTCGCGATGGCGATCGCCAAGCAATCGAATTGCGCGTCGAATATACGCGGGTAAACGCCTTCTTCGCCGACTACACCAAGAACATCTCGCAGGGTGGCACGTTCATTCCGACCAAGAACCCCGTCGCCGTTGGCACGGAGTTCGCGTTCGCGCTGTTTTTGCCTGGCGAGGCGGAGCCGATTCGCTTGCGAGGCCAGGTCGAGCGCGTGATCGAGGAAGGCGACGCCGAGGGGCGCGAGCCTGGCATGGGCGTGCGATTTATTTACGTCGACGCCGCCGAACGCGCCGCGCTTGAACAGTCCGTGCAAAGTCTTATGGTTAAAAATCTTGGTGGACGGCTCGCGGAGCATGTGCTGGCGCCGCCACCTGCGGGAGAGTCCAAATGAGCCATCCCGTGGTGGCCGTGGGCGCCGACGATCCGAAGCGTTTTTGGCGCTATCTCGCCCCCAACTCGATCACCGCGCTTAGCCTAATTCTCGGCCTAGGCTCTATCTGGGGCGCAAGCCACGGTCGCTATGATCTCGCGGCGTGGCTCGTCGTGTTGGCGTCGCTGACAGATCGGCTCGACGGCTTTGTCGCAAGGCTGGTGCGCGGCACCTCCGAACTCGGTGTGCAGCTCGACTCGTTTGCCGACTTTTTAAATTTTGGGATTGCACCGGCGTGGCTGTCGTTTGCCTTCATCGAGGCTAATCAGCGCGCCTTTGGCTATTCCGACGCTTACCTGTGGTTTTGCGCCGCCTGTTCGCTGCTATGGGTGATTGGCGCGGTGTTTCGCCTCGCGCGTTACAACATTCACAGCGACGAGGCGGTGCCCACGAAGATCTTCTTTGGCGTGCCGACGACGTTGGCAGGCGGGCTATTTGCCATCTGGTTTTTAGCGTTTTACAAATATGCGCAGCCGGGCGCTGCGACATTTGGCGGGGCCAAGTTGCTGCCGGAAACTTGGACGGTGAGCGCAGCGCAATGGCGTTATTTGCCGATCGCGATGCTAGTCGGCGCGTTCTTGATGGTCTCGTCGCTGCGCATGCTAAAGGCCGGCAAGACCAACAGCCGGTGGAAAACGTGGACCGTCGGCCTGGTCATGGCGTACGGCGCGCTGTTTGGGATGCTGCAGCTCTATCCCGAGACCCTGGTGATCGCGCCAAGTCTGTGGATCTTGGTATTTCTCATTTGGGGGCAGGTCGTACCAGAAGTGAAAAACCTACGGCCGCCGCCCTTGTTTCCGCGGGCCACGGAGGCTGGTCAGCCGCACATGCGCCACCAAGAAGACCTCGCTGATGAGGAGCAGGATTGACCGATTTCACGGGCTTACCAGCGCTTGTTTTTGATTCCGCAGGATTCTCCAAAAATAAAATCTATGTGCTTGACGCCTAGGGCACTTTTCTCTAGTGTCCGTATCCCTTCCAACGGCTTTTAGCCGGTGAGAGTGGGCACCAGGAAACTGGCGCAGTTCTCTGAAAACTAGATAGCAAGCGATAAGATAGAGTGAGTTTTATCGTCGAAGTTACGGACCAACCCCTGTTGGCTCTGAAGAACGCGACGACGTAGTAAGATAGAAGTAAGAACTCGATAGTCTTCTGGTTGAAATGCCAGCAAGACGG